>CAZUQB010000617.1:0-2041 GCA_964622405.1 uncultured Opitutaceae bacterium | reverse complement strand
ATGCGTTTCCTGCCCATGGCGCTGCGTGCCGGGCTGGAGGTGAAGTTCCTCGTGCTCGCCAAGGGCGACGATCCGGACTCGCTCTTCCGCGAGCGCGGCCTCGCCGCCTACGAGGAGGTCCGTAAGACCGCGCTCTCCGCCATGGAGTTCGCCCAGCGCTCCGTGCTGCCCGACGTGATGAACGCCTCGGCCGAGCAGAAGTCCCGCGCCGCCGTCACCCTCTTCGAGATCGTCAGCCAGGCCGACTCCGAGATCACGCGCTCGACGTTTCTGCAGGAAAACGCCGCCTACCTTCGCGTGTCCCCCAACGCCCTGCTCCGCGACTTCCAGGCCTTCACCACCCGCCAGCAGCGCCAGGCTGCAGCCCGTCCCGCCGGCCAAGCCGCGCCCGCGCCGGTCGCGCCGCCGGCGAACACCGGCCAGAGTCCGGAGCACCATCTGCTGATCCTGTGCCTGCACTACGAGTCGCTCGGCAAGCCGCTGTGCTCGACCCTGCCGCACGACTGGATCGACGTCTCCCACCCGGCGGGCGTGCTGCTCAACCGCTTCCTGGCCGAGTTTGAGCACGACACCTGGCCCGGTCGCGACCACCTTGACACGCTGCTGGAAACCCCTGAGGAAAAGACATTAGTGGCTTCCTTGCTTTTCGACCGACCTGCGATTGACGACCCGGTCAAGGTCGCCAATGAAGGGCTGCGCCAGCTGCGGACCCGCGCCCTCGAACCCCGCCTAAGGCAAATAGAACTTGCATTAGCCAACCACGGTGCGGACAGTAATTCTGACCCAATTTCACTCTTAAAAGAACGCCTGGATCTCCAGCGTCAGCTGCGCCAGCCCTTGCAGTTGCCGGTGGTGGTCTAGTGTTTTTTTGCCGTATCTATAGAGACCTATTTATCCATGCCGCGCAAAGCCAAGCCCGCCCACGCCGCCGCCGACACCCATTCCGAAGCCGTCGAGGCCGTGCTGGAAAAGAACCAGAACCACGCCGCCGGTGACGCCGCGGCGGGCGACATCCCCGCGGGCGGCATCAATGACAAGATCCGGCACCTGATCCGGCTCTCGAAGGAGCAGGGCTACCTCACCTTCGACGACATCAACGAGGCGCTGCCCGAGTCCGTCGAGAACCAGGAGGAGATCGATAACGTCCTCTCCATCCTGCAGAACCTCGAGATCGAGATCCTCGAGCCCGACCAGGTCGACGACTACAAGCAGCGCATGGAGGAGGCCGAGGAGGAGGAGAGCCGCTCCTCGCAGCACGACATTCTCGACGACCCGGTGCGGATGTACCTCAAGCAGATGGGCCAGGTCCCGCTGCTGACCCGCGAGCAGGAGGTCGAGATTTCCAAGCGCATCGAAAACGCGGAGCTCAAGGCCCAGACCGCTCTCTTCGAGGCCGCCGCCATCGGCTCGTACATCGGCACGCTCGGCGCCAAGCTGCTCAACCGCGAGGAGCGCTTCGACCGCGTCGTGATCGACAAGAAGATCGACAGCCGCGAGGCCTATTTCAAGGCGCTGCCCAAGCTCGTCGAGAACACCCAGAAGGCCGAGAAGGCCGTGGCCGAGTCGTGGCAGGAGTACCTCAAGGCCAAGTCCGACAACGAGCGGAAGAAGGTCCTCGCCAAGCACAAGAAGCGCGAGAACGTCCTCCGCGCGAATTTCGGCAAATTCTTCTTCAAGCTGAAGGTCTACGAGGAGTACCTCGAGCAGATCCGCCCGACGCTCGAGGAGATCGAGACGCTCCACCACCAGCTCGACCGCGCCAAGCACCCGAAGACGAAGAAGGACGCCGCCATCGACGTCCGCTCGGTCAACCTGCGGCTCAAGCACATCGAGGCCGCCCAGCGCATCTCCCCGCACCAGCTGCTCGCCGTCGTCGCCCAGACCCGCGTGCACATCCGCGAGGCCCACCAGGCCAAGACCGAGATGGTCGAGGCCAACCTCCGCCTCGTCATCTCCATCGCCAAGAAGTACACGAACCGCGGCCTGTCGTTCCTCGACCTGATCCAGGAGGGCAACATGGGCCTCATGAAGGCCGTCGAGA
>CAZUQB010000616.1:0-2042 GCA_964622405.1 uncultured Opitutaceae bacterium | reverse complement strand
TCCGCTTCGGCGTTCGCCGGACTCCGAGTTGAACGTTGAAAGTTGGGCGTCGGGCGTTGAGCGTTCCCTCCCGCTCCTCGTGCCCGACGACTCTCCGCTCCCGCCCGCTCCGCCCGATCCCTACGCGCCGCAGCCGACGCTCTGGGACCGCCACCCGAACACGGTCGCCGCCGCGATCGTCTTCGGGCTCACGGCGCTGCTCGGCGTGCTGTCGTACCCGCCGTTCCAGATGCCGGAATTCGCCTACGCGATGCTCGTGCCGGCGCTGTTCTGGGCCTATCTCCGCCCGCCGTTCCGGCTGTTCGCGCTCACGGTGCTCGGCGCCCAGGCGGTCGCGTGGACCATCGTGCTCGGCTGGCTGCACCATGTGACGTGGCTCGGTCTTTTCCTGCTCGGACCCTTCATCGGCGTCTGGGTCGGCAGCTGGTTCCTCGCCGCGTGGTGGACCATGCCGCGACTCGTCGGCCGGCCCACGCCCGTGCGGCTCGTCGCCGTGCTCGGCCTGGCCGGCGCCTGGGTCGTGATCGAGTGGACCCGCTCGTGGCTGTTCAGCGGTTTTCCCTGGCTGCCGCTGGCCGCCAGCCAGTGGGAGCGGGCCAGCATCCTCCAGATCGCCGCCTTCACCGGCGGGTGGGGCGTCTCGTTCGTGCTGGTGATGATGAACCTCGGCTTCGCCGCCTACGCGCACCGGCTCTTCCGCGAGGGCGAGACCGGCCTGCGCAAGCGCAGCCAGGAGTTCTTCCTCGCGATGTTCCTCCTGCTCGTGTGCCTCTGCGTGCATGTCCAGGAATCGTTCAACCGGCTCCGTTTCAGCGTGCCGCTGGGCCGCTTCGCGTTCGTCCAGCCGTACATCCCGCAGGAGGTGAAGTGGGATCCGGCCAAGGGGCCCGGCATCCTCAAGGTCCTGGAGGACACGACGCTCAAGGCCGCGGCGACGCTGCCCGACGCGATCCTCTGGCCGGAGGCCACGACGCCGTGGGCCGTGCGCGGCGATGCCGACGCCCGGGCCTTTGTCGAGTCCCTGGCCCGCCGCTCGCGGGCGCCGCTGCTGCTGGGGTCCGTCGCCGTCGAGGGCGCCCACACGCCGGACGAGGCGTGGTACAACGGGGTGTTTGCCGTCGATCCCGTGACGGGCCTGCAGACGACCTATTACGCGAAGCGCCATCTCGTGCCGTTCGGCGAATATGTCCCGCTCCGGCCGGTGCTCGGCTGGCTCTCGAAGTTCGTGCCGATCGGTGACGATTTCGCCGCCGGACTTTATTCGTCCCCGCTCGTCGTCCCAATCGCCGGCAACGCCGTGACCTTCGGCCCGCTGATTTGCTACGAGGACATCTATCCGCAGCTGGCGCGGCGCAGCGCCTTGGCCGGCGCCGACGTGCTCGTCGTCCAGACCAACAACGCCTGGTTCGGCGAGGGCGGGGCGGCCTACCAGCACGCGGCCCACTCGGTGCTGCGCGCCGTCGAGACCCGGCGCCCCGTGCTGCGCTGCGGCAATGGCGGCTGGAGCGGGTGGATCGACGAGTTCGGCAGCGTCCGCGCCAAGCTCGTCAACGACGAGGACAGCATCTATTTCCGCGGCACGCAGACGATCGCCGTCACCCGCGACGCCCGCTGGATCGGCCAGTCGACCTTCTACGTGCTGCACGGCGACTGGTTCGTCGGAGTCTCCACCGGCCTCGCGCTCTTCGGCTACCTGCTGCTCCGGACCCACCGCCCCGAGCCGCCGAGCCCGGAGCCCGAGGCCTGATTCCAGGTCCGGCCGGCGCGGAATACTCCGCGCCAATTGACGAGGCAGTCCGGTCAGATTCCGGAATCCGGATTCCGGAATCCGGAATCAAGGCCACTCACTTCCGCCGCTGTTCGCCACCCTTGGTGCGCTTCGCGCCGGACGCCGTCGGGGTCGTTTTCGCCTTCGTCCGCAGGCCCAGCGACACCGCCGTGGCCCGCGGCCGGGCCCGTCCGCCGTGGAGGTTCGGCAGCCAGGGTGATCCCAGCAGGCGGCAGGCGTCGCACATCGTGCGGCCACGAGAGCCGAGGATTTC
>CAZUQB010000615.1:0-2047 GCA_964622405.1 uncultured Opitutaceae bacterium | reverse complement strand
CGCGCGTCGCCTTGATGCGTTCCGCGACCTTCTTGATGCGTTCGACGTCACCCACCGAGGTGCCGCCATATTTTTGGACGATGCGTGGCATGGTCGAAATGGGCTAGTCGGCGAAGTCGCCGATGCGCAGCAGCAGTGGCGTCTCCCGGACGCAGCGCAGCCGGGCGAGTCGGGCCAGCGTGGCGCGCATCGCCCGCTCGTCGCTCTGGTGGGTCGTGAGCACCAGCGAGGCCATGCCCGCCGGCTCCTGCGCGCTCTGGATCACGCTGGCGATGCTGACGTGCTGCGAGGCCATCACGTGCGCGATCTGCGCCAGCACGCCCGGCTCGTCGCTCACGGTCATGCGGAGATAGTACCGGCCCCGGATGTGCTGCAGCGGCGCCAGGCGGCATGGCTTCATCGCCGGCTCGGGCGCGTTGGACTTCCGGGCCGTGACGAATGCGCGCCGGTCATTCTTGAGCAGCGCCACGGCATCGACCAGATCGCTGATCACCGCGCTGGCGGTGGCATCACGGCCGGCGCCGCGCCCGATGTAGAGGGTCGTGCCCGCGACGTCGCCCCGCACCGACACGGCGTTGAACACGCCGCTGACCTTGGCCACGACGTGGCTCTCGGGCAGGAGGGTCGGATGGACGCGCACGCTCAGCTCGTCGGTCGCGAAGTCCCGCGCGATCACCGCCAGCAGCTTGATGCCGTAGCCCAGCGCCTCGGCGTGCTTGAAGTCATCCGGCGTGATCCGGTCGATGCCCTCCACAATCATCTGCTCCGGCTTCACCCAGGTGTGGTGCGCAAGGAACGCCAGCACCGCCGCCTTGTGGGCGGTGTCCCATCCCTGGACGTCGAGCGACTCGTCGGCCTCCGCATAACCCAGCCGCTTGGCTTCGCCCAGGACGGAGGTGTACGGAGCATCCTGCTCCTCCATCTGGGTCAGGATGTAATTGCAGGTGCCGTTGAGGATGCCGTAGATCAGCGGGAAACGGTTCGCCACCAGTCCCTCGCGCAGGGCCTTGATGATCGGGATGCCGCCCGCGACGCTGGCCTCGAACAGGAAATGGCCGCCATGCCGCCGCGCCGTCGCGAAGATCTCCGCGCCGTGCGCGCAGATCAGCGCCTTGTTGGCCGACACCACCACCTTGCCGCACGCGAGCGCCGCGATCGTCACGTCGCGCGCCAGCGTCGTGCCGCCGATCAGCTCGCAAACGATGTCGATATTCGGGTCGGTCGCCACCGCGAGCGGGTCGGTGGTGAGCTTCGAGGCCGGGAGCTTCACGCTGCGGCGCTTGCGCAGGTCGCGGACCGACGCGCGGGTCAGCTCCAGCTCCACGCCCAAGCGGGACTCGAGCTCCGGCCGGATGCGGGTGAGATGGGTCCAAACGCCCTGCCCCACGGTGCCCAGCCCGCACACTCCGATGCGGATGATCGAGCGCGCGTTCATGCGGCGGGCGGAGCGGCCGGCTTCTGGCCGACCTTGTTTTCAGTCCCGGCCACGAGGCGGGCGAGATTGGTGCGATGGCGAAGGATCACGAAAACGGTCACGGCGGCGCACAGCCCCACGAGCAGCGGTGGCCGGTGCAGGGCCCAGGCCGCGATCGCCAGCGCCACCGCCGCCAGCATCGAGCCGAGCGACACGTAGCGGGTCAGCAGCACGGTCAGGCCCCAGGTGACGGCCGCCGCCAGCACCCCGAGGGGGAACAGCACCAGGAACCCGCCCGCGCCGGTCGCCACGCCCTTGCCGCCGCGAAAGCGCGTGAAGCACGAGAACGAATGCCCGAGTAGCGCCGCCGCCAGTCCCGCCACCAACAGGGGCAGCGGCTCACCCGGCGCGGCTCCCCCGCCCAACCGGATCCACAGCAGCGGGGCAGCCGTGGCCGCCGCGCCCTTCAGCGCATCGAGCGCGAAGACCAGGTTGCCCGGGCCGGCGCCCAGCACGCGGCGGACATTCGTCGCGCCCGGGTTCTTGCTGCCAACCTCGAAGATGTTCACGCCCTTCGCGCGCGCGACGAGGTACCCGAAGGGCAGCGACCCCAGGAGGTACCCGACCAGCGCG
>CAZUQB010000614.1:0-2053 GCA_964622405.1 uncultured Opitutaceae bacterium | reverse complement strand
CGCATGGCATTGATGTTCGTGTCCTTCGCCGCGGCCAGCAGCTGCGCGTACCGGGCGTCGTCGACCCGCGCGAAGATCGCGTCGGCCGGCGTCCAGTTCATGCCCTTCAGGAAGATCTTCTTTCCATTGATCGCGAAGACGAACGAGATGCCGCCGTCGTCGTCCGGCTCCTGGATCAGCGTCACGGTGCGGATGCCGAAGCGCCCCGCGCGGCGGTCCTGCTCGCGCCCGCCGCGCCGCAGCGTCGCGCTCCAGTCGTAAAGGGGCTGCGCGCCGTGGTTGTGCGGCCACCAGAGTCGGGCCTGCGGCACCGTGAAGCGCACGACGTGACGCCCGCCGCTCGGGTCGCAGGCGAGGCAGATCTTCCGGGCCTGGCCCGCGACGACCAAGTCCACCTCGGCGGCACCAGGCCGGCCGTGGTTGTGGCGCAGCTCGACCAGCGCCTCGAGCTCGGCCGTGCCGTCCCGCCCCAGCGAAACGGTGTTCACGAACACGTCGGCGATCTCGACCTCGTCGACGAGCAGCCACGAGACCGGCTTCCAGATGCCGGTCGTGACCATGCGTGGCGAAATGTTCCAGCCGTAGCACGACTGGGACTTGCGGACCTGCAGGCGCGTGATCTGGCCGTAGCCGCGGACGTCGGACTGCCGCGCCGGGCGGTCCGGCGGGAACAGCGGCGCGCCCAGGCACACCTCCAGGCGGTTGGCGCCCGGCTGCACGTGGTCCGTCACGTCGATCCGCAGCGGCGTGAACATGTTCGCATGACGCCCGACTTCCTTGCCGTTGAGGAACACGGTCGCGAAGACGTCGAGCCCCTCGAACAGCAGGTGCAGCCGCTGGCCCTCGCCCACCTTCGGCGGCGTGACCTCGGTGCGGTACCACCAGTCCATCTCCTCCATCCAGCGCAGCTTGTCGTGGTTGATCCCGAAGAACGGGTCGGCGATGAGCCCGGCCCGCTGGCAGTCGAGGTGCACGTCGCCCGGCACCTGGGCGTCAATCCACCGCTCCTCCAGCGGCAGCGCCGAGCACGCAAGCGTCGGGCCCAGGTTGGGCTCGGCATGCATGAGTTTCCACGCGGAGGTGAGGGGCAGACTCGTCTTCATCGGGGTCATTGCCGAGGAAGCGCGAAGCCCTGCCCCCCGCAAGGGAAACCGTGCGCGCGAGCGCCGTGAACTTTCAGGTCGCCGGCAGCGGCCAGCGCAGCCGCTGGCGCGGTAGGCGATAGGCTATAGGCTGTAGGCGGTAAGCTTTAGGCTGTAGGTTGGTAGATGCCTGCGGGTTCGAGTCGCCAGATTTGCCGGCGCGGATGGAGGCCTCCCACTTCCGCGCACCGGCTACCGCCGGAAGCCTTCCGCCTACCGCCTACCGCTTACAGCCTACCGCCTCCCGCCTCCCGCCTAGCGCTAATTCCCCAGCATCCGCACGCGGCGGTCCTTGCGGGGGAACTGGAGGGTCACGACGGTGCCGCGGCCTTCCTTGCTCTCCACGCCGATCTGGCCGCCGTGCGCGCGCATGATCCGCTGCACGATCATCAGGCCCAGGCCGGAGCCGCCGGGCTTGGTCGTGTGATAGGGCTCGAACAGCCGCGCCAGGTCCTCGGGCTTGAACCCCACGCCGCTGTCGCCGAACAGCAGGTACACGTTGTCGTCGTCGGCCCGGCTCCGGATCCGCAGGCTCCCGCCGGGCTGCATCGCCTCGACGGCGTTCTTCGTGATGTTGAAGAAGACCTGTTTCAGCTGGTTCGCGTCCGCCATCACGACGGGCAGGTCCGCCGGCGTCTCGGCATCGACCGTGATGCCCCGGTCGGCGAACTCGTTCTGCTGGAACCGCAGCACCTCGGCGAGGACCTCCGCGACGTTGGTCTCGGCGAGGTCCGGCGGCCGCGGGCGGATCGCCTCGAGGAAATTGCTGATGATCCCGTCGAGCCGCTGCACCTCCTGCTGGCAGACGCGAATCGAGTCGCCCAGCGCCGCGCCGTCCTTGCCGGCGGCGGCCCGGAGCTTCTTCAGGCGGCGCTCGATCAGCTGGAGGTGGATCGTGAGGGAATTCAGCG
>CAZUQB010000613.1:0-2056 GCA_964622405.1 uncultured Opitutaceae bacterium | reverse complement strand
CCGGGGTGAACCCGGGCAGCAGGCCGCAGCCGATGGCGTGCTCCAGCGAGAGGTGCAGGCCGAAGCCGCCGGCGAGGTACACGGTCTTCACCTCCGCCGCGGTGGTGTCGAGCAGGCCGAGCAGGGTGTTGATGCCGGCCGCGATCGCGGCCTTGGCCTGGAGCAGGCGCGCAATGTCGACCTCCGAGATCCAGATCGCGCCGGAAGCGCCGTGCGGGTGGAGCTGCAGCTTGCGGCCGTACTCGTCCGCCTGCACGACCGCGCCCGCGCGCGCGACAAACTCGTCCGTCAGGCGCCCGCTCGAGTTGACCAGCCCCGCCCGCCGGCTTTCCCAGAGGAAATCCACGTAGGCGGAGCCGCAGATGCCGATCGGCCGCGCGCCGCCGCCGATCACGCCCACCTCCGCCGCGTACGGCTTTCCCCGCAGCGCGATGCGCTCGATCGCGCCCTTCACGCCGCGCGTGCCGCTCGTCAGGCCCGCGCCCTCGAAGGCCGGGCCCGCGGCGGTGGCGCAGCCCACGAGGCGGTCGCCGACCTTGGCGATGATCTCGCCGTTGGTGCCGACGTCGACGAGCAGCACCGGGCCGTCGTCATACATCATGCCGGTCGCGACCAGCCCCGCCGCCAGGTCGGCGCCGACATAGGCCGCCGGGCCGGGCAGCAGGTGCACCCGGGCCTCCGGCCCGCCGAACGCCAGCTGCAGGTCCGCCGGCGCGTAGACGCGGTGCTCGAGGAACACCGGCGTGAACGGATGCACGCCCAGCGGGCTCGGGTCCACGCCCGCCAGCAGGTGCTGCATGGTGGTGTTCGCCGCGACGGTCATGATCCCGACGTCGGCCGGCGCCACCTTCGCCTCGGCGCAGGCCTCGGCGAGCAGCGGCTGGATCGTCTCCACGGCCACGGCGTGCTGGAGCTGGCGGACCCCCGCGGGATTCAGGTGGCAGTGCTGGATGCGCGTCAGGACATCCTCGCCGTGCCGGATCTGCGCGTTGAACGCCGAGGCCTCGCCCAGGACCTTGCCGGTGGCGAGCTCGCAGAGCAGCAGCGCGACCGTCGTCGTGCCGATGTCGACCGCGGCGCCGATCGCGGCGCGCGGGTCGAGGGGATCGTGGGCCCACGGGACGTTGACCTTGAACTCGGCGACCACCGCCGGCTCGTGGCGGAGCAGCGAGCGCGCGGGAATGGTGATGGTGGCGTCGGTGCCCTCGATGAGGCGCAGCTGGCAGGACCGCAGGCGGTCGCCGGGCCCGGCCGGGATCGTCGCGCCGTCGGAGGTGCGCCGGAGCGAGCCCCGGCGGAGGCCGATCTCGCAGCCGCCGCAGAGGCCCCGGCCGGCGCAGCGCGTGTTGAGCGGGTGGCCGCGGTGGGCGAGCAGCTCGGACAGCGGCAGGTTGAGGTCGCCGGGGCTCAGGCCGAGGTCGACCGGGCCGTCGGGCGTTTCAAGATGCAGGTGCGTTTTGATGGGCGGAAGTCTCCGGTTCGGCGCGGATGATGTCGTCGTCCGCGGTCAGGCGAATCACGTGCCGGGGCGGCACGATCAGAAAGCGGCGGGGGTCCCAGTCCCCCTCGAGCAGGGCCCGGAGCAGGGCGGGGTCGCCCTGCAGCTCCTCGAACGACCAGCCCTGGCACGCCGCGCAGGCCCGGGTGTAGGCGACATCCTGCGCCGGCTGGCCGAGGCCGAGCCCCACGTAGACGGCGCGGGAGTAGTGGGCGAAGCCGGCGCGGTCCATCTCGAGCAGGTACTCCACGTCGTCCTCGCCGAACTTCTCGGCGTATTCCCGGCGGAGCCGGGCCTCGCGCTCGGGCCCCGGGGTGGCGCGCCCGCGGATCCAGCCCGGCTGGTACCAGTAGGTGCCCGGGTGGGCGCGCTGGTAGGCGGCGTAGCGGTCCTTGTCGCCGAGGAAGAGGGTGACGCAGTCATGGGCCCGGGCGAGCACGAGCGGACAGCGGTCGTGGCGGAGATTCTCCACCCCGCGGCTGCAGAGCCCGTAGACCAGCACGATGGCCCCGATGGCGGGGTCGGCCTCGGCGCGGTCCACCGCCGCCTGCAGCTCGG
>CAZUQB010000612.1:0-2062 GCA_964622405.1 uncultured Opitutaceae bacterium | reverse complement strand
GGCCGCGGGCTACGCGAACGCCTCGTCGACCAGCTCGCAGAAGTGGTGGATCAGGAACAGGTGCGCCTAAAGCTTCTTCTGAAGAAAGGCGGCGATGGCGTCGGTGATCAGCCCCGCGGCCTCCGATTCGTTCCGTTCCGTTTCATCATTGAACTTCGGCGGTAAACTAAACAACTCGTGGTCGACTCCGCGCTTACGAAGCGCTCGACCCACGATGTCGCCTGACAGGGAGCGGCCATAATAGTAGCTGAACGTCGGAATCGCGAGACGGCGAAAGGCGTCAAGCGTGTCGAGGGACTTGAGGTATCGATTCGCTGCGGCGGTGCCACCGAGGGATGAGATCAGCTCGCTGTGCTGCTGCCCGGAAGGGCTGAACGCCTCAACCTCGAGGTGCCTCGTGTCGGTGGGAATGAAGAGATTCACCAGCGCCCGGAAGCGGGTTGGCGGCACGGCGGCCTGCAGGGCGACTATGCCTCCGTACCACTGGCCAATGATCGCGACCCGGTCGCCGGCGATCCAACCCTGCTCGCTCAGCCACTGGACGCCGTCTTCCAAGTCGTGTACCATGCCGGTGCTGGCCTGGAGGTCCCCTTCCTTGAGGTAATTTCGACCGTAGCCCGCTGTGCCCCGGGTCTCGATCTGCACGAACGCAAAACCGCGGTTGGCCAGGGCCTGGGCGAACTCGTCGAACACAAAGGACCTCGACGGCGCCAGCGTCCAGCTTACCCGCACGATGGCCGGCGGCCGGGTCACTCCCACCGGCAAGGTGATCCGGCCGGAGATCTTCAAACCGTCGCGGGACTGAAACGTGAAATACCGGCTCGGGGCCATCGCTGCAGGCGGTAGCCCGCTGTACATGGGTCCAAGGGCTGAGATCCGGCCGTGCTCCCGGTCGACCAGGTAGTAGGTGCCGGCGTCGCGGTCGCTCATGGCCAGCACGATCATGCGTCGGTTGTCAGCGGAGTAGCTGACGACGCGATTGTCGTTGTCGGGCAGGGCTTCGTTGACGCCCTGCGCAAAAGCCTCGGCTTTTTGGTCCATGAACCACTGGTGCCGCCGGTCGGTGTAGTAAGTAGCCGCGTAGGGCACCTCTGCGACGCCCCACGTGTCGAGGCTGGCAACGTCCGCCTGCTCCGAACGGAAGAGCTCCTTCTTGACGCCGGTGGCGAGGTCAATGGCCGAGAGGGCGGCGGTGGAACCCAGCGTCAGGTCGATCGCCAGCAGATTCCGCCCTTCGGCGTCGATCGCCAGCGGCGCGATCGGAGCGGGTTGCTTGCCCGGGTCGATGCGATGCTGCCAGGGTGACGTCGGCGATGGCCGCCAAATCGTGTGCCATTGTTCCGACCGGTAGCCGAGCCCGGCGAGGACGCGACCATGCTGGTCGGTAGTCCAGGAGTCGATGTAGCCAGGGTTCTTCTCCACCAGCGTCATTTCGCCTGTGCGCAGATTGACTCGCTGCACGTCGGGCCAGCGGCCGAGGATGGTCGCGACCAGGATGAGGTCGGGTTCCTCCGGCAGCAGGTTTAGGATCGTCGTGTCGCGGCGGTTGACCTTCACCAGGTCATTAATCTGACGCGTCCGCAGATCGATCGAGCAGTAAAACACGCCCCCGCGGTCGTTCTGGGTAAGGACGATCAGCTGGTGGTCGCTCTTCCACCAATAGTTCTCGACGGAGACCTTGGGAATCTTGACGAGGACCTCGGAATGGAGGGTCTCAAGATCGAGTAGAGTCAGGGCGTAATGTTTCTTGTCGAAACGCGACCTGGCCGCCAAGTGTCGCCCGTCGGGCGACAGCCGTACCGAAGTAAAGGACGGCGGCGCGAAGAACACGTCGGCGGCGATCCGAGGGGCGATCGCCGCCGGGACAGAATCGGCGCCCGGGGCCGCAGGACCGAGGATCCCGATCAGGCAGACCAAACCAGCGCTGCGGACGAAGGCTTGCATGGCCGCGGCTACGCGAATGCCTCGTCGACCAGCTCGCAGAAGTGGTGGATCAGGAACAGGTGGGCCTCCTGGGCGGCGGCGCCGCTGTGGCCGGGCATGATCAGCTCGCAGGTGGCGA
>CAZUQB010000611.1:0-2064 GCA_964622405.1 uncultured Opitutaceae bacterium | reverse complement strand
GCGCTGCTGGCCGAGTACCGCCTGACGAAGTACAAGGAACTCGGCTGGATCCCGCACGCCGGCTCGGACCGGGCGTGCATCATCAACACGGTCGTGACGACCAGCCTGCAGGACGCCATCGGCCGCGGCCACGGCGTGAAGGTCATCAAGACCCTGACGGGCTTCAAGTGGATCGCCGCCAAGCTCCGCGGCTACGAGGAGACCCTCCGGCGCGCGATGGGGCCGGGCTTCGACTACGATGCGGCGACCTTCGAGCAGCGGGCCCGGCTCCTCCTGCAGCACAGCTCGTTCTACGTGTTCGGCACGGAGGAGAGCTACGGCTACCTGCCGAACGACTACCTGCGCGACAAGGACGGCAACTCGGCCTGCCTGATGTTCGCCGAGCTCTGCGCCTGGGTGAAGAGCCGGGGGCTGACGGTGCCGGAGTACCTCGACGAGATCTACCTGCGCTACGGCTTCTACCTCGAGGGCGTGATCAACCTCTATTACGAGGGCGCGACGGGGTCGGCGAAGATCAAGCGCATCCTCGACACCTACCGGGCGAACCCGCCGAAGGCGTTCGGCGACATCGCGGTGACGAAGTTCCAGGACTACGGCCGCGAGCGCATCGTGGACGCGGACGGCGAGGCGCTGCCGGCGCAGGACCTGTATTTCGTGACGCTGGCGAACGGCTACACCTTCGCCGCGCGCGGCAGCGGCACGGAGCCGAAGATGAAGTTCTACCTCTTCGCGAGCGAGCGCGTGGCCAACGCCGCGGCACTGCCAAGCGTGAAGACGCAAACCCGCACGACCCTCGACCGCCTGATCAAGCTGATCGAGACCGACGCCCAGCGCCGCGCGGAAGGCTAGGGCGGCCTCGGGCGAGGGGTGGGGTCACGGAGCGCACTGAGCAGCACAGAGAACACGGAGGCGGAGCCAGTGGAGGTAGGCACTTGGCTGTTAGGTTGCGATCGAGCTCTGCCATCTACCGCAATGGCGTTCGTCCGGTGTCGCGCTCGCTTGCGGAAGTGAGTTGCCTGAGATGTTGATATTTGAGTGCCTGACTGCGTCTCCTGCTCTTCGAGTTGGCCATCGAAAACAAAATGCAGAGAATGTTAACATTCAAGTGCCTGCCCGCTATCGACTGCCCGTGAAGGAATCGCTGCAAATGAAGAGGCTTATCTGGCTCTTGGTACCAGTACTGCTCACGATCTGTGGCATATGGGTCTGGAAGAGCATTTACCCTCCGCAGGACGAGAATATCTGGCTCGGCGGCAGAAGGTATGTCGCAGATGAGTTGTTCCTAGAGCCCAATACAGTCGCACTTGCTGCGGCTGCGGGGCACGGAGACGAACAGGAAATTGTCCGCTTGGTGAAATTGGGTGCAGATCCAAATCGTGTCGGGAGATTGGATTTCACGCCACTGATGTGGTCGATCCAGGTTGGGAGCATCGTCGGCTTCCGGAGTCTGCTTCAGCTCGGGGCGCGTCTCGATATTCCAGCGGAAACGGGATACTCCGCGATGGCTCTAGTGAGTGGCCCGGCGGCGAGCCGAGAGTTTTTGCGTATTGCGCTGCAATGTGGAGGCAATCCCAACCAACTCGAGGCTCCCACCGGTGACACGCCCCTATTCTTCGCGGTCCGCTCGGGAGACGCCGAGCGCGTAAGGTATTTAATTGCGGCTGGTGCCGCGGTGAATGCTCGAAATAAGCGAGGAATCACGCCGCTGATGGAATGCGCGATCACGGGGCATTTCGATTGCGCCGTGGTCTTGCTAGATAAGGGTGCCGATTCTCGACTGGCATTGCCGTCGGGAGCCGACTTTCGTACGATGACTGAGCAGGGCCGGATAATCCCTTTCTGGTCACCCAATTTTTGGTGGCGCAAAAAGGCGGAGCGTCTGCTGAAGGCTGGATCTCCTCCTGAGGCTGCGAGGCAATCCGACAAACATGGTAAGTAAAATGTCGGACGGAGCCAACGGGGTCAGCACTTAATTGTTAATTTGCCATCGAGCTCTAGCGCTTGGTGCGGTGGCGGTCGCCCGCTGTTGCGCTCGCTGGCGAAATTGAGCGGCCAGAGATTTTG
>CAZUQB010000610.1:0-2068 GCA_964622405.1 uncultured Opitutaceae bacterium | reverse complement strand
GCGCGAATGAGCGCGGATGCGAGCTTGGCCAACGTCAGCCGGTGATCGAATCCGACCCGGCGCACGAACCTGGGCTTGTGTTTGCCGCAAGCCCAGGTCCGTGCGCCATGGCTTGATATCCGCGTCCATTCGCGCCATCCGCGGAAGATTGGATCCTCCGCGCCACCATTCCGCGTTGCAACCGACCGACAGTTTCATTGCTGGGATCTGTTCGCTCCCGCGTCCTCAGGCCTTCTCGTGGACGAATGATCCACGAAGAACTGAGCCACGAAATCGTCGGCGCGGCCATGACCGTCCTGAACCAGCTCGGCCCGGGCTTGGACGAAAAGATCTATGAGCGAGCCCTAATCATCGAACTTCGCCACCGCGGGCGCAGGGTAGAATCCCAACGTAGGTACGATATTTCCTATTCCGGCGAATTGGTTGGTACCTTGGTCCCAGACCTGCTCGTGGACGGCTTGGTGATCGCTGATTCGAAGGTGGTCGAGGCCTTCGGCGACACCCACCTCCGCCAGATGATCGGCTACCTCGCCATCACCAAACTCAAGCTGGCCCTTCTGCTGAATTTCAAGCATGCCAGACTGCAATGGAAACGGATCGTGCGCGAAAGGACCGTTGACGCGCCCGAACTCCCGTAAGCCGAAGAAGCCATGAAACCTGTCGTATTGATCACGGGCGCCTCGCAGGGCATCGGGGCGGCCATCGCCAAGGGGTTTGCCGCGGAGATCCGCGGCGTGAAGCTCGCGCTGGTGGCGCGCAACCAGGCGCGGCTCGCCGGAGTGGCGAAGGGCTGCGCCAAGCTGGGGGCGAAGGTGGCGGTTTTCCCGTGCGACGTGACGGATGAGGCGGCGGTGGCGAGCCTCGCGCAGGCCGTGACGAAGCGATTCGGGGCGGTTGACGTCTTGGTCAACAACGCCGGCAAGTTCGCCGGGGCGCCGTTCCTGAAGTTCGGGTTGGCGGACTTTGACCGCATGATTGCCACGAACCTCCGCAGTGCGTTCCTGGTGTCGCAGGCATTCGTGCCGGCGATGGCCAAGCGCGGCCGCGGCGACGTGTTCAACATCAGCTCGATCGCGGGACAGATCGCCTATCCCGGCGGCGCGGGCTACAGCGCCGCGAAGTTCGGCCTGACGGGGCTGTCGAAGGTCATGCGGGCTGAACTCAAGACCCACGGCATCCGGGTCTGCTGCGTGCACCCGGGCGCGACCGCCACGCCGTCGTGGGACGGCAGCGGCGTCCCCGCGGCGCGCATGATGCCCGCCGCGGATATCGCCCGCAGCATCCTCGATGTCTATCGCCTGTCACGCCGCACCGTGGTCGAGGAGATCGTCCTGCGTCCGCAGCTGGGGGATTTGTAGGGGTAGGCGGTAGGCTTTAGGGGGTAAGCTCTAGGCCGTAAGCGGTAGGCTGTAGGCTGAAGGCCTGGGCAGAGGGGAAAGGAGTTGGTGGCTGGTGGGTTTGCCTGCGGGTACTGGCGGTGACCAGTGACTGACGGCCGAGCGATGTTGGCTTGTTCGCGTCTATTCACGTGATCCGCGGGGAAGGAAACGCCGAGCCCGGACTTTCCGCGGATCGTGCGGATGGGCGCGGATGGACCTGGCAGGATCGAGCGGCGCTGCGCGCCGGCCGTGTGGCTGAACATTCTGGCTTCGCGGGCTTTTTGGTTGTCGCTGGGCGGCGGGTTCGCATCGCTTAGTCATCCCTGTCCCCATGAAATCCCGCAAATTCCGCGTCGGCATCATCGGTGCCGGCGGCATCGCCCAGAACTGCCATATCCCCGGGTGGAAAAATCTGCCCGAGGCCGAGATCGTCGGCATCGCCGACGTGTCGGAGCCCGCCGTCCGCAAGGCGGCCGAGCTCGCGGGCGGGGTCCAGACGTTCAGCGACTACCGCGACCTCCTGAAGCTCGACCTCGACGCGGTCGATGTCTGCACGCCGAACATGGTGCACACCCCGGCGGCGCTCGCCGCGCTCAACGCGGGCATCCATGTGCTGTGCGAGAAGCCACTGGCTGTCTCCACCGCCGACGTGCGCGCGATGGGCACGCTGGCCGACAAGAAGAAGCTCA
>CAZUQB010000609.1:0-2073 GCA_964622405.1 uncultured Opitutaceae bacterium | reverse complement strand
CCTGACGGACCACGAGATTGAGCAGGAGCTGTCGACGCCGACCGCGGGCGCGGTGGCGGCGGTGCGGGCGCTGGCGGGGGACTACGCGGTGCTGGGGGTGGGCGGGAAGATGGGGACGTCGCTGGCGGTGATGCTGCGGCGGGCGCTGGACGCGGCGGGCAAGCAGAGCACGAAGGTGTACGGCGTCTCCCGGTTCAGCCGGCCCGAGGCGAAGCGCGAGCTGGCGGCCTGCGGGGTGGAGCCGGTGGCGTGCGACCTGGCCGATCCGGCGCAGGTGGCGAAGCTGCCCCAGGTCCCCAACGTGGAATACCTCTCGGGCCAGAAGTTCGGGACGGAGTCGGCCCCGGACGAGACGTGGATCCAGAACACGATCGTGCCGTCGCTCGTGGCGCAGCACTACCGGTCGTCCCGGATCGTGGTGTTCTCGACGGGCTGCGTGTATCCCTTCACCCCGACCTCCGGCCGGGGCGCCACCGAGGAAACCCCGGTGGCCTTCCTCGGGGAATACGCCTCGACCTGCGTGGGCCGGGAGCGGGTCTTCACCCACTACGCCCGCAAGCACGGCACCAAACAGCTGATGTACCGGCTGAACTACTCGGTGGAGTACCGCTACGGGGTGCTCGTGGACATCGGCCAGCGGGTGCTCGCCGGCGAGCCCGTGGACATCACGATGGGGGTCTTCAACCTGATCTGGCAGGGCGACGCCTGCGCCCGGGCGATCCAGTGCCTGGAGCACGTGGCCAACCCCCCGAAACTCCTCAACGTCACGGGCCCGGACAAGCTCACGCTCCAGGAGGTGGCCGAGCGCTTCGGCCAGGTCTTCGGGAAAAAGCCCCTCCTCACCGGCACCCCCGCCGGCACCGCGTGGCACTCCGACGCCTCGGAGTCGATCCGGCTCTTCGGCCCGGTGACCAAGTCCCTCGACGAGATGATCCAGAAAGTGGCCGGCCACCTCCAGTCCGGGGGCCGGCTCCTCGGCAAGCCCACCCACTTCGAGACCCGCGACGGCAAGTTTTGACCCCATGGACCTCCGCGCCCACCTGCACCAAGGCCACGTGATCCCCGCCCAGCCGCTGGCGCTGGACCAGAACCGGCGGTTCTCGGAACAACACCAGCGGGCCATCACCCGGTACTACGTCGCCGCCGGGGTGGGCGGCCTGGCCGTGGGCGTGCACTCGACCCAGTTCGAGATCCGCGAGCCCCAGCACAACCTCTTCCGCCCGGTCCTGGAACTGGCCTCCCGCACGATCGACGAGGAGCTGGCCCGGAATCCCCGGCCCTTCATCAAGATCTCCGGGCTGTGCGGCCGCACGGACCAGGCGCTCCGGGAGGCGGCCCTGGCCAAGTCCCTCGGCTACCATGCCGGTCTCCTCTCCCTCTCGGCCTTCAAGGCGGACACCGAGGACGCGATGATCGCGCACTGCCAGGAGGTCGCCACCGCGATGCCGCTGGTGGGGTTCTACCTCCAGCCCGCGGCCGGCGGCCGTCTCCTGGGCTACCGCTTCTGGCGCCGGTTCGCGGAGATCCCGAACGTGGTGGCGATCAAGATCGCGCCGTTCAACCGGTACCAGACGATCGACGTGGTCCGGGCGGTGGCGGAGTCGGGCCGGGAGGACATCGCGCTCTACACGGGCAACGACGACAGCATCGTCGTGGACCTGTTCACGCCGTTCACCTTCGATGTCCAGGGCAAGAAAGTCACCCGGCGGATCGTCGGGGGACTCCTCGGTCACTGGGGCGTGTGGACCCGCTCCGCGGTCCAGCTCCTGGAGGAGATCAAGCAGGCCCGAAAGACGGCGACGCTCGACGCCGCGTGGCTGGAGAAGGCGATCGCGGTGACGGACATGAACGCGGCGCTCTTTGACGCCGCGAACGGCTTCAAGGGCTGCATCCCGGGGATCCTGGAGATCCTGCGCCGCCACGGGCTGGTGCCGTCGCTGCACTGCCTCAATCCCCACGAGGTGCTCTCGCCCGGCCAGGCCGACGAGCTGACCCGGGTCAGCCGCGCCTACCCGGACCTCACCGACGACGCCTTCATCGCCGCCCACCGCGACCGCTGGCTCAGCTGAGCGC
>CAZUQB010000608.1:0-2075 GCA_964622405.1 uncultured Opitutaceae bacterium | reverse complement strand
AGCCCGGCCTGAGAAGGAGGAGATGAACGTCCGGCTTACTTGACCACCAGGACGCCCTTCATGCCGACCTGGAAGTGGGCGGGGAAGCTGCAGAGGAACGGATAGGAGCCGGGGGTCGTCGGGGCGGTGAAGGTGATCTCGCCGGACTTGCGGGGCCCGAGGAGCGGGATGTGGGCGATGACCTGGTCGGCGAGCGCGGTCGGGAAGTACTCGGAGTCCTTCGCGAGGGCGGCGGCCTTGACGAACGCCTCCTGGTCGGTGCCGATCTTGAGGAGGATCCAGTTGTGGCCCATGACCTCCTTCGGCTGCGTGCCGATGTTGGTGAGGACGACGGTGACCTTCTCGCCCGCCTTCACCTCGAGGGTGGTGACGTTGTACTTCATGTTGTCACCGGCGGTGAGCTCCAGCGTGCGCGGGCCGGCCGCGGCGGCTTGGGCGGGAGCGGCCTCTTCCTTTTGGCCGCAACCGGCGGTGATGAAAGCGATGATCAGACTGGCGAGAACAAAGCGGAGTTTCATGGGGCGAAAACTATTCCGCGACCTCGCGCCGGATGCAATCGGAAGTCACAGAAAAAGTTTTCAGCACCGGTCTGATTAGAACGCCTTTTTCCTCCGGAAAATACGTCACAGGAGGCAGGACAAAATATGCGCAGCCTAACGCAAAATCTGCGGAATATGGCTTGAAATGCCGCTGGGTTCTCAAAGTCTCTCCCGATTCGCCAAGTCGGCGTCGATTTCTCTCTGACAGCATCCATGCGATTGAACACCCTGCTCCCTCATTTCACCCGCTGGGGCCGTGCCGCGCTCCTGGCCGGTGCGACCCTCCTGCTCACGGGCTGTGATTTCAATTTCTGGCGGATGGACGGCCACCAGTCCACGATCGTGGTCAACGGCCCGGTCGCCAAGAGCCAGCTCCATGTGTTCTACACGACCGTCGCGGTCACGATGGTGATCTTCGTGATCGTCGGCAGCGTGCTGGCCTACGCCACGCTGAAGTTCCGCGCGAAGTCCGAGGCGGACGAGCACGCCCAGCCGCCGGAGCAGAGCCACGGCAACCCGCTGATCGAGCTCAGCCTCATCGGCGCGTCCGTGATGGCGCTCGTGATCATCGCCATCCCCACCCTCAAGTCCATCTGGTACACCTACGACGTCCCGGCCGAGGAGAAGGCCAACGTCTACGAGGTGAACGCGACGGGCCTGCAGTGGTGGTTCCGCTTCGACTATCCGAACGAGCAGATCAACGGCGTCGGCCCGCTGACGACCAGCAACGAGCTCGTGATCCCCGCCGGCCGCCCGGTGCGCATCAACCTCCGCACGATGGACGTGATCCACAGCTTCTGGGTCCCGAAGCTGGCCGGCAAGGTCGACATGATCCCCAACCGCGGCAATTTCGTCTGGCTGCAGGCGGACGAGCCCGGCTACTTCTGGGGCCAGTGCGCCGAGTACTGCGGCGAGTCGCACGCCGTGATGCGTTTCCGCGTCGTCGCCCTCGGGCCGCGCGAGTTCAACGACTGGGTGACCCGCCAGATGGAGGGCGCCCGCACGGTGAAGGACACCGGCGACCAGCCGAAGGCGCAGCTGGCCTCGTACCGCACCACTTGGAAGCGCAACGAGAAGGGCTATTCCGAGAAATTCGACCTCAATCCGCTGGACGCCTGGCGCGCGCACCAGGAGCCGGACAAGCACGAGAACGCAGCCCTGATCGCCAAGGGCAAGGAGCTGTTCCAGTCGAAGACCTGCTTCTCCTGCCACGTGGTCCGCGGCCACATGGTCGGCGGCAGCAGCGCCTATCCCGATCTCACGCACGTCGGCGCCCGCACCACGATCGCCGCCGGCCTCCTGGAGAACAATCCCGAGCAGCTGGCCCGCTGGATCACGCACCCGAACGAGGTGAAGCCCGGCAACAAGATGTACGTGAACGGCTACCTCGCGAACAACATCCAGCTCACGTCCGACGACGTCAGCGCGCTCGTCGCCTACCTCTCAAGCCTCAAGTAATCCCGCATCATGGACGCCACGGTTAAATCCCACTTCACCGCCAAGGAGGAGCACGCTCCGGCCAAGTCCTTCGTCTTC
>CAZUQB010000607.1:0-2075 GCA_964622405.1 uncultured Opitutaceae bacterium | reverse complement strand
TGGCGGCTGCCGCCCAAGAGCGCCAACACGCTCCACAAGCACGTGAAGGCCGAGGAATTCTACTTCGTCCTCGAGGGCACCGGGCGCATGCGGGTGAACGACGAGACTCTCACCGTGCCGAAATACGGCGGCGTGCTCGTCGGTCCCGACGCCATGCGGCAGGTCTTCAACGACTCCGACGCCGAGGTGCTCTGGCTGATCGTCGGCGCCCCCGACAACGAGCTCGAGCCCGGCGAGAAGCTGGACCTCCGGAAGTTCTGGCCCGTCGACCCGAAGCAGCTGCCGCCGGAGCTGAGCGGAGTGGTTTGGCCACCCAAGGGCGAGGAAACGCCAAATGCCAAATTGCCAAACGCCAAATGAAAGGGGTAAGCGGCTGGAGGGGTAAGGACGTAAGGGAAGCCGGGGACACACGCCCTAATTGCTCTCATCCCTCTTCTTCAGCCGAATCCTATCATGAGGTTGGACGGTCTGTGATTCCCTAGTTCGAGGTTGGAAATATCCCGGCACCGAGATGGCGCGGCACCCGGTCGTTGGCGGTGCCGGAGCCCCTTGATGACGGCGACTGCGCCGCTTCATCGCCGGAAGACCCAGGCTTGTGCGTGACCGTGGAATTGGCGTGCACGGGATCGGTGCTTGCGCAGCCGCAAAGCGAAAAAACGACCGCAACAAGAAACAACCACTTCATTGCCACGGAGATTGGGGATTCTACCGCGGGGTGACAGCAGAAAATCCGGAGTCGGTTTGAGAGGAATCGGATGGAGGGTTGGGCAAGTTCGAATGTCAGGGAGGTCATGCCCTACGAGCGCCTGCTGCCGGCCGACCTGTTGGCCGTAC
This sequence comes from uncultured Opitutaceae bacterium, assembly GCA_964622405.1. Taxonomy (GTDB): domain Bacteria; phylum Verrucomicrobiota; class Verrucomicrobiia; order Opitutales; family Opitutaceae; genus Opi-474. The sequence continues at coordinate 1,241 of CAZUQB010000607.1, read as the reverse complement.
CCGGAGAAGACCGAGGGCTGGTCGAACGGTTTCTGCTTCAGTTCCGTCAGTATCGCCGGATCGAGCGCGAGTACCGTCGGTTGCTTCGTGAGGTCCGCCACCTTCGCCTAGTCAATGGCCTCGATCAGCAGCCATATCCCGACGCCCACTTGCAGACGCCCGTCGCCTCACGGGAAGAAATAGCCGAAGCTTTCGCCCGACCCCACGACGCCTCGCGTTTCAGCGGCTTGCAGCTCAACGAACCGGCCCAGCTCGCCCTGCTTGAGGAGTTCCGCGTCACCCTTGGCGAATGCCCGTTTCCCGAGGAGCCAGCCGCCGGGAGACGTTTTCACCTGCGCAACCCGTCGTACGGCCATTTCGACGCCACCATGCTCTATTGCATGATGCGGCATGCCCGGCCCCGCCGCATTATCGAAGTGGGGTCGGGCTTCAGCTCCGCCGCGATGCTGGACGTCAACCACGTCCACTTCCGCGACAATATCGAGCTGACGTTCATTGATCCAGACATGACCCGTCTGTGCGCACTGCTCGGGCCGGGCGAAGCCGATTCGCTCCGCCTGATCGAGCGGCCGGTGCAGGAGGTGCCGCTGGACGAGTTTCGCCGTCTCGAGGAGAACGACATCCTGTTCATCGACTCGTCCCATGTCGTCAAAATCGGCAGCGATGTGAGCCGCCTGATCTTCGACGTACTGCCGACACTGCGGCGCGGCGTGCTGATCCACATCCACGACATCACGGACAATCTCGAGTATCCGCGCGAGTGGCTTGATCGCGGCCGCTCATGGAACGAGCTCTATTTCGTGCGGGCGTTCCTCATGTACAACCCGGCGTTTCGGATCGAGCTCTACACTGCGTGGCTGAGATTGAAGCATGGCGCGTGGTTCCGCGAACACATGCCGATCTGCTGCCAGGGTGGTGGTGGACAGCTGTGGCTCAGAAAATTGATTTAGGGGGAAGAAACGCCAAATGCCAAACTGCCAAACGCCAAATCAAAGGGGTAAGCGGCTAGAGGGATAAGGGCGCAAGTACGGCAGGTTCGACCTTTTCTTTCTTCCGACCGTTCGGTGTCTGCCGGCCTAGAGTTTCTTGGCGTTTGGCGGTTTGGGGTTTGGAGTTTCCCCAGCCTTCCCGCAGAAAAACCTAGCGCACCTTTAGCCTGGTTGCCTGCGCCTGCGCCTGCAGGCAGAGCTCGGCGGCCTTGAAGGCGTGGGCCTGGGTCATCGCCTTCTCGGTGCGGTGCA
>CAZUQB010000606.1:0-2077 GCA_964622405.1 uncultured Opitutaceae bacterium | reverse complement strand
GCTGGCGGCGGTTCGACTCCATCTCGTGCTGGATCGTCACGTCCTGCAGCGCGCCGTGCACGCGGCTCGCGCCGTCCGGCTGCGGCTCGGCCCGGCCGATGACGCGCACCCAGATGTGCCGGCCCTTGGCGGTGATGAGGGGCAGCTGGTGGTCGAAGGTCGCCCCGAGCGCCGACGGGTCGCCGGCCTGCAGCGCCTCGAGCACGCCGAGGGGGAAGAAGCGGCGCACATCGTCGAGCGTCGGCCGGTAGTCCTCGCCGACATCATGGATGCGGCAGACCTCGGCGGACCAGGTGATGCGCCCGGTGTCGAGCTCGATGTCCCAGCCGCCGATGTGCGCGATGCGGCTGACCTGGTCGGCCAGCTCGTCCGTGCGCCGCAGCCGCTGCTCGAGGTCGCGGCGGGCGGTGATGTCGGTGTGGGTGCCGACCATGCGGAGCGGGTCGCCGGCGGGGGAGCGTTTCACGACCTTGCCGCGGTCGAGGATCCAGCGCCAGCTGCCGTCCTTGGCGCGCATGCGGTACTCCGCCTGGTAGAGCGGCGTCCGGCCGGCGAGGTGGGCCTCCGCCGTCGCGTCGCTCGCCGGGAGGTCGTCGGGATGCACCAGCAGGCGCCAGCCCGCGACCGAGGCCTCGATCTCGCCGGGCTGGTAGCCGAGCATCCGGGCCCAGCGCTCGTCGTGGAAGACCGTGTGGCGGTCGATGTCCCAGTCCCACACCGCGTCGTTCGTGCCCTCGATCGCAAGCTGCCAGCGCTGCTCGGCCATGTGCAGGGCCTCGTGCAGCGCCTGCTCGCCGGTGATGTCGCGGTTGAGCCCCACGACCCGGACCGGGCGGCCGTCGGCGTCGCGCTGGAGGTAGCCGTGGCCCTCGACGTAGCGGACCGCGCCGTCCGGCCGCACGATGCGGAAGATGCGGAAGGAGGTGGGCGCCCCGCGCTGCATGACGAGGTCGAACGCGGCCTCCGTGGCGGCGCGGTCGTCAGGATGCAGGTACCGGCTCCACTCCCCGGGCTGGCCGCTGAACTGGTGCCGCTGCAGCCCGTAGATCTCGAGCACCCGGTCGTCCCAGAAGGTCACCCCGGTCTGGAGGTCGTACTCCCAGACGCCGAAATTGGACGAACGCAGCGCGAGCTGGAGGCGCTCGTTGAGCTGCCGCGTGCGCAGCGAGCTCTCGACCTGCGCGGTGATGTCGCGCTCCGTGCCGATGAGGCGCTGCACGCGCCCGGCGGCGTCGCGCTGGACGAGCGCGCGCGACTCCACGTAGCGGAGGGCGCCGTCGGGCCGCACGATGCGGCAGTCGAGGGCGTACGAGCCCTGGCCCGCGCGCAGCTGGTCGAAGGCGGCGCGCGCGATCGCCCGGTCGTCCGGGTGGATCCGCTCCATCCACGCCTCGACGGTGCCGTCGAAGGCGCTGACCCCGTAGATCTCCAGCGTGCGCCGGTCCCAGGTGCTGCGCTGCGTGACGGCGTCCCACTCCCAGATGCCGAGCGCCGCGGCCTGGGTCGCGAGCTCGAGGCTCTGGTTGAGCGCCTGCAGCCGGGTGTTGGCCCCCTCCAGCTCCTGCGTGCGGCGGGCCACGATCTCCTGCAGCTGCGCGGCCTGCTCCTGCAGGCGGGCGGTGAGCAGCTCGCGGGTCGACTCGGCGTTCTGCCGGCGGTCGTCGAGGACGGCCGCGATCTGGATCGCGAACATGATGGCGGCGAGCCCGATCGCCAGGTAGACCAGCGTCAGCAGCGCCGCGCCGTCCGCGAGGCTGAACGGGGTCCCGCCGCGCCGGATCATGATCGCGGTGGTCACCAGCACCGGCGTGCCGAGCACGCCGAGCAGCAGCCAGCGGGCGAGGACGCCGGCGGCGGTCCGCGAGAACAGCACCGTGGGCAGCGGGTCGTGGGGCCGGGCCCAGATCAGGCCGAGGCCGACGAGGAACAGCGTCGCGCACGCGGCCAGGAAGGGCACCGGCCCGAGCGGGCCCGGGCCGGCCGCGGCGCCCTGCAGGGCGAACGCGACGCCGGCGGCGCCGGCGGTCGCGAGGGTGATGACCGACAGGATCGGGTAGGGGTCGCGGCGGACGGGCGC
>CAZUQB010000605.1:0-2082 GCA_964622405.1 uncultured Opitutaceae bacterium | reverse complement strand
TCGCCGAGCTCAGCGCGCCCATGATCACGTACTTCAGGCCCGCCTCGAGCGACCGCGCGCTGCCGCGGAAATAGCTCACGAGGATGTAGAAGCCGACCGTGACCGTCTCGAGCGCCACGAACAGCATCACGAAGTGGTTGCTCTGCGCCAGGAGCATCATGGCCGCGGTCACGATCAGGACCGTGTGGTAGAACTCGGTCTGCGCGACCTTGTGCCGCGCCACCGTGATGGTGCCGAGCAGGCAGACCAGCGCCGCGGTGAGGAGGAAGAACACCCGCATGACCTGCCCCTCGTACGAATGGTGCAGCAGCCCGTTGAACGAGTCGCCGTCGAGGTAGCCGACCTTGAAGCTCAGGAACTGGCTGGGAAGGATGGCGAGGACGCCGAAGAGCGCGACGCCGGGCAGCGAGGCGTGCAGGCGCTTCGGGAGCAGGATCTCGAGCACGAGCAGCGCCAGCGCCACGCACCCGAGCAGCAGCTCCGGGAAGATGGCCATCCAGTCGTTGTTGGCGGCGATTGCTTGCAGGGCGGTCAAATCCATGGCGGCGGAAAGGCGTTACTTCGCGGCGGGGTTCGCCGGCGCATAGACGGCGGCCAGCGTGGCGTTGAGGGGCCGGCTGATCGACTGGGGCCAGAAGCCCACGAGGAAGAGCGCGCCGAGGAGGATCAGCGCCGGGAGGCGCTCGCTCCAGCGGAGGTCCGCCGGCGGGTGCGCGGCGGTGACCTTGGCCAGGGCGTCGGTCGGCGGCCCGAAGAACACGCGCGCCGCGGCCCGCAGGCCGTAGATCGCGGAGATCACCACGCCGGCGACCGCCAGCACGGTGAAGAGCGGCGAGAACTGCCACGCCGCGACGAAGATCGCGAGTTCGCCCCAGAAGTTGGCGAAGCCGGGCAGGCCGACGCTGGCAAAGGTGCCGGCGACGAACAACGCGGCGAGCACGGGGGTCTTCTGCGCCAGGCCGCCCATTTCCTGGAGGTCAAAGGTGTGCGTGCGCTGGTGAATGCTCGTCGCCAGGAGGAAGAGCAGCGCCACCGAGAGGCCGTGCGCCACCATCAGGAGCACCACGCCACCCACGCCGAGCGTCGAGCAGGTGGCCACGCCCAGGAACGCATAGCCCATGTGCATGACCGAGCTGTAACCGACGACCTGCTTGAGGTCGCGCTGGGCCATCGTGATGAGGCCGACGACGAGGACGTTGCCGACGACCGCCAGCAGCGCGAGCAGCCAGCCCCAGTGGGCCACGCCGGCCGGGAGCAGCGGGAGCGCGATCTGGACGAGGCCGTAGAGGCCGAACTTCTTGAGCACGCCCGCGTGCAGCATCGCCGCCGAGCTCGGCGCGGCGCCGTACCCGAGCGGGGCCCAGGTGTGCAGCGGCCAGAGCGAAACGAGGATGCCAAAGCCGAACAGCAGCAGCGCGAAGATGTTCTGCTGGAGGGTCGCCTCCAGCGGCTGCGAGGCGATGATCTCGCGCAGGGTGATCAGATTGAAGCTGTGCGCGCCGGACGCGCCGCTCTTCACGTAGAGCGCGATCAGGCCCAGCAGCGAGAGCATCGCGCCCAGCGTCAGGTAGATCGTCATCTTCATCGCGGCGTAGCTGTTCTCGCTCGGGCCGCGCGTGCCCCAGACGCCGACCATGATGAACGACGGGATCAGGGCCAGCTCGTGGAAGAAGTAGAAATAGAAGATGTCGACGCTCGCGAACACGCCCATCAGGCCCGCCTGCATCACCAGCAGGAGCATCAGGTAGATCTTCAGGCGCTCAGCGCCCGACTGGATCGCATAAAGGCCGGCCGCCAGTCCCACCAGGCCGGCCAGCACGAAGAGCGGCAGCGAGATGCCGTTGAGGCCAAGCGTGAGGCGAATGCCGAGCTGGTCGACGCCGGTGGAGTACGTCTGCAGGAAGGCGTAGCCCTGCTGCTGCGCGGCCGCGCCGTAGTTGCACCAGGCCCAGAGCGCGAGCAGCGCCGGCACCGTGAAGCCGACATAGGCGAGCCGGACGGACCAGCGCTTCGGCAGGCCGAGCGCAATGACCAGCGCCACCGCGAGCGGCGTCGCGATGGAGAGGAGGAGGGGATCGAACG
>CAZUQB010000604.1:0-2087 GCA_964622405.1 uncultured Opitutaceae bacterium | reverse complement strand
AGCAGAGGCTGTGGCTGACGCCCTCGAGATAGTCGCTCAGGCAGTGGGCGTAGTCATAGAGCGGGTAGATGCACCACTTGTCGCCCGTCTGGTGATGGGGCGTGTGCCGGATGCGGTAGAGCAGGGGGTCGCGCAGCCACATGTTGGGCGCCGCCATGTCGATCTTCGCGCGCAGGGAGCGCGCGCCGTCGGGAAACTCGCCGGCCTTCATCCGGGTGAACAGGTCGAGGTTCTCCGCGACAGAGCGGTCGCGGAACGGGCTGTTGCGGCCCGGTCGATCCGGGGCACCGCGGTACGCCTCGGTGTCCTCCGGCGAGAGGTCGCAGACGTACGCCTTGCCGAGCTCGATCAGGCGCACGGCGTAGGCGTAGAGCTGGTCGAAATAGTGGCTCGCGAAGAAGGGCTCGACCTGCGCCTCCGGGGCGCCGACCGGCGCGGGCGGAAGGTAGAAGTCGGACTGGCCGTTGACCAGGCGGGTGGCGGGCGTGGCGCCGCGCGGCTTGAAGCCGAGGCAGTGATCGGCCCAGCCGGCGATCAGCCACTTCACGTCGGCGATGATGGACTCGACGTACTCCACCTCCTCCTTGGCCGGGTTGGTGTCGTCCATCCGGAGGTTGCACTGCCCCTGGTTTTCCCGCGCGATGCCGAAGTCGATGCAGATGGCCTTGGCGTGCCCGATGTGGAGATAACCGTTCGGTTCCGGGGGGAACCGGGTGACGATCTTCGGGTAGCGTTTTTCCGCGACGTGCTGGGCGACGATGTCGCGGATGAAATCGCTCGGCGCCGGGGCGGCCGGCTCGGTGGGCTCAACGGTCATAGCGCGTCAAATTGCAAGGCGCCCGCCCGTGAGGCAACGCCGCAGTTGGCGGGCGCCGGGCCGCTCACTTCCGCTTCCGGAACGGAGCGGCCGAGCCGGTGGGCAGCGAGCCGTCCGCCGCCATTTCCTTCAGCACGCTGCCGAGGTAGGGGATCAGCTGCTTCTTGCGGCTCACGATCCCCGGCAGGTCGAAGATCTCGTCCTGCTCGACGTGCTTGTACGAGATCCGGTTGATCAGGCCCGCGTCACCCTTCACCAGCAGCAGCGAGTTCTGGGTGTTGATGTCCGTCACCAGCAGGCAGGCGAACGCCAGGCGCTCGTCCTCGCGCAGGTGCTTGAGCGCGGCCGAGATTTCCTTGGCGTGCTGCCAGAAGTTGCCGAAGCCCAGCTCCTCGACCTGCGAGACGGCGAACCGGACGCCCTCCTCCTCGTAGATCTTGAAGTCCGACCGGACGACCTTCTCGGGCGGGTTGGCCAGGATGACGGAGCCGGAGCTGAAGATCTCGTCCGCGAGCTTCCGCGAGTCGACCCCGGCGATCTGCGCGAGCCACGCGAGGATCGAACCGTCCTTCGGCGTCGTCGTCGGGCTGTTCAGGTGCAGCGTGTCCGAGATCAGGCCGGACATCATGATGCCGGCGATGTCCGGGGTCGGCGTCAGGCCCTCGCGCCGGTACAGGTCCGCGACGATGGTGCAGGTCGAGCCGACCGGCTCGTTGATGAAGAGGATGGGCTGCTGGGTGTTGAGCACGCCCAGGCGGTGGTGGTCGATCACCTCGGCGATCGAGACCTCGTCGGCCCCGGGCACGGCCTGGGTCATCTCATTGTGGTCGACCAGCGCGAGCCGGGTCTTCACCGGCTTGAGCAGGTCGCTCTTGGTCAGGATGCCCTGGAGGGCGCCGTCGTCGTCCGTGACCAGCAGGGCGGCCTGATGCCCGGTCGAGAACTTCTGCCGCACCTCGGCGATGCGGAGGTCGGCCCCGACCGTGGTGAATTTTCGGTCGATCACGCGCTCCATCGTGGAGGCCGTGCGGACGACCCACGCGGTGGTGGCCGAGTCGAACGGGCTGACGATCACGCTCACGCCCTTTTCCTTCGCAAAGTCCACGATCTCGGCGTGCGGCTCGAGGTTGCTGGTGATCACCAGCGCGCGAATCCCGAGCTCGATCGAGCGTTTCTGGACGTCGCGGCGGTCACCGACGATCACGATGGACTCGCTGGCGCCGATCTTCTCGCGCTCGGAGATGCTCCAGAACGTCCGGATGTCCATCGT
>CAZUQB010000603.1:0-2087 GCA_964622405.1 uncultured Opitutaceae bacterium | reverse complement strand
AGCTTCTTCAGGCGGCGCTCGATCAGCTGGAGGTGGATCGTGAGGGAATTCAGCGGATTGCCCAGCTCGTGCGCCACGCCCGCGGCGAGCAGCAGGATCGACGAGGTGCGCTCGCTCTCGATGCGGGCCTCGGTGGTCTGTTTCTCCCGCGTGATGTCCGACAGGATGGCGGCAAACCGGCGCGGCCCGGACTTCCGGTCGCCGCGGAACGGCACCATGTAGAGCCGCACGTGGCGGGTCTCCGGGTAGGTCAGCTCGAATTCGCGCGCGATCACCGGCGACCCCGACGGGTCGGTGTCCAGCGCCGCCTCGAGGGAGGCCCGGAGCCCGGGCACCAGGCGCCACAGCGTCTCTCCCGCCACGCCCTCGCTCCCGAGGCCCACGATGCGCTGCGCCGCGGCGTTGGCGTACTCGATGGCGCCGTCGGCCGAGATGACGAGCACGCCCTCCTGCAGCGTGTTGAAGATGTCCTCGAACAGCCCGCGTTCCCGGGCGAGCCGCTGGACGAGATTCGCGAGGTTGACGGAATCCAGGCTGTCGAGGCGACCGAGCACGCGGTCGAGCGAGGAGTGTTTCTTTCCGGCCATCAGGCGTGGTTGTGGATTACCCCGCGCGGGCGGTCAACGCTGCCAGCTGAACACCGCCGGGATCTCGCACTCGTAGCCGACGCCCACGCTGCTGATCCACGCGTCGCGGCCGACGAGCGCCGCGGGTTCCCGCGGGGCCTCCGCCAGCTCCAGGTGATCCTGGTCCGCCGCTTTCACGAGGCCGATGGGACGGTAGCCGGCGTCGACCACCGTCGCGCCCACGTAGCTCGGCGCGAACGGCAGGCGCATGCGGGTGTCCAGCCGCGTGCCCTGCACGCCGGTGATCCGCATCAGGCCCGCCACCAGGTCGTCCTGCGTGACCAGGACCAGCTCGTCGCCCTCGCGGTGCGCCGCCTTGATCGTGTGGGCGGTGCTGGCGGCCGACGCCCAGAATTTCGCCACGCGGCCCACCAGGCCCTCGGCCGGCGCCGGGGTGCGGATCCGGAGGGTGGAATGCGCCAAGTCGATCGCAGTCACCTGCCCGCGGAGGCCGTTGGCCGCGGTGAATTTCTTCCCGTCGATCTCGAGCCAGCTGCCGCCGGCGAGGAACCCGGCGGCGGCGGTCCCGTCGGCCTTGAACCGGACGACGGCCAGGCCGCCGTCGTGGCTGACCTGGTGGCCGTCGACCACGGCGCGCGGATCCGCGCGGAGGATCAGGTCCCAGTCGCCGTTGGCATGTCTCACCCGCAGCGGGCCCGACGCCTGGTCCGCGCCCAGCCGGTCCACGGACGCCACCAGCGGCGCCCCGGTGGTGTGCGGCTCGATCACGCTCACGAACTCGCTGACCAGCGGCTCGGGCCCCGCCGCGGTGTGGCGGGCGATGAGGTATTTCAGGCGGGCCGGATTCTTCACCGGCGACACGCGCGCGTCGGCCGCCATCAGCGTGACACCCGGCGCCGCCAGCGTGCGGATGCGCAGCGCGGCGGCGGGATCCTTCTCGTGCACGTAGTCGATGATGGCGTCGCCGGTCAGCCGGCGCTGGACATTGAAGATGTGCTGAAACCCGGAGCCGCGATACTCGTAATAGCCGGTCTTCTCACCCTCCCTCGCCATCTGCGGATTGTCGTAGAGCTCGCCGAGCTTCACGTGCTCGCCCGCGAGCGTGCCCGGCGCCGGGGCGGTCCACTCCGCCCCTTGCAGCGTGGCGGTGCCGGTCGGGCCGTGCAGCGAGTAGTCGTGCTCCCCGCCGCCGGCGACGTTGAAGAAATCCACGACGTAGCGCTCCGCCCCGTGCTCCACCATCACGAGCTGGCGGCGGTAGTCCTGGCATTGCGGGTAGGTGCCCGCCGCGCTGACCGCGATGCTCCGCACCCAGCCGCCGTCGGCCAAGAGCTCGACCCGGCCCGGGACGTTGCCCGGCTGCGCGGCGGCGTCGACCGTCACGGTGTTGTGCGCAATTGTGTTCACCGACCAGGTCCACACGCCGGAGACGAACACGTTCATCGCGTCCGGGTAGCCGAGATCCGGCATCATCGGCCAGCCGTGCGCGAACACCTCGAA
>CAZUQB010000602.1:0-2092 GCA_964622405.1 uncultured Opitutaceae bacterium | reverse complement strand
TCGCGGCCCATGGCGGGCCGGTGGCTCGCATTGAGTCAGGGGTGTTTCCGGTTTGTGGCCGGCGGATGTACCAGGCGAATGCCCGGTTGTCCGCCGGCCTCACTCCGCGGCGTCCCCTTTGTCTGTACAGCGACGCGGACGGCAGCGGCACCCACCCCCGTCTCAGCGTGGCGCGTCACATGGCCGTGTCCGAGGCGCTCGAACGCTGGGCGTTCCATAGCACGGTGCGGTCTGACCGGGCGGCGGAGTTCGGCTTCGATGTCGATCCATCCTCGAACGGCATGTCCGCATTCCCCGGCCTGCTCCGCAGCCACGCCCGCCGCAAGGCCGTGCTCGAGGCGGTGGAGCGCTACTGCCTCGTGGCCTGGTGGGAGGGCTCGGCCGAGGGCCGCGAGTTCGAGACCGACTGGCCGGGCGTCTCCGCGGTGGCCATCGACGGGCCGTTTGGCGGCGTGACCGTGATCGCCTACGCCCGCACGAGCTACGGGGGCTATGCCTATGGCCATGCGGCGGAGGAGTCCTTCGGCGCCGCGTGCGAGCGGGCCGTGATCGAGCTCGCCCGCCACGAGTGGGTCCTGCGCTCATCGTGGCTGGCCGGGGCCTCGGGCGAAGCGGCGCAGCCGCGCGACCTGTTCGAACGGCGCTGCCTCCACTTCGCCGGCGAGGAAGGGCACGAGGAATTCCGCCGGCGGCTGCGCACGCGTCCGGCCCAATCACTGCCGCGGCCCGCCATTGTCTGCGACCGCGAGATCGACGGTCCCTGGTCGCAGTATGCGACGGTCTGGCGGTTTGCCCTGCGCCCGGTGTCGGACCGGTTCCTGCGCGCGGGTTCCGACTATTTCTTCTGGTGATGAACCAGCCGCTTCCCGGAAGCGCGACCGCCGCCAGCGCGGATCCGTTCCCCCAGGCGCAGGCCCAGCCGAGAGCCGTTCACCCGGTCTTGCGGATCCTGCACCTGCCCACCGGCGAGGACGACTCGCGCGATGTGCGCGACGCCGTGGCGACGGACTTTCCCCTCGCGCAGGTGGTCACCGTAGGGTGCCGCGAGTCGTTCCTGACGGAGCTCCGCGCGGGACGGAGCCACGCCGTCATTGCCGATTACGCGCCGAGCGCGCTGGGCATCTGGGAGGCTGTCGTGCTGGCGCGTCACCTGATCCCGGCGGTGCCGATCGTGTTTTACTCGCGCACCACGGAGACGCGTCACGCCGAGCTAATGCGCCAGGCGGGATTTCCCCATTGCCTGACCCACGGAGAGTCCGGTCGCCTGGGCGGCGCCCTCCGGGCCAGCCTTCGCTCCTCCCAGCCGGACCGCGTGGCGCCGGGCAACTGGGCCGAACTCGCGCGGCAGAATCGTGAGCTCCAGCTGCGGCTGGATGCCGCGACCGAGCGCGTGCGGCGCCTGGAGAACATCGAGGTCTACGCGTCCGGTCTCGCGCACGACCTGAACAACATGTTTGCCCCGATGATGATGGCGGCGCCGCTGCTCCGGGACGCCATGCCGGCCGGCGAGGGCCGGCGTATGCTGGACACGCTCGAGAGCAGCGTGCAGCGCGGGGCTGCCCTGGTGACCCAAATCCTGCATCTCACGCTGGGAGGGGAAGGCGAGGCCCACGTCGTGCGCGCGGATGAGCTCGTCCGCGAGGCGGCCAGGCGCCTTTCCGAGGTCCTGCCGAGGGAGATCGTGACGGACATGGTGCTGCCGGTCGCGACGCCGCAGGTGCGGGCGGTACCCCGGCAAATCCAGCAGGTCCTCCTCAATCTCTGCATGAATGCCCGCGCGGCCATGCGCGGCGGCGGGCATCTGCGCATCGGGCTGGAGACGCGCGTCATCGACGAGCCGGCGGCCCAGCAGATTCCGGCCGGCCGGCCGGGCACCTTTGCGATGATCTACGTGCACGACACCGGGGTCGGGATCGGCCTGGAGCAGATGCCGCATCTCTGGGAGGCACCGGGGTCGGGATCGGCCGCCAATCCCGCCGCGCCCCTCGGCCTGCCCGTCGTGCGGAGCATCGTGAAACGTCACCGCGGCTTCGTGCAGCTGCTGACGGCCCCGGGCCGGGGCACCACGGTGCGGATTTTTCTGCCGACCGTG
>CAZUQB010000601.1:0-2094 GCA_964622405.1 uncultured Opitutaceae bacterium | reverse complement strand
GAACATCCTCGCGCTCAACGCCGCGGTCGAGGCCGCCCGCGCCGGCGAGGCCGGCATGGGCTTCGCCGTCGTCGCCGAGGAGGTCCGCAACCTCGCGCAGCGCTCGGCCCAGTCCGCCAAGGAGACCGCCGTCAAGATTGAGGACTCGGTCCAGAAGAGCGCCCACGGCGTCGCCATCTGCGGCAAGGTCGCCTCTTCGCTCACCGAGATCGTCACCAAGGCCCGCGAGGTCGACACGCTGGTCGCCGAGATCGCCACCGCTTCCGCCGAGCAGACCCAGGGCATTGGCCAGGTGAACAGCGCCATCAGCCAGATGGACAAGGTCACCCAGTCGAATGCCGCCAGCGCCGAGGAGTCCGCCGCCGCCGCCCAGGAACTCACCGCCCAGACGGTGGGACAGCGCGAATCCGTCGCGGCCCTGCTCGCCCTGGTCCATGACACCGGGGCGGCCCAGCCCGCCGCCGTCGCCGCAACCGAGGCTCCCGCCCCCACCCCGGTCCCGGCGCCCAAGAGCCGGCCCGTCACCCGGCGGGCCGCGCCCCGCGCCCAAGCCAAGGTCCTGGCCAACGGGACCAACGGCTTCCACCGCCACGGGGACCACTTCGCCTGACGCGGCGCGGTTTGGTCCCTTTTCCCGCCCGGGCCCTTCAGCCTTCCTCCGTCAGCCTTCAACCGCCTGAGTCCGGCCCTGCCGGCAGTTTTTCATCAAGAATCGGACCGCGCAGCCGATCTAACCCCGGGGCCTGTGCGCCTGGTCGCCCCGGGACAATTCCGGCCCCACCCACACCATGTCACCTGCCACCACTTCCGCCCCCGCCCAGACCGCGAAGTACCTCACGGTCGTCCTCGAGAACGAGGCCTATGGCATCGCCGTCCTCAAGGTCCGCGAGATCATCCGCCTCCAGAAGATCACGCCCGTCCCGCAGGTGCCCTCCTTCGTGAAGGGGGTCATCAACCTCCGCGGCCGCGTGATCCCGGTGGTCGACCTCCGCGCCAAGTTCGGCCTCAAGGCCGAGTTTGCCGAGCGCACCTGCATCGTCGTGGTGCAGGTCAAGCTCCCGAACGAGCAGGTCGTGGCGATGGGCCTCATCGTCGACTGCGTCGAGGAGGTCGTCACGCTCAGCTCCAACGAGATCGAGCCGACGCCGGACTTCGGCGCGCGGATCGACACCGCCTACATCCTCGGCATGGCCAAGGTGAAGGGCCAGGTGAAGACGCTGCTCGACATCGACCGCGTCGTCGCCCCGGAGACGGTCCAGGCCCTGACCCAGACCACCTGAGCCGCGTTCAGGTCGCCGGCGGCGACGGCTGGCCCTGCAGCGCCAGCCGGATGCCCTCGCCGAGCGACACGAGCGTGAAGGGCTTGCTGAGGAAGTTGGCCACGCCGCTCGTGCGGACCGACTCGAGATCGGCCGTGCGCATGTAGCCGGTCATGATCAGCACGGGCTGCCCGGGCCGCAGCGCCCGCATCCGCTGCACCAGTTCGATGCCGGTCAGGTCCGGCATCGTCAGGTCCGACACCACCAGGTCAAAGTCCTGCGGCGCCTTCTCGTACGCCTCCAGCGCCGCCCGCGAGCGGTCGAAGACGGTCGTGCGGTAGCCGAGCCGCCGCAGCATCGGCTTCGCCACGGAGAGCACCAGCAGCTCGTCGTCGACGAGCATGACATGCTGCCCGCCGCCGCGCGGCGCCTCCGGCCGGGCCGCCGGCGCCGCCACGGGCGCGTTCGCCACCATGGGAAAGTAGAGGCGGAACGTGGTGCCGATGCCGAGCCGGCTCTCGACGGCGATGGCCGCCTCGTGGTCCTGCAGGATGCTGTGCACGATCGCCAGGCCGAGGCCGGTCCCCTCCCCGACCGGCTTCGTGGTGAAGAACGGGTCGAAGATCCGCTCGACCGTCTCGGGCGCCATGCCCGTGCCGGTGTCCGCCACGGTGAGGCAGAGCGTCTGCCCGGGCTTGAGCGCCGGGTGGACCGCGGCGAACGCGGGATCCGGATCGGCCGGGGTCAGGGCGATCGTCAGCACGCCGCCCCGCTGGCGCATCGCGTGGGCCGCGTTCGTGCCGAGGTTCATCAGGACCTGGTGCATCTGGGTCGG
>CAZUQB010000600.1:0-2096 GCA_964622405.1 uncultured Opitutaceae bacterium | reverse complement strand
ATCCCCACCATCGGCGACTACACCGCGATCGGCTCGGAGAGCGCGCCGATCATCCAGTTCATGGACTCGATGGGCTGGCACGACACCGCCCGCCGCGCCATCGGGTTCTTCCTCGACAAGCAGCACGACGACGGGTTCATGCAGAATTTCAACGGCTACATGCTCGAAACCGGCGCCGTGCTGTGGATGATGGGCGAGCACTATCGCTACACCCGGGACGACGCCTGGCTCCAGGAGGTGAAGCCGAGGATGCTCAAGGCCTGTCGCTACATCCAGGCCTGGCGCGCCCGGAACCAGAACGGGATGAAAGGCGACGGCTTCGGCATGCTGGACGGAAAGACGGCGGATCCCGACGATCCGTTCCGCTCGTTCATGCTGAACGGCTACGCCTATCTCGGGCTGTCGCGCGTGGCCGAGATGCTCGCGGCCAGCGACCCGGCCGAGGCGAAGCTCTGGCAGGCCGAGGCGGACGCGCTGAAGCGCGACATCCGCGACTCCCTCGTGCACGGACTGGAGCGCGCGCCGGTCGTGCCCCTGGGCGACGGCCGCTGGGCGCCGGCGTCCGCGCCGTGGACGGGATATCGCGGGCCGGTGATGCTGCACGCCGACGGCGGCGCGTGGTTCACGCATGGCGCGATGAGCAGCCGGGACTCGCTGCTGGGGCCGCTCTACCTGGTGTTCCAAGAGGTAGTCGATCCGCACGAACCGCTTGCCGGCCTGCTGCTCGAGACCAACAGCGAGCTGATGGCCCGGCAGAACGTCGTGTTCAGCCAGCCCTACTACAGCCGCCACCCCTGGCTGCACCTGCAGCGCGGCGAGGTGAAGCCGTTTCTCGAGGCGTGGTACGACACGATGGCCGCGATGGCCGACCGCGAAACCTACACGTTCACCGAGCACTTCTTCGGCGCGAGCCCGCACAAGACGCATGAGGAGGCGTGGTTCCTGATGGAGACGCGCTGGATGCTCTACCTCGAGTCGGGCCGCACCCTGCGGCTGCTGGCCGGCGTGCCCCGGGCCTACCTCGCCGACGGCCAGACCATCGCGGTCGAGCGCGCCGCGAGCTACTTCGGTCCGCTGAGCTTCAGCGTCGAGTCCCATGCCGCGCAGGGATCCATCACCGCCGAAGTTTCGTGCCCGGGCGGTCGCCGGCCCGAAGCGGTCGAGTTTCGCCTGCCCCACCCCGCGGGACTCCGCGCCAAATCCGTCGAAGGTGGCAGCTACGATGCGGCCACTGAGACCGTTCGAATCGAGTCTTTCACCGGCTCCGCCCGGATCTCGCTGCACTACTGAGCAGGTCGGTCGGCGTCCCGGGTCGGGCCCAGCGCCACCTTCAATCTGCCAGCTCCCAGTCGCCAGCGGCCAAAACCGGCGGGATCGATCCCGCCGGTTTTTCAGACGCGGTAGAACGCCTCGGCGTTGCGCACGTAAAGCTGGTGCAGCTCGTCGGGCGAGGCGCCCTTCAGCGCGGCGTCGAGCGTGTTCACCCAGCGCGGATAGTCGGTGGCCTGGGTCGAGACGGGCCAGTCGCCGCCGAAGATCACGCGGTCAAAGCCGAAGCAGTCGATCACGTGCTCGATGTACGGCTGGAGGTCGGCCGCCGTCCACTGCTGGAGGTCCGCCTCCGTGACGAGCCCGGACATCTTGCACCACACGTTCGGGAACTTCGCCAGCTCCCGCAGCTCGGCGCGCCACGGATCGAGGAGGCCGGCCTTGATGTCGGGCTTCGCGATGTGGTCCATGATGAACTTCACGTTGGGGCACTGGCGCACCAGCTTCAGCGTGTTGGCCAGCTGCTTGTGGTTGATGCAGAGGTCGAAGCTCAGGCCGTGGCGCGGCAGCAGCTGCACGCCGCGCACGAAGCCCGGCTTGAGACAGAACTCGGGATCGGCCTCGAACTGGATGATGCGGCGGATGCCCTTGATGAGCGGATTGGACGCGAGCCGCGCGAGGTCGGCCTCGGCCGCGTCACCCTTCTCCAGCGGCGCCCACGGCACGATGCCGCGGATGCGCGGGTCGACGCGTGACACCTCGGTGACCCAGTCGGCCTCCTCCTGAAACAGCGCGAAGTCGGCCTCGCACTGCAGGAACACCATCTT
>CAZUQB010000599.1:0-2103 GCA_964622405.1 uncultured Opitutaceae bacterium | reverse complement strand
TGAGTCTCATCAACGAAGCGCTCAAGAAGGCGCAGCACCAGCGCAGCGGCCCGCCAACCGATCTTCCGCCGATGCCCGGCACCGCCGGCGGCTCGCCCGCCGCCCGCCGCGGCCGGAGCCTGCCCGCCCGTACCGTCGCCCTGATCGCCGGCGGCGCCGCCGCGGCGATTGTCGTCGCCGTCCTCGTCACGCTCGCCCTCGTCCGCCGCGAACCCGCCCCGTCCACCCCGCCATCGCGGGCCGCCGTCACGCCCGCGCCCGTGGTCCCGAGCCCCGCGCCGGCCCCGGCGAAGGTGGCCGCCGACGCGCCCGCGGCCGCCAGCCCCGTGATTGTCGCGCCGGTCATCACCGTGCCCTCCACGTCGCCGACCCCGGCGGTGGAAACGCCGGCTCCGAAGCCGGCGCCCGTGGTGCCCGTGGCCACCGTGACCCCGCCGCCCGCCCCAGCCACGCCGGGCCCCGCGCCGGCTCCAGCCGCCCAGACCCTCGCGGGCTCGGGACAGGACATCCGCATTCTGACCCTGATCGATTCCCTGCGCGTCACGGGCATCCGCTCGTCGGGCACGGACAGCAAGGTCCTGATGAACGACCGGGTTTACCGGATCAACGACGTGGTCGATTACGCGCTGGGCCTCCGGCTGACGAAGGTGGGGGCCGACGGCCTGACCTTCACGGACCCGAGCGGCACGACCTACGTGAAGAACTTCTGACCGGCCGCGCGACGGTCCTCCGCCGCATGCTCACCCACTTCCAGCGCACCCGCCGTCGGCTCTTCCAGTTCGCCGACGGCTGCCTGTTTGTCGCCGCGCTGCTGGCGGCCTATTATTTCCGCGCCGCCGCCGCCGGCTGGTTCGGCTGGGAGCCGCTGGAGGAGATCCAGCATTACCTGCTGCTGGTCCCGGTGGTGGGCCTGCTGGCCCCGGCCGTGCTCGCCGGCCAGGGCTTTTACGAGCCCCCGCGTCCGCCGCACCGCCTGCGGGCGCTGTTCGCGATCCTGCGGAGCTGCGCGTTCACGGTCACGGGCCTGATCCTCGCGCTCTTCATCCTGCGCATCCAGTACGCGCGCTCCGTGATCATCTTCGTCGGCGGCATCGGCGCGACGCTCGTGTACCTGCGCTACGAGGTGTCGTACCGGCTCCTCGCGCGCAACTTCGCCCAGGCGCAGCTTCGCCGCCGCGCCGTGTGGGTCGGCCGCGCCGAGGAGAACGCCCAGCTGCGCTCGGCCCTCACGCGCACCGAGCGCGAAACGCTGGAGGACAGCGGCGATTTCGACCCGGCGGCGCAGCCGCTCGCGGAGTTCGTCCGCCTGCTCCACGAGCGGGCGGTCAACGTCGTGATTCTCAACCTCGCCGCCACGGACCGCGCCCAGGCCTCCCAGGTCCTGCTCGCCTGCGCCGACGAGGGGGTCGAGGTGGTGGTGCGCACGGGCCTGTCCGCCTTGCCGACGCCGCAGGTCGCCGTGGACCAGTTCGGCGGCGAGGCCGTGTTCTACTATCGGGCGCAATCGGCCTCGCTCGGGCACCTTTTCATCAAGCAGGCGCTCGACTACGCGCTGGCGAGCCTGCTCCTGATCCTCCTCGCGCCCGTGTTGGTCCTCATCGGCCTGGCGATCCGCCTGACCTCGCCGGGGCCCGCCATCTACCGCCAGGTCCGGGCCGGCCTCAACGGCCGCTCGTTCCACATGTTCAAGTTCCGCTCGATGCGGCTCGATGCCGAGCAGCTCCAGGCGAGCCTGGCCCACCGCAACGAGATGAAGGGCCCGGTTTTCAAGGTCACCGACGACCCGCGCGTCACGCCGCTCGGCCGCTTTCTGCGCCGCCACAGCCTCGACGAGCTGCCGCAGCTCTGGAACGTGCTGCGCGGCGAGATGAGCCTCGTGGGACCGCGCCCGCTGCCGATCGAGGAGGTCAAGCGCTTCGACCAGGACACCCACCGCCGCCGCCTGAGCGTGAAGCCGGGCCTCACCTGCCTCTGGCAGGTCAGCGGGCGCAACGACATCGCCGACTTCGCCGACTGGGTCCGCCTCGACCTCGCCTACATCGACCAGTGGTCGCTCTGGCTCGATTTCAAGATCCTGCTGCTCACCATCCCCGTCGCCTTGTT
>CAZUQB010000598.1:0-2107 GCA_964622405.1 uncultured Opitutaceae bacterium | reverse complement strand
TCTGCGGCGACCACTGCCACAGCCGCGTGGCCTTGGCGTGGTCGAGGATGATCCATGGGATGTCGAACGGGCGCGGCGCCGGGTCGGCGGCGACGGGATGCGGGCCGAACTTCGCCGCGCACCAGTCGGTGAGCTGGCGCAGCGACATGGCGGAGGCGGCGCCGCCTGAGAAGTTTGCGAGGCGGTCGGCGGCGGCGAGCTTTGGCGCGGCGAACTGCCGCTCGAGCGCCGGCACGAGATCGCGGGGATGCAGGCAGTCCCGGACCTGGTGGCCCTGACCGCCAAAGCCGATGTACTTGAGCGGCCGGCGGCGCAGGTGGCTGTTGACCCAGTAGGCGAAGATGCCCTGGTCGGGGCGCCCGAACTGGCCCGCGCCGGCGAGCACGCCGCAGCGGTTGATGAAGACCGGCAGGTTGAACGTTTCGCCGTATTCGAGCGCCAGCGCCTCGCTCGCGAGCTTGGTCGAGCCGTAGAGCGAAATCGGCGCCAGCGTGGCAAAGGTCTCGTCCACGCCCGCGGCGGTCAGGCCGGGCGGGAGGGCGGCGGTGCGGGCCGGGCGAAACGCGCCGTCCACCGCCTCTACCGCGAGCGCGGCGAGGGGTGCGATCGAGTAGACGCGGCTGGTGCTCAGCAGGATGAAACCCGCGCGGTGCTGCTTGCAGTACTCGAGCATGTTCACCGTGCCGGCGAGATTGTGCTCCACGAGCTGGCGCGAACTGGTCTTGCCGTCGACCCCGGCGAGCACGCTCGGGTTGGCCGCGGCGTCGATCACCCAGTCGCAGGCCGGCAGGGTCTCGAGGTCGCTGGCGGCGCGGAGATCGCCGTGGAACAGTTTCACCCCGAGCGCCTTCAGCTCGGCGCGGTTCGATTCGCTGCCGGGACGGATGAAATTGTCGAACCCGACGACCTGATGGCCGCGGCCCGACTGCACCAACGCACGGGCGAGCGTGCTGCCGACAAAGCCGCACACGCCCGAGATGAGAATCTTCATGGGCTCAGGCAAACAGGCCCGGCCCGGCGGCGAAAGACGAAACTTGGGCGGGCGCTAGACGCCGTTCTGCGCGCAGAGGGCCTTGAGCTTCTTGCGCCCGCGCTCGAGCTGCTCGCCGCGCTCCCAGTCGTAGGCATCCATCGCGATCTCCGCTGTGATCGCATTCGGCTTCATGTTCAGCCGCAGCAGCATGTCCTCCATGTCCTTGGGGAATGGATGCCTTCCATGGAGCAACAGCTCACGGATCGGATGCTCTTTGGATCGTTCGGGGGCCACGGTGATTGCCGGTGAGTTTCGTGCTTCCGGCGGGAAACTCAACCCCGGATACGCCCGCAGAATTACCCAGCCAAGTCAGGGCCGTTCGGCCCTAAGTGGGTGAGGGCCAAGCCTGATGAGGAGAAAGTCGAACGTCGAAAGTCGAACGCCGGACTCCCGACGCCGATTCCGTCCCGATCAGCTGTTTCGCGCTGCCATCGAGTCCACCAAGGCGAGCAGGAACGCCTGGTCGCCTGGCAGGTCGGCCAGGGCGGCGCGGGCGGTGTCCGAGTGCTCGCGCGCGAGCCGGCGCGAGTCGGCCAGGCCGTGCAGCTTCACAAAGGTCGTCTTGTCCGCCTTCGCGTCCTTGCCCGCGGTCTTGCCCAGCGTCGCGCTGTCGGCGGTCGCGTCGAGGATGTCGTCGATGATCTGGAACGCGAGGCCGAGGTGGCGGCCGACGCGGCGCAGCGTGGCGACGGTGGCCACGTCGGCCCCGGCGGTCAGCGCGCCCATCACGAGCGACGCCTCGATCATCGCGGCGGTCTTGTTCAGGTGAATGAACTCCAATTCGTCGTCGGTGACCCCGGCCTGCTTCTCGGCCAGCAGGTCCGCCATCTGGCCGCCGATCAGCCGCCGGCTGCCGGCCGCCTCGCCGAGTTCCCGGACCAGCGCGTGGGCAAGCACCGGGGTCGCGGCGTACGCCTCGGCCAGCAGGGCGAAGGCGTGGGTCAGCAGCGCGTCGCCGGCGAGCAGCGCCGTGGCCTCGTCGAACTGCCGATGCGCCGTCGGCCGCCCGCGCCGCAGGTCGTCATTGTCCATGCACGGCAGGTCGTCGTGGATCAGCGAGTAGGTGTGCAGGCA
>CAZUQB010000597.1:0-2108 GCA_964622405.1 uncultured Opitutaceae bacterium | reverse complement strand
ACACCCCCGACTTCCGGCTCTGCTGCCGCACGTACACCTGCAGCTGGCTCCCGGCCTTCTTCTACTGGAACATGCAGTACCACGTGGAGCACCACATGTTCCCCGCGGTGCCGTTCTACAATCTCGGCAAGCTCCGCCAGGCGATCGAGCACGACCTCCCGCCCGCCCCCCACGGGCTCTGGGCCACGTGGAAGGAACTGCTGCCCATCATGCGCCGCCAGCGCCAGGATCCGACCTACGTCTACGTGCCGCCCCTCCCGAAGAACGAGGGCGACCGCGCCACCGACGAGACGCTGCTGCGCGAGGCGGCCGAGTCCGGCGCCTGAGCCCGCGCTCCGCGCGGGACGCGCGGAAGTCGCAGGTCGAATGTCTCAGGTCACTGGCCGGGACTGGCGGTTCGGGGCTGACCCGACCTTCGACCTTAGGCCTTTGGCTTTCGACCCGCCCGCGGCTGCGCGCGCAGGAACGCCATGAAGTCTTTCAGGCCGAAGATGAATCCGGAGTTCAGGCTCACGCGCCACAGCGCCTGAATCTTCTCCCGCTCGCCGCGGGCCGTCTCCTTGTTCTCCACTGCGGTCACCGCCTCGGGAATGGTCGAGCAGAACACGCCGTGGCGGCCGAGGTCGATCATCCCGCCCGGTGACATCAACAGGCACCAGTTAATCGCGAAGCCGACGTAGACGAGATGGTTGATGCCGTGCGCGCGGCAGAGCGCGGCCAGCTGGTGGCCGTCCTTTGCAATCGGTTCCCCCGCCATCGGCCGCGCCTCCGGCGCAAAATCGAGCTTCTTGAAGCCGGCCCGCACGTCGGGCCAGTTGCGCCGGCCCACGAAGACCTCGTTCTCGCGGAACTTGGCCAGTCGCCGGTAGACCGGGTCCTTCCGGACCTGGGCGTAACGCGGCGACGGCCCCGCCAGCTTCACCGTGCTCCGATAACCCGGCAGGTGGGAATAGTAGTCCCGCCCGCCGACCACGTGAAACAGGGGCAGCCGCGACGCGCGCACCGCGGACAGCAGCGGCGGAAAGACATCCTTCAGGATGCCCAGCGCCCGCGGATGGTACTCGACGCACCGGCGCCAGCCCGGCCAATCCTCCATCGTGCCGCACTCCCACGCGTGCATCACCACGACCGCGGTGTGCTCCGGCGAGAGGTCCACCATCGCCCGCTTCCAACCGCCGAACCCCTCGCCGGGGACCTTGCGCGAGTAGTCGGCGTCGAACTGCTGGTAGTGGCGGGTCGGGATCTTGGGCATCTTTTTTGAATTCCGGATTTCGGATTCCGGATTCCGGAGTCACGTTATCAGCTAGCCGAATTCGGCGGTGTTTCAAACCTAGGATTCCGGTGGCGGCAGCAATCGGTCGGCTGCCTCATCGAGTACTCGTGGTGGCGGTTAGTTTCCGCCGGCCGCTGGTGCCTTGATGGTTGGCTTGGCCACCCAGCGGAGGATGAGGCCGATGCCGACCATGATCACTCCTCCAACCACATTGACCGAGGCCGGGGCGATCGGGGTCGAGGGCACGAACCAGCAGGCGAGCAGAACCACGCCGATGATCACGCTCAGGTTGCCGATCACGGCGTAGACGCTCAGGGCGCCATGACCCAGCGGCCCCGGCGGCTCCGGCACCGGCGTCCGCAGGTCGTGGTCCAGCTGCACCGCCAGCCGGCTCTTCGGATCGTCGGCCCGCCAGAAGAACGCCGAGATCACGAACGCCACGGTGGAACCCAGCGCGGCGCTCAGCACGTTGCGCGGATACGGCTGGTCGGGCCACCAATCGAGGAAGAACAACAGGAACGTGAGCGCGAAGCCCGTCACGCACGACACGATGCCCGACCACCACGGGGTCTTGCGGTAGATCAGGCCCAGGGCGACCGGCATCGTGAAGCCCGGACCGACCATCGAGTAATACTTCAGGCCAAAGTCGAAGGCGCCGCCGAGCTTTGAGATCACAAACGCCAGCGCGACGCCGCTCACGCCGATCACGAGCATCGTCACCTGCGCCGTGCGCATCAGGTGGAGGTCCGACGCCTCCGGGAGCCCCACGCGCTTCCGCATCGGCACGTACACGTCCTTGGTCACCGCCGCCGAGAGCCAGTTGAACGCGTCGTTC
>CAZUQB010000596.1:0-2116 GCA_964622405.1 uncultured Opitutaceae bacterium | reverse complement strand
GCCCATTCGCGCCATCCGCGGAAAACGAAATGAGTTCCCGCGAATGGCGCGGATGGACGCGAATGAAAGAGGATCCGAAGACGTGCGTTCGGCGAAGCCTGGTCCGGCAAGTCGGACCTGGTTTACCACCAAGGGCCCGCCGGCCGTAGCTATGGGGCGAGCAGTCGTCCGATGCGGGCCTGCAGTTCAGCAAGCGACAGGCCTTTGACGTGGATGACCTTCTGGCGCGAGGTGTCGCCGCGGGCGACCGTGACGGCGCGGCGCGGCAGCTGCAGCGCGTCCGCGAGGAAATCGCACAGCTCCGCGTTGGCGCGGCCCTCGAGGGCGGGAGCGTGGACCTTGACCTTCAGCGCCTCGCCCAGCCAGCCGACGATCTCGTTGCGGGGCGCGTTCGGGATCGCCTTGAGCGCGAGCCTGCACTCGGGCGCGGGCATGGTCAGGCGAGCGCCTCCTCGAGTGCGGCGATGATGTCCTCGACCGGCTCGGCGCCCACCGAGAGACGGAGGAGGTCGGGATCGAGGCCGCTGGCCGCCAGCTCCGCGCGACCCGCGGCGGTGCCGACCAGGTCGTAGTGCGCGAGGTACATGAACGGGCAGATGAGGCTGTTCACCATGCCGAAACTCGGGCCCTTCGGCAGCACGAGGCGGTCGTAGAACCGGTCGAGCGGACCGCGCAGCGTGAACGTGATCATCGCCCCGACCGATGCGGGGGTGCGGGCGATCGCGAGGTAGTTGGCGCGCGACGCCGGGTGCAGCGCCCAGAACACGTCCCGCACGCCCGGATGCTGCGCTAGGAATTCGACGACGCGCGGCACATTGGTCTGGATCCGGGCGAGCACGCGGGGCGTGGCGGCGATCTCGACCGCCAGGCGCGCCAGGTCGCGGGGATGAAGCGGCTCGATCTTGGGCGCCAGCCCGGCCCGCAGCTCCGCGGCGCCGGGGGCGGCGGGATTCACCACGGCCAACCCGGCCGTCAGGTCGCCGGCGCTCGCGGTGTACTTGGTGAGGCTGGAGACCACCACGTCGGCGTGGCGCAGCACATCGAGGCTGAACGCCGACGAAATCGACGGGTCGAGGATCACCTTCGCGCCGTGCCGCCGGGCCAGGGCCGCGATCCCGGCGACGTCGGGGGTCTGGATCAGGGGGTTGGTGGGCACCTCGGACACAATGCCCGCCACCCGGCCGGCATGGCGCGTGAGCACCGCGTCGAGCGCTGCGAGGTCGAACACGTCGGCGACGTGGACGTAGTCCGCGGGGGTCGCGGTGAACTTCTGGAGCAGCGCGATCGTGTCGAGATACAGCCAGCCGAGCTGGATCCAGACGGTGCGACCCTGCGCCGCCTGCCGCTCGGCGATCGCGCGGAACGCGGCGTCGACCGCGTTCATGCCGCAGTTGGTGACGAACAGGTCGGCAGCCGCGGTGCCGGGAAACAGGGGCTGGAGGTGCCGGCGGACCTCCGCCAGCGCGTCACCCGCGAACAGCTCCTCGGCGGCGATGGCGGGCCGGAGCCCGCGCCGCACCAGCTCGGCCTCGGCCGCGCGGGAGGAGAGGAAGCCGCCGACGTTCTGGAGAAAAGTCTTGGCCCGCGCGCCGAGCGCGGGATCGGCGGGGTGCGCGATGCCGGCGAGGCCCGCGTCGAGCACCCGGGTCACCTGCGCGGCGCCGAGCTGGGCCGCGAGACGGTCAGCCATGCGGACGGACGAAGTCAGCCAGAGCGTGTGCCCCGCGAGACCGTGCTGGCTGACCAGCGCGGCCGCGAGCTCCTGCACCAGCGGGTGGACGACAAAGCGCGGGTAGCCCGAGGTGAGGTGCTGCGTGATGGCCGGGTCCTTTTCCTCGTACCCCCGCACGGCGCGCATCGTGGGCAGGCTGCAGGAGACGGCGTGCGGGCTGGCCGGGATGGGTTGACCGAGGGGCAGGGGCTGGAAGACGGACATCGATGGGCGGGGGAGCAGTTTCCCGCCTACCGCCTGCGAGGCAACCGCAAGCTGCGTCATGCCGGGCCGGCAAAAATTCCGGGACCGCCGCCGAAACGGATTGCCCGGCGGGAGGGGCGGACTGCTAGCGTGCCGGCCATGAAACTCGTCTCGTGGAACGTGAACGGCATCCGCGCGGTG
>CAZUQB010000595.1:0-2119 GCA_964622405.1 uncultured Opitutaceae bacterium | reverse complement strand
GTGGCGTCGCGCAGCGCGATCCAGATGGTCAGCTGGTGCATCTTCTGCTCGTGCGGCCAGTAGGGCGTGTCCTGGTGCCACGGGGTCTTGGCGCCGGTGTGCGGCTCCTTGAACAGCGCGTGGTCGTGCCACAGCCGCAGCGGCAGTCCGCTCAGCCGCGCCGCGATGCCGCCCAGCTTGGCGCTCAGCACGTGCGGCTTCACCGCCGGATAGCGGTGCCAGAGGTTCACGCACTGGATGAAAATCTGCTCGTAGCTGTTTTTCTTCCGGTTCGGGTCGAGATTCACCGTGTCCTGCTTCACGGCCGCGTCGACCGCGTCGCGGAAGGCCGTGAGCTCGGCGCCGGTCAGGACGTCGTTCAATTGAATGTAACCGTCACGCTGGTAGGCCGTGATCTGCTGCTGGGTGAGGGGGTAATCGTGGTTCACGGAATGAATCTAGCACATCCCGCCGATTGGCGCTTGAATGCGCCCGGCGAAAACTTGAAGGTTTCCGTCATCAAGGCGACCTACACCATCAACCAGGCGGTTGTCTGCCTGAGCGCGACCCGGCCGCTCAATGTCGAGCGCGCCACCGTCGCCTGCGACATCGCGCCGCATGACCATGATTACTACGAGGTCAGCCTGATGGTGCACGGCCGCTGCCGGCATCACACCGCGGACGGGGTCCAGGAGCTTGAGCCCGGATCGGTCATTGTCGTGGCCCCTGGCGGCGTGCATGCGTTCTCGCGGCCGCGCGGCGTGGAGTTCATCAACCTGTACTATCTCGCCGAGTGGCTGGCGGCCGGCTGGCGCGAGTACTGGACCGAGCAGGGGCTCGTACCGCTGTTTCTGGCCCAGGTGCTCTTTCGCCGCGAGACCCAGCCCCGGCCCGCGGTCTTCCGTCTGGATCCCGCCCAAGCCGCGGCGGCCGCGGCCGAGGTCGCGGGCATCCAGCGGGAGCTCGGGAACGAGCGGCCCTCGGCCCTCTTCATCAAGGCCGCCGTCCTGAAGCTCCTCGTCATGCTCTCCCGCGCCAGCCACGACCACCGGGCGGAGTTCGCCGCGCCGGTCTGGGCCGTCATGCACGGCATCGAGGCCAGCATCGAGGGCGGGCAGCCGTTCGACCAGGCGGCCCAACTGCGCGCATGGGGCGTGTCGGCCGACCGGGCCAGCCGGCTGTTCCGCCAGGCCACCGGACTTTCGCCGCTGGAATACTACCAGCGCCGCCGGATCCACCACGCGTGCGTCCGGCTGCTCGACCGCGCCCGCACCATCACCCAGGTTGCGCTCGAGCTCGGCTTCGCCGACGCCGCCCATTTCAGCCGGCTATTCCGGAAATACGCCGGCCTGACCCCGCGCGCCTACCGGCAGAAGTATGTCGGAGGGGGAAGAGGCTGAGGGTTGAAGGCTGAAAGTTGAACGGGAGACGCCCGCGGCCCGCGGTTTTTCCGCTTTCAACCTTCAACTCTCAACTTTCAACCCCGAACCACCTGCCGCGCCGGCGACCAACAGGTGGTGCGCCCGCCGATCTCCTCCCGCACCAGCGGCACGCCGGTGCGCGGGCATCGGCCGCCGTCCTCCCAGCGGTGCCAGAACAGCCACGTTTTCGGGATATGGGCGTTGAGGTCCGGCGGTAGGTAGTCACCCCGGCCGGCGATCGTGTCGAGGGCGAGGCGGCATACGCGCCGGCATTCGCGCCAGAGGGTCCGGACTTCCGCCGGCGACAGCGAGCCGGCCCGGCGCGCGGGATGGATCGCGGCCCGCCAGAGGATCTCGTCGGCCATCCAGTTGCCCACGCCCGGGAAACGCTCCTGCATCAGGAGCACCGCCTTGATGGGCGCCCGGGCGCGGCGACGCAGGAAGGCGGCGACCGCCTCAAGGGTGAATACGTCCGAGGTGATCGCCGGCGCGATTCGCGTCCACCAGCCCGGGGCGGCAGGCCCGCGGTGCAGCAGGGCGCGGCCGAACATCCGCGGGTCGGTGAACACGAGCGCGTGACGTGAAGTCACCAGGACCAGGTGGTCGTGCTTGCCTACGGTCCAACCGGGCGCCTCGACATGCAGGTCGCCGCTCATGCCGAGATGCACGCCGAGCCACGCCCCGCCGCTGAACCGGAACAGCATCTGTTTCGCCCGCGC
>CAZUQB010000594.1:0-2121 GCA_964622405.1 uncultured Opitutaceae bacterium | reverse complement strand
AAGGCGCATCCCGGCGACGTGCAGCACGTGGCGTGGCCGAAGGGCTACACCGCCTTCTGGAACAGCGCGGCCAAGAAGGGCTACAGCGGCACGGCGGTGTTCACCCGCGTCGCGCCGCTCAAGGTGACCAACGGCATCGGCGTCGCGGCGCACGACGACGAGGGACGCGTGATCACCGCGGAGTTCCCGGACTTTTACCTCGTGAACGTCTACCAGCCCAACTCCCAGCGGGGCCTGACCCGGCTGGAGTACCGCACCCAGGAGTGGGACGGGGCGTTCCTTGCCTACCTGCGGAAGCTCGAGAAGCGCGGCAAGCCGGTCGTGTTCTGCGGCGACCTCAACGTGGCGCACCAGGAGATCGACCTAACCAATCCCAAGAGCAACCGGCGCAACGCCGGCTTCACCGACGAGGAGCGGGGAAATTTCTCGAAGCTGCTGGCCAAGGGCTTCGTCGACACCTTCCGCGTCTTCGAAGCGGGACCGGGCCACTACACGTGGTGGAGCCAGATGATGAACTGCCGCGCCCGGAACATCGGGTGGCGCGTCGACTACTTCGTCGCCTCGGAAAAACTGCGCCCGGCCCTGAAGCGCGCCTGGATCTCGCCCGAGGTCATGGGCAGCGACCACTGCCCGGTCGGACTGGAGCTGGCCTGACCGGCCGGATTTTCTCCGTTACGTCCCGCGCCGGATCGGCCAAGCTGCCGCCATGATCGACCTCAAGCCCCTCATGCTGCAGGAGCCGTGGCTGTCGCTGGCGGTGGCTGAGAGCCTCACCTGCGGTCATGTCCAGGCGCGGATCGGCGCGATCTCGGGGGCGTCGGACTTCTTCCTCGGCGGCCTGACCGCGTATACGCTCGACGAGAAGGTCCGTCATCTCGGCGTGAACCGCGCGGCGGCGCGCCGGGTTGACTGCGTTTCGGCCCGCGTGGCGCGCGAGATGGCGCTCGGCGCGTGCCGGCTCTTCGGCAGCGACCTTGGCCTGGCGACCACGGGCTACGCCGAGCCGGCGCCGGCCCGCGGCGTGACCGCCCCGTTCGCCTGGTGGGCCCTCGCCCACGTGCGCCGGGGCCGCACCGTGGAGCTGCGCAGCGGGCGGGTCGAGTGCCCGGACGCGGCCCGGGTCGAGACCCAGGCGATGGTCGCCGCCGCCGTGCTGACCGAACTGGTGGAGTACCTGCGCCAGATCCGGGCGTAGCGGCTAAGCCGGCTCCGGGCCGCCTTTCCATCTCCCATCTCCCGACTCCGATCTGCTAATCGGCGGAGCAAAGCTCCGCCGATTCACGTCAGCGTGTTCTGCAGGAACTCGACGCTCTCGCCGTTGGGGCCCTCGCAGAAAAAGATCCGCACGGGCACCGGGCCGGCGTTGGTGGTCGGGATCGTGACGTCGCGCGGCTCGACCGTGATCTTGAAGCCGGCGGCGCGCACGCGGGCGGCGGTGTCGTCGAGCTGGCTGGTGCGGAACGCGAAGTGGTAGATGGCGCCGTTGGTCGGGCCGGAGTAGGCGAGATCCTCGAAGACCTCGAGGTAGTTGCCGTCGCCGGTGTCGAGCATCACCGCCCGCTGCGGCGCGGCGCGCCACGCGATCTTCACGGTGCAGCCGAGCACCTCCTGGTAGAACCGCTGGGTGGCGTCCCAGTCGCGGGTCTTGACGCAGACATGGTGGAAACCCGAGATCGCGCTCATGACGGCCAGCGTCGCGGCCCGCCCGGCCGAAGTAAACAAAAACGGGGCCGTTCGGCCCCGTTTGTCAGCCAGCGGAAATCGCGCGGCCGCTCAGGGCGCGATCGACTGCACGTACCGCATGAGCGGGCCGACCTCCTCAGGCGCCTTGACCCAGTTGCTGTAGAGCAGCTCGGGCATCGTGTACTGCGTGCTGTAGAGGATATAGTTGATCTCGTCGTTCCGCTCGAGCCAGCCGGCCTTGACGGTGGCGCCAGCGTACAGGCCCTTGGCCTTGGTGTAGACGAGGACCGGCGCGGTGATCATCTCGCGGTTGTTCTTCTCGGCCTCGGCGGCCTTCGGGCCGGCGACGGCCTTGGCGTCGACGCCGACATTGAAGCGCTGGTTGAACAGCAGCCGGGGCGTCTGGTCGTCGGTGATGACCATGACGGTCTCGATCGA
>CAZUQB010000593.1:0-2121 GCA_964622405.1 uncultured Opitutaceae bacterium | reverse complement strand
TGCTGATGAGCACGCTGCACACGAACGACGCGTCGAGCACGGTCGCCCGTCTCACGGACATGGGCATCGAGCCGTTCATGATCTCGTCGTCGCTGCTCTGCGTGTGCTCGCAGCGCCTGATGCGCCGCGTGTGCAAGACCTGCCGCGTCAGCTACCAGCCGCAGGGCCGGGAGAAGGAGATTCTCGAGAAGGCGATCGGCTGGACGGGCACGATCTACCGGCACAATCCGCGCGGCTGCTCGAAGTGCGGCGGCAGCGGCTACAAGGGCCGGATCGGCATTCACGAGCTGATGGTGTCCAACGACGAGATCGTCGAGGCCATCAACAAGGAGGTCGAGACGGCCGAGCTGAAGCGCATCGCGATGCGGTGCGGCATGAAGACTCTCCACCAGGACAGCCTGCTCAAGGTGAAGGAAGGCATCTCGACGCTCGAGGAGGCGATCGCGACGGTGCCGCCCGACCTGTGAGCGACGGCGCGGTCCCCCGATTTTTCCCGTGATGACTGCCCTGAAATCTTTCCGTCGCATCGGCCTGGCCGCCCTCGGCCTGCTCGCGGCCGGCCTGGCCGGCTGCAGCCAGAAGGAGATCACGCCCCTGGAGCGCAAGCAGGGCGCAAACTTCGCCAGCGAGGCGGCCTTCGCCGCGAACCTCCGCGACTTCGCGCGGGCCGAGGGCCTGCTCGCGCAGGCCGTGGCGGTCTGCCCGGACACGACCGAGTACTGGATCTCGCTCGGCACGGTGCGCCGCAAGCTCGACAACCGGGCCGGCGCCCGCGACGCGTTCAAGGAGGCCCTCAAGGCCGCGCGGGCCGTCCAGCGGCGCGTGCCCGCCAATTCCCAGGCCGTCATCCAGGAGGTCTACCTGCTCGCCCTGCTCGGCCAGGACAACGACGCGCGCTCCGCGCTGGAGCAGGCGCGACGGGACCGGCCCGACGACCGCACGATCCGCCTGTTCCTGGAGAACAAGGAGCTGGACCGCCTGCTGGCCGACCCCGGATTCAAGGACCTGAAGCCCTGACGGGGCTCGCCCCCGATGGCGAATCCCTGGGTTGAGTTTTCGCAGGTGGCGCTGGCGCACCTGCTGGCGGTCGCCAGCCCGGGACCGGACTTCGCGATCGTGGTCCGGCAGAGCCTGACCCACGGCCGGCGCACCGCGATCTGGACGAGCATCGGGGTCGGCACGGGCATCCTGCTGCATGTCGGTTATTCGGTGCTGGGCCTGGGGCTGCTGATCCGGAGCTCCGCGCTCTGGTTCAATATCGTGAAGGCCGCCGGTGCGGCCTACATCGCCTGGCTCGGGCTGGTCTCGCTGCAGTCCCGACCCGCGACCACCCTCGACCTCGGAGAGGGCGCTCCTAGGACGCCGTCGACCCACGGGGCGTTCTTGACCGGTTTCTTGACGAACATCCTTAACCCGAAGGTCACGCTCTTTTTCATTTCGCTCTTCGTGATGATCGTGGATCCCCGGACCCCGAAGCTGATCCAGGCGGGCTACGGGCTGTGGATGTCGGTGGCGACGATGGCGTGGTTCACGCTGGTCTCGGTGCTTTTCACCCGCACCGAGATTAGGCACCGGTTTCTGCATTTCGGCCACTGGATCGATCGCGCCCTGGGGGTCGTGTTCCTGGCCTTCGCCGCCAGCCTCGCGGTGGCGACCCTGCGGTAGCCGAGGAGCTCGGCGGCTGGCTGGCGGCGGTCGTCCTGGCTTGCGCCGTAACGCCCCGGCGCCGGTCGCGGTGAGCTCATTCGACCTGCGACCTGCAACTTTCGACCCCGGACGCGTCCGCGTCCGGTCAAGGCTTGCCCTGCGAGGGGCGGCCGGGCACATTCCCGGCCCGGATGACCCCGCCGCTTACCCCGCAGCAGGTCCGGTTTTTTCACGAGGAGGGCTACCTCATCGTGCCGGATGTGTTTCCGGCCGCCGACCTGGAACCCGTCCGCCAGTCGCTGCACGGCGAGATCAATCGACTTGCGCGGCAGTTTGAGGGCGAGGGCCGCCTGCGGGACCGGCATGCGGGGCTGGATTTTGACCGGCAGCTCTCCGCCATTTTTCGCGAGTCAAAGGAATGCGGCGACGCGATCATCAAGGCGCTCATCGGCGAGCGCGGCGGCGGGTTCTATT
>CAZUQB010000592.1:0-2128 GCA_964622405.1 uncultured Opitutaceae bacterium | reverse complement strand
ACCAGCTCGACGACCCTGACGGTCGAGGCCCGCACGCTCGTGCAGTTGCTCGAGCAGGCGCACTACAACCGCGACGCGGTCACGAGCGCCAGCTACGCCGAGGTCATCCCGAACTTCATGGCCGACCTCGACGGCCAGCGCCTGTTCTTCCTCGGCTCCGACAAGGCGATGTTCAACGCGCGCTTCGCGCGGAACGTCTACTGGAATCTCAGCGCCCTCGGCAACGTGGACGCCGCGTACGACATCTTTGGCGTCTACGAGAAGCGGGTCGAGTCGCGCATCAACTGGGTGTTCGACGAGCTGAAGAAGGACATCGATCTCCAGGGCACCGACACCTACCGCTTCGACCGCACCAAGGCCGAGTGGCCCGCCAACGCCGCCGCGGCCGACGAGCTCTGGCGCCAGCGCGTGAAGTACGAGCTGATCGCCGAGCTCCTGAACAAGAAGTCGGTCGACGACGCCAAGCAGACTGTCCGCAAGCGGTACGAGCGCATGCTGAAGAACCTGGGCGAGATCGAGGGTAACGAGATCGCCGAGCTGTTCCTGTCCAACGTCGCCCGGCTTTACGATCCCCACTCCACGTATTTCTCCGCGGAGACCTTCGAGGACTTCGGCATCCAGATGAAGCTCGAGCTCGTCGGCATCGGCGCCGTCCTCAGCGTCGAGGATGACTATTGCGTCGTGAAGGAAATCGTCCCCGGTGGCCCCGCCGACCTGAGCAAGGAGATCAAGCCCGGCGACAAGATCCTGTCGGTGACCCAGACCGACGGCGAGCCCGTCGAGGTCATCGGCATGAAGCTCCGCCGCATCGTCGAGCGGATCCGCGGCAACAAGGGCACCCGCGTCACCCTCACCATTCAGCCGGCCGACGCCCCCGACCCGACGGCCCGCAAGCTGGTCACGATCACCCGCGACGTGGTGAAGCTCAACGACGCCCGCGCCCACGCCGCCGTGTTCCAGGTGCCCGGCGCCGACGGCAAGACCGTGCCCCTCGGGGTCATTTCCCTGCCGTCGTTCTACGGCCCGGCCGAGGCCGACAGCGCCAACAAGCCCAGCGCCACCAAGGACGTCGCCCAGCTCATCGAACAGCTCAAGGGCGCCGGCATCCAGGGCCTCGTCCTCGATCTCCGCCACAACGGCGGCGGCTATCTCACCGAGGCCATCGACCTCGCCGGCCTGTTCATTCCGCAGGGCCCCGTGGTCCAGGTGAAGAACTACGTCGGCGAGATCCAGGTCGACAGCGACACGGACCGCGGCGTGGCCTACGACGGCCCGCTGGCCGTGCTCGTCGACCGCTTCAGCGCCTCCGCCTCCGAGATCGTGACCGGCGCGCTGCAGAATTACGGCCGCGCGATCGTCATCGGCGACTCCTCCACCCACGGCAAGGGATCCGTCCAGAACGTCCTCGAGATGCGGACGCTGGTGCCCGAGCTGGCCCGCTCGCCCGTGAAGACCGGCGCGGTGAAGTTCACCATCCAGAAGTACTACCTGCCGAACGGCGCCTCGACCCAGCTGAAGGGCGTCGTCCCGGACATCGTGCTGCCGTCGATCGACGAGTTCCTCCCGATCGGCGAGGCCTCCCTGCCGCATGCGCTGGCGTGGGACGAGATCCCCTCCAGCCTCTTCGATGGCCACCCTCTCGACACCCGGATCCTGCAGCCGCTCCGCGAGGCCAGCGCCGCCCGCCAGGCCAAGCTCGAGGAGTTTCTCTACCTGCGGAAGAACATCGACTGGTTCAAGGCCCGCCAGGACCAGAAGACCGTGTCCCTCAATCTCGACGCGCGCCGGAAGCAGAAGGAGGGCGACGAGGCCTTCAAGAAGGCCATGGACGCCGAGAAGAAGGAACTGGCCAAGAATGAATTCCCGTACCGCGAGTTCCGCGTCGCCCCGGCGCCCCAGCCCAAGCTGAAGGCCCCGAAGAAGACCGACGCCACGGCGGCGCCGGACGACGAGGAGGACGCGAGCGAGCTGAGCACGGACAACAACGACGCCTACGCGAAGGTTGACGTGTTCCTCCGCGAGAGTCTCCGCGTGGTCAACGACGCCATCGCCCTCGGCAAGGACAAGCAGTTCGCCGCCGACGTCCACGCCCCGCTCGCCATCGCCGACCGCAAGGGCTGAGCCGGCG
>CAZUQB010000591.1:0-2132 GCA_964622405.1 uncultured Opitutaceae bacterium | reverse complement strand
CCGTCGCCCCGCCGCCCGAGGGCGTGGTGGCGCCGCCGTCGGACTATTCCGTGCCACCCTTCGGCAACCGGGGCGGCGAGGAGGAGCCGCGTCGCAGCCGGTCGAAATACGAGCGCGCTCCCCGCACGGGGCGCGAGCCGGGGATGACGACGATCTTCCTGAACGTCGGCCGCGGTCAGGAGGTCACGCCCGCGGACATCGTCGGCAAGATTGCCGGCGTGACGCGGCTGCCGGCGACCGTGGTGGGCGCGATCGACATCCACGAGCGCCACACGCTGGCCGACGTGAAGGAAACCGAGGCCGATTTCATCGTGAAAAAGCTCACCGGCATCAAAATGAAAGGCGTGGCGCTGGAGCCGGTGAGGGTGGGGGCGGAAGGCGGAGGCTAGATTCCGGATTCCGGATTTCGAATTCCGGATTCTCCCTTGCGCATGGCGACCGTGAACAGAGGTCGTGCCGCACCATCGATTCGATCGGACCTTCGGTGTTCGAATTTCCGATTCTGGGATCTGGTTTCGCTAGTCTGTTCGGTCGGCTAGGCGGCGATCGGCAATAGTTGGGCCGGAATTTTCTAACTGCTCGGCCCACGAGAATCCGGAATCCGGAATCCGAAATCCGGAATTTCCAGGTCCGCTCTGGTCCTTGACAGTACCGCTCCGCCGGCGGTATCCCCTTGGCCCCGTATGGAGGCAGCGCTCGATCAACCGGTGCTGGTTTTGAACCGCCTGTGGCAGGCGGTGAACGTCATCGGCGCGCGCCGTGCCTTCGCCCTCCTGTCCCGCGGCCACGCGCACGTCGTCCATCACTACGAGGAGGACTTCAAGACCTTCAGCATGTTGGACTGGATCGACTTCTCGGTCCACAACCCGCCGATCGCGGAGGTCGAGACGGTGCACACGCCGACGCGGACCATCCGCCTGCCGCGCGTGATCCTCCTGACATTTTTCGACAAGCTGCCGTGCAAGGAGCTCAAGCTCACCCGCAACAACGTCTTCGAGCGCGACCGCAACACCTGCCAGTACTGCGCCAAGCCGATGCCGCGCGAACAGCTGAACCTCGACCACGTGATCCCGCGCGACTACGGCGGGAAGACCACGTGGGAGAACATCGTCTGCTCCTGCATCAAGTGTAACTCGAAGAAGGCGAACCGCCTTCCCCACGAGGCGCACATGCGACTCATCCGGAAGCCCGTCCGCCCGAAGTGGCGACCCGTCATCTCCCTCGTCCTCGGCAACCAGCACCGCGAAATGTGGAAGGACTTCCTCGACCTCGCGTACTGGAACGTCGAGCTGGATGAGTGATTTGGGGAGTAGCGAGTAGCGGGTAGCGAGTAGCGAGTAGTAGATCGGCAGGGGTACGTTGGCCGCGAAGAGACCTCGAAGCTCGAAGCTTGGGGTCGAGCTAGCGCATTGGGACAATGCGCTCCACCTGGGCTCGAGTTGTCGCGCAGCGGGTAACGGCAGGACCGAAGGGCGGCTATTTGCCGGAAAACTTCTGGCGGATGATCATCCAGATGGCGGCGATCACGATCAGGTCGCCGGTCAGCAGGAAGAGCCGGATCGGAAGCGGGAACCGCCGGAGGACAAAGAGCGTGGCGATGGCGCTCACGCTGATGATCAGGAGCACGAACGTCAGCGTCGACTTCTGCTGGGCGACTTTGCCGGGATCGGAAGGCATCTTGCTGAGTGACGAGGGATGGGGGACTCGTGGCGAGACAAAAGGCCGCGATGCCGACCGGGCCGGACGACGGTCGACCGTTGGGAGTTCAGACTGACCTCCGAACGCCCAACGCCGCAGGAGTTCGGTCCGACGTTCCAAATCGCGGATACCTCCAGCGCCATCTCAGCGCCCGCCAGGCAAACCCAATGTGGGCAGGCAATCCCAATGTGGGCGGGGTGCCCTCACCCCGCATGCTGCGCCCAACTCGCAACCCCGTCCATCTCACCCTCCCGCCACGACCGGCAGCGTGACCCGCATGGTCGTGCCGCCGGGGCCGGTGGAGACGAGCGTGATGTCGCCGTGGTGGGCCTGGAGGATGCGCTTGGCGATGGCGAGGCCGAGGCCGGTGCCGTCGGGCCGGCCCGAGAAGAACGAGTCGAAGATCCGGCCGCGGACGGCCTCGGGGATGCCGG
>CAZUQB010000590.1:0-2135 GCA_964622405.1 uncultured Opitutaceae bacterium | reverse complement strand
CGATGGCGCCGCGGGCCTTGATCTGGATCTCGCCCTCGGTGTCGACGATCATGCGCCGAATCTGGAACCCGAACCCACCCATGACGCCGAGGACGACGATAAGGAGGGCGACGCCGAGCGCCACGCTCACGACCGAGATCGCCGTGAAGAACGAAAACCGCCGCCCCGACGGGACCAGCTGCTTCAGCGCGAGGTAGAGGTACCAGGGCATGCTAGATTCCGGATTCCGAATTCCGGATTCCGGATTGGGGCCGAACTCGCAGTCCCGAGCAATGCCTCTCGGTCATCAGAGCGGCGAGCAACGCGACAGCGTGGGCAGTCATGCGGGAAAACTCAGCAGGCGCTGCCTAATTGCGCAATCCGCAATCCGGAATTCGGAATCCGGAATCAAGTGCCCGGCCGGAGTTGCGGGAACAGGATCACGTCGCGGATGCTCTCGGCGCCGGTGAGGAGGATGCAGAGGCGGTCGATGCCGACGCCCATGCCGCCGGCGGGCGGCATGCCGTGCTCGAGCGCGAGCAGGAAGTCCTGGTCGATGTTCTGCTTCTCCTCGCCGGCCTGCGCCTCGAACATCGCGCGCTGCACGTCCGGGTCGTTCTGCTCGGAATACGCCGGCGCAACCTCCATGCCGCCGATCGTCAGCTCGAAGACGTCGAGCACCGACGGATCCTCGGCGTTCAGCTTCGCCAGCGGGCAGAGTTCCTTCGGCAGGTGCGTGATGAAGGTCGGCTGGATCAGGGTGGGCTCGATCTTCTTGGAGAAGATCTCGTTCGTGATCTCGAACTCCTCCCACGCCGGGTTGACGCCGAGGCCCATCGCCTCGGCCTTCGCGATCTTCTCCGCCTTCGGCCGCGCAAACCAGCCCGCGTCGCCCGTCGCCTCGATGATCAGGTCCTTGTAGCGCACCTCGCGCCACGTGCCGCCGAAGTCGATCTCCTGGCCGCTCGCCGCATGCTTGATCTTCAGCGAGCCGTCGGCCGGCCGGATCACGTCGCGCACCAGGCTCGTCAGGAGGTCCTGGATGAGCCGCATCATGCCGCGGTAGTCGCTGTAGGCCTCGTACACCTCGAGCATGGTGAACTCCGGGTTGTGCCGGCGGGAGACACCCTCGTTGCGGAAGATGCGCCCGATCTCGAACACGCGGTCCAAGCCGCCCACAAGCAGGCGCTTCAGGCGGAGCTCGGTGGCGATGCGGAGGAAGAAGTCGACGTTGAGCGCGTTGTGGTGCGTCACGAACGGCCGCGCCGCCGCGCCGCCCGCGGTCGCCTCGAGCACCGGGGTCTCGACCTCGATGAAGGAGCGCGACTCGAGGAAGCGGCGGATGTGCGACACGACCCGCGAGCGCAGCAGCAGGCGCTCGCGCGACTCGGCGTTGACGATCAGGTCGAGGTAGCGCTGGCGGTAAACCTGCTCGGCGTCGCTCAGCCCGTGCCACTTCTCCGGCAGCGGCCGCAGCGCCTTGGCGACGAGGGTGTAGCGGTCGACCCGCACGGTGACCTCGCCGGTCTTCGTCTTGAAGAGGGTGCCCTGCGCCCCGATGATGTCGCCGAGGTCGAGCTTCTTGAACGCCACGTAGGCCTCCTCGCCGACCACGTCCTTCTTCACGTACAGCTGGATCTGGCCCTGCTGGTCGAGGATCTTCACGAACTGGCTCTTGCCCATGTCGCGGATCACGACGAGGCGGCCCGCCACGGTCACCGGCACGGTGTTTTCCTGCCCATCCACGTACGCTTTGAGCGCCTCAGCCGAGAAATGGGTCGTCGGGCAGTTCGCCCGGAACGGGTCGAACCCGGCCGCCCGCAGGTCCGCGAGCTTCTGCCGGCGCACGGCATGCTGGTCGTGGCTGATGTCTATGGGTTGGTCGCTCATGAAAGGGTCACGAAGTAGCCACCTCCCCCGACCCGGGGCAATGGGATTTTCACGGGGGTTCCCCTATCTGCGCGGAACGGGACTGCGCCCGTCGGGGCTCGGCTGAAGGGGCGGAGGGGCCGGCCCTGGGCGATAAGCGGTAAGCGATAGGCGGTAGGCGATAAGCCCTCCAGGCGCGGTCGGGGGCTTTCCGGCGGCTGGCTGGTCCGCGGACCCTACAGGTCAAACTCGCGCAGCGTCGCGGGTTCGGTGACTTGGACGATCGT
>CAZUQB010000589.1:0-2136 GCA_964622405.1 uncultured Opitutaceae bacterium | reverse complement strand
TCTGCTGGTAACGGTCGAAGTAGCGGATCGGTTCGGCGGCCATTCCTCCCCACCCTCGCCCAACGGGCGGGCCGCGCAAAGGAAAAACGCGCGGCGCCCGCGTTCCTAGCCAGCCGGCTCGGCCGTCGCCTTCCGCAGGTTGCGCTCCCGCAGCGCCTCGTAGATGGGCGTGTCCTTCAGTCCCTCCGCCACGCCGTAGGCGGCGAGGCAGCACACGAGCAGCGGCAGCATGAAGTCGTATTTCCCGGTCAGCTCGATCATGAGCACGATGCCGGTCAGCGGCGCGCGCACGATCGCCGTGAACAACGCGCCCATGCCGAGCACCGCGAAGACTGCGGGCTGCGGAGCGAGCGCCGGCACGAAGTGATGGGCGAGTCCGCCGGTCGCGAGCCCGCCAAAGGCCCCGAGCACCAGCAGCGGCGCAAAGATCCCGCCGGCGGCACCGCTGCCGTAGCTCACGATGGTCAGGACAAAACGAGCCAGCAGCAGCAGGGGAATCCACCGCAGCGCCACCTCGCCGAGCAGCGCCCGCTCGGCCAGCAGTCCGCCGCCGCCGCTGAGCTCCGGGAATATCCCCGCCACCACGCCCACCACCAGGCCGGTCAGGCCGCCCGTCACCCACACCGGCCAGCGCCGGCGTTCAAACCAGTCAAGCCCCCCCAGCAGCGCCCGGTTGAAAATCACCCCGCCCAGCCCCGCGCCCGCGCCCAGCACCAGCGCCACCGGCAGCGTGGCCAGGGTCGGCGCCGGCATCGAACCCAGCGAGAAGACCGGCAGCTCGCCGGTCAGCACCCGCGCCACGACATCCGCGCCCACCGAGGCAAGGAAGGCCGCCACAAAGACGACCGGCGTGAAGTTTCCCTGCAGCTCCTCGAGCACGAACATCACGCCCGCCAGCGGGGCGTTGAACGCCGCCGCCAGGCCGGCGCCCGCGCCCGCGCTGATCAGGGCCTTGCGCTCACCCTCCCCTGGCTTCACCCGGAACCAGCCCGCCACCATCAGGCCGGTGGCGCCGCCCATCTGGATGGTCGGGCCCTCGCGCCCCAGCGCGAGGCCGCCGCCGATGCTCGCCACGCCCGCCGCGAACTTCACCGGCAGAATCCGCCACCACGGCAGGTCCCGCTCCCCGAGCACCACCGACTTGAGATGGGGAATGCCGCTGCCCGCCGCCTCCGGCGAAAACCGCCGCACCAGCCACAGTCCCGCGATGCCGGTCAGCACCGCGACCCCCACCGCCAGCGGCAGCCGCCACGCCAGCGGCTCATGCGCGAGCCAGGTCACCCGGTGGGTCTCGACCCACTGCAGCGAGTAACGGAAGGCCGAGGCCACCAGGCCGGCGACCAGCCCGACGGCCAACGCCTTCGGCAGAATGTGCCTCCGCCTTACTTCCTCCGTGCCAAGGCCAATCCCGGATGTGGGCTGCATGCGGGCCACAGTAGGGACAGTATCCCTCGCCCCGCCATGGATTTCTTTGGACCCGGCGAGGGCAAGACCGCCAGCTTCAGAACTCGCGCCTCAGGGGCCGCCCGACTTGCGAGCAGCCCCCGAGGCCCCGACCCTGCTGCCGGTCACTTTTCCGCCTTCAGCACCAGCTCGTCGGCCTTGACGGTGAACTTCACTTCGGCGCCTTCGGCGATCTCGCCGCCAATCAGCGCGCGGGCCAGGCGGGTCTCGAGGTGACGCTGCAGGAAGCGCTTGAGCGGGCGCGCGCCAAAGACCGGGTCATAACCCTTCTCCGCCGCCCACTCCCGAGCCTTCTGGTCAAGCACCACCGACACGCGGCGGTCTGCCAGCCGCTTGTTCAGGTCGACCAGGAGAAGATCCACGATGCTCGTGATTTCCTCCAGCGTCAGAGGCTTGAACAGGATGGTCTCGTCGATGCGGTTCAGAAACTCCGGGCGGAACGACTTGCGCAGCTCCGCCATCACGCTCTCGCGAACCGACTCCGGGATGGTGTCGCCGGTCACGCCTTCGAGCAGGTAGCGCGAGCCGAGGTTGGAGGTCATGATGATGACCGTGTTCTTGAAATCCACGGTCCGGCCCTGCGAATCGGTGATCCGGCCGTCGTCCAGGACCTGCAGCAGGACGTTGAACACGTCCGGATGCGCCTTCTCGACCTCGTCGAACAGGATCACC
>CAZUQB010000588.1:0-2136 GCA_964622405.1 uncultured Opitutaceae bacterium | reverse complement strand
GGAACGACTTAGTAGTCGCC
Organism: uncultured Opitutaceae bacterium; assembly: GCA_964622405.1. Lineage (GTDB taxonomy): Bacteria > Verrucomicrobiota > Verrucomicrobiia > Opitutales > Opitutaceae > Opi-474. The sequence continues at coordinate 2,116 of CAZUQB010000588.1, read as the reverse complement.
CATGCCGCCCATGCCACCGCCGCCCGGAGCCGGATGCGGTTCCTTCTTCTCCGGGATCTCGGTGATGATGGCCTCCGTGGTGAGGAGGAGACCGGCGATCGAGGCCGCGTTCTGGAGGGCGGTGCGGGTGACCTTCGTCGGGTCGACCACGCCGGCCTTCAGGAGGTCCTCGTAATCGCCCGTGGCGACGTTGTAGCCGTAGCTGCCCTTGTTGCCGAGGACGTTGCCCACGACCACCGCGCCCTCGACGCCGGCATTGGCGCAGAGCTGGCGGAGCGGGTGCTCGATCGCGCGGCGCACGATCTGCGCGCCGATGGCCTCGTCACCCTCGAGCTTGAGGGTCTCGATGACCTTCGCGGTGCGGAGCAGCGCGACGCCGCCGCCGGCGACGATGCCTTCCTCGACGGCCGCGCGGGTCGCGTGGAGGGCGTCCTCGACGCGGGCCTTCTTTTCCTTCATCTCGGCCTCGGTCGCGGCGCCCACGTTGATCACGGCGACGCCACCGGCGAGCTTCGCGAGGCGCTCCTGGAGCTTCTCGCGGTCGTAGTCGGAGGTCGTCTCCTCGATCTGGCGGCGGATCTGCTTCACGCGGCCCTGGATGTCGGACGACTTGCCGGCGCCCTCGACGATCGTGGTCTTCTCCTTGTCGACGACGATGCGCTTGGCCTTGCCGAGGTCGCTGATCTGGATGTTCTCGAGCTTGAGGCCGAGGTCCTCGGTGATGCAGCGGCCGCCGGTGAGGATCGCGATGTCCTCGAGGATGGCCTTGCGGCGGTCACCGAAGCCGGGCGCCTTGACGGCGGCGACGTTCAGGGTGCCCCGGATCTTGTTCACGACGAGCGCGGCCAGGGCCTCGCCCTCGACCTCCTCGGCGATGATCAGGAGCGGCTTGCCGGTCTTGGCGGTGGTCTGGAGGATCGGGAGGAACTCCTGGAGGTTGGAGATCTTCTTCTCGTGGATCAGCACGTAGGCGTCCTCGAGGATGGCCTGCTGGGTCTCCGCGTTGGTCGCGAAGTAGGCCGAGAGGTAGCCCTTGTCGAACTCCATGCCCTCGACGACGTCGAGCGTCGTGTCGATGGACTTGGATTCCTCGACGGTGATGGTGCCGTCCTTGCCGACCTTGTCCATGGCCTCGGCGATCTTGCCGCCGATCTCGGTGTCCCAGTTGGCGGACACGGTGGCGACCTGGCGGATCTCCTCGGTGTCGTTCACCTTCTTGGAGATCTTGGCGAGCTCGGCGACGGCGGCGGTGACCGCCTTGTCGATGCCGCGCTTCAGGTAGACCGGGTTGGCGCCGGCGGTGACGCTCTTCAGGCCCTCGCGGAAGATGCCCTCGGCGAGCACGGTGGCGGTCGTGGTGCCGTCACCCGCGGCGTCGGACGTCTTGGAGGCGACCTCCTTGACGAGCTGGGCGCCGATGTTCTCGAACGGATCCGGGAGCTCGATCTCCTTGGCGACGGTGACGCCGTCCTTGGTGACGGTCGGCGAGCCGAATTTCTTGTCGATCACGACATTCCGGCCCTTGGGCCCGAGGGTGACCTTGACGGCGCGGGAGAGAACCTCGACGCCCTTGAGGATTTTCTGACGAGCGGCCTCGTCGAAGATGAGTTGTTTGGCAGGCATGATAATGGATTAGTGCTTAAAGGTTGGGGTTGGTCCGCGGGTCAGCCGATGACGCCGAGGATGTCGTCCTCGCGGACGAGCGTGTACTTCTTGTCGCCCAGCTTCACCTCGGTGCCGCCGTACTTGCTGATGAGCACGGTGTCGCCGACCTTGACCTCGAACGGCGTGACCTTGCCGTTCTCGTCCTTCTTGCCCGTGCCAAGGGCGATGACCTTGGCCTCCTGGGGCTTCTCTTTGGCGCTGTCCGGGATGATGATGCCTCCGCGGACCTGCTCTTTTTCCTCGATGTGTTCGACCAGAACACGATCGCCGATGGGCTTGATTTTGACGTTAGCCATATGATGTGGGTTTGGGTTGAAGGGTGATTTTCTGTCTTGGTTTTCAGCAAAGCGCGCCTGCCACGGGAATCGCGGCGGGCGCGCAAAGGGAATGGATTACTTCTTGGACTTGTCGTCGTCGACGACCTCGAAGTCGGCGTCGACCACGTCGGCCT
>CAZUQB010000587.1:0-2145 GCA_964622405.1 uncultured Opitutaceae bacterium | reverse complement strand
CGACGAGCCGTATTTCAAGGACCACCCGACCAAGATCCCGGCCGGCCGCGTCGAGTTCGACCTCGCCCCGGGGCAGCAGCTGACGGCGTTCGAGCTCGACCTGGCCACTGCCACCGGCCGCGCCGCCCTGGGGCCATCCGGCGCGGTGGAAGCATTCTTCAGCGCGGTTGAACCGGTGGCGCTCCTGCGGATCCCCGGCCCGGCGCCGCGCGCCCTCCGGCTGCTCGCCCCCGAGTCGGTCAAGAAACTCGGCTACCCGGACCCGGTCCGCGGGCACGGCGAGAACGCCGAGTGGTTCACGCAGGCGACGGCGGAGGGCCTTGTGACCTGTGTCTACGCGGGCACGCGCCGCCTTGATGGGGAGACCCTGGTGGCAACGACGGTGGCGTTTTCGCCGGCGGACGGAACCGATGTCGTCGCCGCGGCGCGGGCGCGGGTGGAGGCGGCGCTGGCCGCGGGCTTCGCGGCGAAGCGGCAGCCGCACGTCGACTGGTGGCGCGACTTCTGGGAGATCTCCTCGGTCGCGGTGCCCGACGAGCAGGTCCAGCGGCACTACAACCTCGTCCAGTACTTCTACGGCGCCGCGTCGCGCGCCGGCGCGCCGCCGATCCCGCTGCAGGGCGTGTGGACCGCCGATGCCGGCGAGCTGCCGCCGTGGAAGGGCGACTATCACCACGACCTGAACACCCAGATGACGTACATGGGCTACCAGGCGGCGGGCCGGTTCGACGAAGGCCGGGTGTTTCTCGACTTCATGCACGAGCGGCTGCCGGCCTTCCGGAAGTTCGCCCATGACTTCCTGCAGACGAAGGGGGCGGCGGTGCCGGCGGTGATGACCCTCGCCGGGCAGCCGCTCGGCGGCTGGGCGCAGTACAGTCTCGCGCCGATCCACGGCGCGTGGGTGGGGCACCTGTTCTACCTCCACTGGCGCTACACTCGGGACGACCGGTTCCTGCGCGACGAGGCGTACCCGTGGTGCCGCGAGATCGGCGAGGCGCTGCAGGCGCTGCTGAAACCCGACGCGAACGGCGTGCTCGTGTTGCCGGTCTCAGCCTCGCCCGAGGCGTGGAACAACGACCAGCGCGCGTGGGTGAAGCCGAACTCGAACTACGACATCGCGTGCCTGCGCATGCTCTTCCTCGGCAACGAGGAAATGGCGGCGGCGCTCGGCGACCCGAAGGCCGCGGCGGAGTGGGGCCGGCTCGCGGCGGCGGTGGGGCCGCTCCACGTGAATGCGCGGCACCAGCTGATGATCTCGCCGGACGAGGATCTCACGTTCAGCCACCGGCACCTCGCCACGGTGATGAGCATCTACCCGTTCAACACTCTCAACGTCGAGGGCACCGACGAGGACCGCGCGGTGATCCGGGCGAGCGTCCATGACCTCGACCGGCTCGGCGTGCTGGAGTGGTGCGGCTACAGCTACACCTGGATGTCCGCCCTGCGCGCCCGCATCGGCGAGCCCGAGCCGGCGCTGTGGTACCTGAAGGCCTACCTGCACGCGTTCCTGCTCCGGAACGGGTTTCACGCGAACGGCGACCAGACGAAGTCCGGCTTCTCCATCTTTGACTACCGTCCGTTCACGCTGGAGGGGAACTTCCTCGCGTGCGCCGCGGTGCACGAGATGCTGCTGCAGAGCTGGAACGCGCACCCGGGCTCCGGCGGCGAGGGCCCGATCCGGATCTTCCCGGCGGTTCCGTGGAAATGGCACGAGGCGGCGTTCTCGAATCTCGTCGCCGAGGGCGGACATCGCGTGTCGGCCGCGCGGCAGAACAACGCGACGACGTGGCTCCAGGTGGTGGCCGCCCGGGACGGCGAGGTCCGCATCCGCGACAACTTTGGCGGCCGGGTGCCGATCTGGAACCGCCCAAATGTCCGCAAGGACGGCAGCGATTTCGTCTTCAAGGTGAAGGCCCGCGACACGATCACCGCGACACTCCCGAAGCCCGCCGCGATTCCGCCAGCCCCGGCGGACGCCTTCGTCGACGACGTCCCGAAGCCGCCGAAGGACCCGGGCGTGCCGATGTCGCCGCCAACGCCCAAGATGAATTAGCGGCAGGGCTGTGAGTGGATGGAGGTTCTTGGTTTTGAAACTCCAAACGCCAAATCGCCAAACGCCAAAATGGATAGCGATAGGCCTTAAGC
>CAZUQB010000586.1:0-2161 GCA_964622405.1 uncultured Opitutaceae bacterium | reverse complement strand
TCCGGGCGCGCACGGCCTCCAGCCCGCGGTACTTCCGGGGATCCGTGTCGATGAACGCGACATCGGGGGCGGCAAAATGCTCGAAGGCGGCGCGAATGCCGCGCTCCTTCGCCATGGCGCAGAAGGCGTCCTCCATCCGGGCCACTTCCTGTTTCAGCTTTTCCTTGTCCGGCGGCGCGGCGTGGAGGGCGGGTGCCAGTGCGACCAAGGCAGTAAGGGTGGCGAGGAGTTTTTTCATGGTGGGGAGGGAGAGTGACGGGGCGGCCGGACGAGGCGAACCTTGCTCGACGAGTGGCCGGGGATCGAGACGGACCGCAGGAATGACGGGTCGCATTGCCTTCACGGCAGGGCCGGAAGCACCAGGCCGCGGCACTCGCCGAAGCCGATGCGCACGCAACCGGGGCGCTCGGCGTGACCGCGCAGGATGACCTCGTCGCCGTCCTCAAGGAACGCCCGGGACTCGCCGTTTGGCAGCCGCAGGGGTTCCGCGCCGCGGCGGGTGATTTCGAGCAGGCAGCCCAGCGAGTTGCGGTCCGGGCCGGAGACCGTGCCGCTGCCAAGCACGTCGCCGGGACGGAGCGCGCAGCCGTTGCTCGCGTGATGCGCTGCCAGCTGGGCGAGCGTCCAGTACATCGACGCGAAGGTTCCTTTTGACAGTCGGTGAGGTGGAAGCCCGTCGCGCCGCATCGCCGGCGTCAGCAGGGCGACTTCCAGCGTGATGTCCAAACCTCCGCGGGCTTGGTCGGTCCCGTCGAGCAGATGGGGGAGCGGAGCAGGATCTCCGGGCGGGCGCTGGAAGGCCGGGACCCGAAACGGCGCCAGGGCCTCAAGCGTGACAATCCAGGGCGACAGCGAAGTCGCGAAGTTCTTCGCGAGAAACGGGCCCAGCGGCTGGTATTCCCAAGCTTGGAGGTCCCGGGCGGACCAGTCGTTCAACAGGCCAACGCCAAACAGGCTTTGGCCAGCCTCGGCCAGCGTGAGCGTGGTGCCCGGCGGGTTTCCCGTCCCGACGTAGGCCGCCAGCTCCAGTTCGTAGTCGAGGCTCCGGGTGGGCAGGTAAACCGGCGCGTCCCGGTCGGCCGGCTTGACCTGGCCCTTGGGCCGCCGGATCGCCGTGCCGCTGGGAACCAGCGTGGAGGTTCGACCATGGTAACCAATCGGCACCCAGCGGTAGTTCGGCAGGAGGGGCTGGTCGGGGCGAAACAGCGCGCCGACGTTGGTTGCGTGGTGAATTGAGGCGTAGAAGTCGGTGTAACCTCCGATGGCAGCCGGCAGGTGCAGCGTGGCGTCCGTCATCGGCACCAAGTGAGGCCGGACCTGCTTACGCGAGCTTTCCTCCGGGTTGGAGTCGGCCCCAAGCAACTCGCTCAGGCGATGCCGCAGGAGTGACCAGACCGCAGGTCCCTCGGCCATGAGCAGGTTGAGACGATCCGCCTTGGCAGCGGCCAGGCAGGCGTCCGGCAGCAGGCCGTCGGCTGCGGCCGAGGCGAGGTCCAGGATCTGGTCGCCAATCGCGGTGCCCACGCGCATTCGGGCGTCTGCCGCGGTGGAAAACACGCCCAAGGGCAAGTTCTGCAGTGGAAAATCCGACCCGGGGGCACAGGCGGATTCAATCCAACTCAGTCGCGCCGGATCGTGGGTAATATTCAGCTCTGCCGTCATGCGGAAGTGAGGGGATTCGAAGCAGGGCAAGCGGACCGCGCCCGAACTTGCCTCCGCTGAAATCTGAAAGTCACACAATCGACGATCGAGGCGAGCAAAACTCGGCTCGGTGATAAATCACGACTTACTCCGAGTGGCTTAAGGCAAAATCGCGCACGACGCCGCAGGGCGGCCAAGCGTTGGTTGGATTAGCTCAGATTTTCGAGCCGGGCGCGCGTCTGCCGAGATCCCATGGCCAAGAATTCCATCACGAAGTAGCCCGTTTAGCCTACTCAGTGGCGCCTGCGCCCAAGGACTGTCATAAGCAGTTGAATGGTAGTTTTGGAGCGATCGAGCGCCATTCAGGTGAAGAAAACTAATCGCTCCGGTAAGTTTTTTGGTCACGCATCATATTCTTTTATAATGATTAGTACCATATTCCTTAAGTTTGTAAAAATTGGTTCATCTCAATAGCCTTGCGCGTCTGGCGCACCAATTGCTTATTTCGCCGCAAGCAAAC
>CAZUQB010000585.1:0-2167 GCA_964622405.1 uncultured Opitutaceae bacterium | reverse complement strand
GACTACGGTCCGCGTCACATGGGCGCCGGCCCGACCGGGCTGGCCAAGATGAACGTCCGGACGGGCGAGGTGTCCTTCATCGTCGCGGTGCCGTTCCAGATCGGGCACGTGCAGACCAATCCCTGGGTGCCGGGCGAGATCGTCTTCTGCTGGGAGACCGGCGGGAAGTCGCCGCAGCGGACCTGGATCGTCAACGCCGACGGTTCCGGCCTCCGGCCGCTCTATCCCGAGGCGCCGTACGACTGGGTGACGCACGAGGCGGTGATCACCCGTGACGAGGTGGCGTTCGCGATCATGGGCCACCAGCCGGTCGGCCATCGCGACGCGTGGGGTTTCGCCGGCACGCGGGAGCACCCGACCGGCCTGGCGGTGGTGAACCTTCGCACCCGCGAGATGCGGATCGAGGGCCAGACGAAGCATGGCAGCGGCTTCTGGCACGTGAACGGCTCGCCTGACGGCCGGTGGCTGGTGGGCGACGACTTCGCCCGCAATCTCTGGCTGATCGATCGCCACACCGGCGAGATGCGGCTGCTGACGACCGGCCACAAGGAGACCGCTGCCGATCATCCGCACCCGACCTTCAGTCCCGACAGCACCCGGATCGAGATCCAGTCCGCCATGCTCTCCGCCGACAACCGCTCGATGAACATCTGCGTGGTACCGGTGCCGGAGGAGTGGCTGAAGCGGGTCTACTCGAACCGAGGTGCCAAGTAACAGGAATCAAGTAACAGGAAGAAAGCGCGGCGCCTCGCGCCGCCCGCTGTCCTTCTGGTACTTGGTCACCTGAATCCTGTTCCCTCCGCCTCCTCAGCTGCGGTAATCCGCATTCTCGCTCACGTACTCGTGCGTGAGGTCGGCGCCGAACACGGTCGCGCCGGCGCTGCCGGTGCCGAGGTCGACCACGATCTCCACGCAGCGCTCGTGCGGCGGGTAGTCGACGGCGGCCGTGAAGACCCCGTCCTTCGGCGCGGCGCTGGCGTACAGTTCGGCGCCCTTCAGGTGGGCCACCAGGGCGGTTTCCTTCTCGGGATTCAAACGGAACGCGCCGCCGGCGAAGATCTCGATGCCACCCATGCGGGCGCTCAGGCGGGACAGGTCCGCGCCTGACTCGTGGGCTCCGACGTGCTTCCCGATCGCCTGAACGAGTCGGCCGACGTTCGGGTCGTTGCCGGCCACGGCGCACTTGAACAGCGGCGCGTTCACCACGGCCTTGCCCAGCGCGCGGGCCAGCGCGGGGGCCGCGGCGTGGCGCACCTCGACGCGGATCACATGGCGCACACCCTCGCCGTTGCGCACCACGTCCTCGGCCAGATCGCGGCAGACCTGGGTGAGCGCGGCTTCGAAGGCCTTGAGGTCGCCGCAGGGCACCCGACTCGACGACAGGAGCGCAACCGTGTCGGAGGTGCTGGTGTCGCTGTCGACCGAGATGCAGTTGAACGAGGCGTCGACGGCGCGCGTGAGGATGGCCCGCAGCTCGGTGCGCGGCACCGCGACATCGGTGAGCAGATAGACCAGCATCGTTGCCATGTTGGGCTCGATCATGCCGGCACCCTTGGCGATGCCCACGATGCTGCCGGCGCCGACCTCGGCCCGGCGGATCTTGGGATAAAGGTCGGTCGTCACGATGCCCTCGGCGGCCGGCAGGATCGAGGGTCCGCTGAGCGCCGCTGCCGCCGCCGGGAGGTGCGCCAGCATCGCGTCGACAGGCAGGGACCAGCCGATCACGCCGGTCGAGCTCGGGAGCACCTCGTCCGGCTGCATGCCGAGGAGGCGCGCGGTTTCCGCGCAGATCCGCTCCGACGCCTCGACGCCGCCGGGCGCGCAGACGTTCGAGATCTTGTTGTTCACGATGATCGCACCGAGCCGGGGCGCCGCGAGGCGGGCGCGGCCGACGATGACCGGCGCGCCGGGAAACGCGTTCTTCGTGAAGACCGCCGCGAAATCCGCCGTCGGCCGGTCGAGCGCGATCAGCGTCAGCGTCATCTTCGCAGGCTTCGGCGCCTCGCGCGGCGTGAAGTCGAAGCGCGTCGTGCCGACGCGGAAACCGGCGGGCAGTTTCGCCTGGGTGGCGAGCCACGCGTGATGCGCCTCGCGGGAGGCGAAGGTGAGTTGGGTGCTGGGCACGGGCAACAAGTGTGCGCGTCGCGCCCCGGTGTGAAGTCGATTT
>CAZUQB010000584.1:0-2173 GCA_964622405.1 uncultured Opitutaceae bacterium | reverse complement strand
TTGCCCGAGAAGTTGGCGGGATTGCCGTGGGTCAGGTGGCCGCCGTGACTCAGGTTCATGCCGAGGACCTTGTCCCCGGCCTGCAGGACCGAGGCGTAGACGGCGGCGTTGGCCTGCGCGCCGGAGTGAGGCTGCACGTTCGCGTGCTCGGCCCCGAAGAGCTTCTTGGCCCGCTCGATCGCCAGCGTCTCGACCTTGTCGACCTGCTCGCAGCCGCCGTACCAGCGCTTGCCCGGGTAACCCTCCGCGTACTTGTTCGTGAGCACGCTGCCCTGCGCCTCGAGGACGGCCGGGTAGGTGAAGTTTTCCGAGGCGATCAGCTCGATGTGGCTGTGCTGGCGGGCCAGCTCGGCGGAGATCGCGGCGTGGATTTCGGGATCGAGGGACTTGAGGGGCGCGGCGTTGAGCATACCGGAAAGGGACGGAGGTGAGAGGGAGGCGGGCGCAGACGACAACTGGCCCCCGCAGCCGACCGGGATAATGCCGCTACGGCAATCCGAAATCCACCGTCACCGCCCGCCGCCGGGCGCGAGCCGTGTCTTAAGGAACTCTACCAGCGACGGGATGGCCTCGACCATCTCGTCGCGCGCCGCCTCGTAGGTCTTGAGCGAGCCGCCGTATGGGTCCGCGATTTCCTTGTCCCCGCGCTGCGGCATGAACTCGCGGAAGAGGAACAGGTTCTTCGGCGGATGGGCCGCCTGGAGCTGGATCATGGCGCGGTGCGACTCGGTCATGCACAGCACGGCCAGCGCCTCGTCGAGCAACGCATCGGTCAGGGGCCGGCTGACATGGCCGGTGATGTCGATGCCCGCCTTCCGCAGGGCGATGACGGAGTTCTCCGACACCCGCTCGCCGTGCCGCGCCGCGACGCCCGCCGACATCACGCGCACCGAGCGCAGGGGCTCCGGCTGGGCAGCCAGCGCGTGCTGGAGCAGGCCGGCCCCCATCGGACTGCGGCAGATGTTGGCCGTGCAGACGACCAGGACAAGCGGGGAGGCGGCAGACATGGGTGGCGACGGCGCTAACGGATACGGTTTTGGGCCAAAGGCAAAGCCGGACTTCGAACGCGGGACAGCGAAGGAGCAATTCGGCGAGCGCCGGGCGTTGCTTGAGTCTGCCAGCGGACCCTTGCGTCGAATTCCGAATTGCGAATTTCGAATCCCGATTTCCGGCTAAATCTTCTTCAACGCCAACAGGGCGCGGTGCAGGTGGATCGCCCGCTGGAGGACCGCGTCGATCAGGGGCGCGGGCGTCGGCGGGGTCGCGGGATCGGGCGGGTCGGTCAGGTCGGCACCGGACTCGTCCCCCTCGTCCGGGCCGATGGCGTGCTGTCGGACGACCTCCGCCTCGTCGTGGCGCGGCTTGTCGGGCTGGTCGGTGATCAGGGTGTCCACGTTGGCGCCATGGTCGAGCGCGTCGTACGCCGCGCGGTCGGTCGCGGGATCGATCGCCAGCGCGATGTCGGGCACGAACCGCGAGGAGGCCAGGCCGATGGTCAGCACCCCGGGATGGGCGGGCGCGTGATCAAGATAGTCCAGCACCGCGGCGGAGGTGGATCCATTCACGAGCACGAACACCGGCGTCGGCGCGGTGGCGCGAAATCCGATCCACTCCTGCAGCGCCGTCGCGGCCTCGTCGCCGCCAGCGGCGTAGCGAAGGTCGAGCACGACCGGGGCAGGCTTGGGCGGCGCCAGCGGCAGGTCGGCGGGGAGGGCTCGGGCGCGGACATACTGGAGTCCCTTGCCGAGGTCGCGGTTCAGGCTGCCTTTCGGGCCGCCTTCGGCCAGGAGGGCGGCGCACGCCATCAGGAAAATGGCCAGGAGCCTCATTGCCGGTTCAGCTGCCGGGCGCCGATGTCGCGCCGAAAATACTTGGTCGCGCACTGGATCGCGTCGCACGCCGCGTACGCGGCCTGCGCGGCGGCGGGCAGGGACTTGGCCACGGCCGTGACCCCGAGCACGCGGCCGCCGTTGGTCACGATCTGGCCGGAACCGTTGCGCGCGGTGCCGGCGTGGTAGACCGTCACGCCGGCGGGCAGCTGGGCCGGGAACGTGATGACGTCGCCCTTGGGATAGGCGTCGGGGTAGCCGCGGGCGGCGACGACCACGCACAGGCTGTGCTCCGGCTTCACCGCCAGCTTCACGCCGGCGAGCCGGCCCTGCGCGGCGGCCCA
>CAZUQB010000583.1:0-2175 GCA_964622405.1 uncultured Opitutaceae bacterium | reverse complement strand
CGGGCCGCGGAGCCGTCGCTCGCCGGCCTCGCCCCGGACCTGCCGGTGGCCGAGAAGGTCCGGCGGATCGAGGACTTCGTGGACCATCGGTACTATGATCCGGCCGGGCTGATGTACTCGCACCTCAACTGGCGCGAGGAGCGTCCCTTCACGGCGGCCGATTTCTCCCCGACGGACTCGACCATTCCCGGACCCGAGCCGCACGAGTGGCTGAGCTACGAGAACAGCGCCTTCATCTCGGGCGTCTACCTGCTCGCCCAGTGCTACCGGTACGAGGCGACGCACGATCCCGCGGCGCTGGCCGCGGCGGCGCGGGCGTTTGCCTCGCTGGATGCGAACTACCGGCTCACCGAGCAGCGCGACCCGCGCGGCGAGGGACCGAACCAGAAGGCCGGGATCATGGAGCCGGCCGCGGGCGGCGGCGGCACCGGCTTCTTCTGCAAGCCGTACTACGGCCGCGCCACGGACCACACCAGCACCGAGCAGCATTTCTGGCCGGTGCTCGCGCTGTACCACTACCGGTCGCACGCCCCGGCGGCGACCCAGGCGCGCATCGGGCAAATGCTCGGCGAGATTTCCCGGCGGTGGCGGACCGGATACCGGATCAACTATTTTGGCGAGGCCTGGGACATGGAGCAGTCGAATCCGCGGGCGCAGCGCCACATGTTCCTGTGGTCGGTGATCCATCGGCTCGCCTTCGAGGTCACGCACGACCAGGCCAGCTACGACGAGTACGCGCGCCTGAACGCGCTATTCGGCGCGATGCCGACGCCGCGCGAGACCGCGTGGGGCCTGGGCCGCCCGGTCTACCTGAGCACCGAGGACCGGTCGTTCCACGTGCAGATCGTCGCCGGCGCCGAAGCGCTGCTGCAGCTCGAGCCGGCGCAGGCCGACCGCTGCCGGCGGGCGATCCAGGGCTGGTGGGACTACTCCCGGCTCGGCCAGCGCGACGACCTCCTCAGCTATTATTTCATCGAGGTCCAGGCGGACACCGGCACGTGGCGGAAGCTGCCGCGCGCGATCAAGCCCCGGGCGCTGTGGCGCTCGTCGTATCTCTTCCAGAACGCGACGCTGCCGGTCTGCTGGTACGGCACGCGGGAACGGCAGGCATTCAGCAGCGCAGTCGTGGCGGGCCTCGTCCCCGAGCGGAGCACCGCCGCGCGGGAACGCCTGGCGCTCATCTACCGGGGGCTCGGCAAGGAGCAACTGAAGTGGTTCGCCGATCCCGAGGGTGCCATGCCCGACGAATTGAAATGGATGCTGAACGTCATGCAGGGCGACGCGCTCGCGTTCTATTCGCTCGGATACTGGTACGCCCGCCTGCACGGGATCGAGCCGACGTGAGCCTGCGATGAAGGACCCGACCGCCACATCTTTCCGCCCGCGCCCGACGCGCATCGCCCGCCGCGCCGCGTGGAGCACGCTGCTGCTGGCGGCGGCCACCGCGGCGTCCGGCGCGTCCGGCTGGAGAGTGCTGGCGCCGCTGCCCGACCCGGTCGGATTCGGCGGGATGTTCGCAGGCGTGCTCGACGGCCGGCTGGTCGCGGGCGGCGGATCGCAATGGGACCGTCCCGTCTGGCGCAACGGCACCCGGCGGGTGAGCGACCACCTCTTCGTGCTGGACGAGCCGTCGGCCCGCTGGGCGATCGCGGCCGACCGCCTCCCCGAGCCGCGCGGTCATGCGGCGTGCGGGACGACTGCCACGGCCATCTATCTCGCCGGCGGACTGGGCGAGCGCGGGGCCCTGGCCTCGGCGTTGGAGATCCGGGTGGTGGGCGGCCGCTTCGTTACCCGGCGGCTGCCGGACCTGCCGGCCCCGCGGGTCTATGCCGCGGGCGCCGTGGTGGAAGGACGATTCTGGGTCGTGGGTGGACTCGAGGAGCCCAACAGCCTGCAGCCGACCCGCGAAGTCTGGTCGCTCGCGCTGGCGGGCGACGGCGCGGCGTGGCGGCGCGAGGCGGATCTGCCGGAGGCGGGGCTGTTCGTCCCGGCGATGGCGACCGATGGCCGGTCGCTCTTCGTGTTTGGCGGCATGGCCGCGGACGCGGCAGGAATGCGGCCGTCGGCGCGGGCGTATCGGCTGGATCCGGCCACCCGCCAGTGGGAGCGGCTGCCGGACCTGCCGGAGCCGCGCGTCGGTCCGTCGAGCCCGTGCCCGGCGGGTCCGGACGGGAG
>CAZUQB010000582.1:0-2176 GCA_964622405.1 uncultured Opitutaceae bacterium | reverse complement strand
TTGCCGCCCCACAGCGCGATGCTGATGCCGACGAAGGCCGCGCCGGAGGTCAGCGCGTCGGACCAGTGGTGCAGCGCCTCGATGCCAAGCGCTGTGCTGCCGACCCGGGCGCCCGCCAGGCCCATTTTCCGGGAAAACAGGACCTTCGATGTAATCACCGCGGCCAGCAGGACCAGGGTCCACCACGAGGGCCCGCGGTGCGGCGTCAGGATCTCGTGCACCGCCTGGACCGCCAGCCACGCCGCCATCAGGAAAACAAACACCGCCACGCCCAGCCCGGCCAGCGCCTCCGCCTTGCCATGACCGTAGGGATGATCGGCGTCCGGCGGACGCCCCGCCACGCGGAAGCCGGTCCAGACAAGCAGCGACGACAGGATGTCGAGCAGCGACTCCGCCGCGTCGGCGATCAGCGCGTAGGTGTGCCCGAAAATGCCGCCGGCGAACTTCGTGACGGCCAGCAGCAGGTTCAGGCCGATACCCCGCAGCACCAGCTGCGCGCTGTCATGGGCCCGCTGCTGGGTGGCGGCGTGATGCTGGGCAAGCGGCGGAGTCATGCCGGACCAACCTAACTCCGCGGCCCGCGGCGGCCAGCCTGCAATTGACCGGGCCGACGGTCCGCGTACGCTCCGATGCATCCGCCATGGCCGAAGCCAAAACCGCCCGCGCCACCGACCCGGTACGCCAGTTCTCCGTCTTCGCGGAAAACCGCGTCGGTCGCCTCTACGACCTCACCACGCTCTTCAAGGACCACAATGTCCACATCATGGCCATCACGGTCCTCGACACGACCGACTGCGCGGTCATCCGCCTGATCGTCGACGACCGCGAGACGGCCCGCGACCTGATGGTGGAAAACGATTTTCCTTTCACCGAATGCGACGTGCTCGTGGTCGAGATCAATGACGAGCGCTCGCTGCGCGACGTGCTGGCGTCGCTGCTCGAGGCCGAGATCAACGTCCACTACGTCTACAGCTTCATCAAGCGCCCCGACGGCAAGTCCGCCTTCGCGCTGAACGTGGAGGACGCCGACGTCGCCGCCCAGGCGCTCAACGCCCGCGGCTTCAAGGTCCTCACGCAGCGCGATATCGCCCGCTGAGCGGGGCCGACGGCCCCGCTCAGCGGGAGTTGGAAGCTGGAAGCTGGAAGTTGGAAGCTGGGAGATGGGAGATGGAATACCGTCATCCATGTCCGCCAGGGCTCCCCGGGGCACCATCCGGTCTTCCAACTCCCAACTGCCAGCTTCCAACTCCGAAATAAGGCCGCACCGCGGCCTTATTTCTGCTCTCCCATCCGCTCGCCCTCGAGCAGGTAGATGCCGGTCATGTAGCCGTTCTCGAACATCGCCCCGACCTTAAGCTCGCCGTAGAATGAGATGGGCGTGTCCATCAGCGGGCGCACGCCGCCCTTCACCATCTTCACCACCACCCACTCGTTCATGTTCGGGACCACGCCGTAGCAGCACATCATCGGGTCCTTCACCAGGAGGAACTCCGTGACCAGTTGCCCATCCATCTTCACGGGCAGCATGAAACCGGTGACGATGGCCTTGCGGCCGCTCCACGCCTTCACGCTCGCCGGAATCTGCTCCTCGCCGGTGACCGGCGGCTTCTTGGGATCCGCCGCAGGATCGTACGCCGGCGCGACAAACTTGTACGAGGCCAGCCGATCAAATCCCAGCCGCAGGTAGCCATTCTCCAGCGCCGGCTCCGCGTTTTCGGCCGCCCGGACTTCACCCCAGGCCGCGAGGGCCAGAGTGGCAACGATCAGGAGTAAGCGGCGGGAAGAAGTCACAGCCCGGCAGCATGACACAGCCCCGGGTCACCGTCAAAAGCTTTGCCCGGACCGCCTCCGCCCAACAACCTCCGCCCCGATGCGCTTCGACTCTTCCCGCTGGAGCATCGCCCTGCTGGCCGTCATGGCGGCCGTCGTCGCCCCCGCGCGCGATCCCTGGTTTCCCGACGGCCCGGTGCAGCCGCAGATCCCGCACGGCATGCTGCTGCCGCAAAAGGTCCGTACGCCGCAGTTTCCGCTCAAGACGGCCCGGACGCTGCACACCGACGCCGAAATTGCCCGGGCCCGGGCCAACGTCGCGCAGTTTCCCGCCGCCCAAGCCGTCGCGGACCAGGTGATGAAGGAGGCCGCGTACTGGGCGGCCTGGAGCGACCAGGATCTCCAC
>CAZUQB010000581.1:0-2177 GCA_964622405.1 uncultured Opitutaceae bacterium | reverse complement strand
GTCAGGGCGCCGACGAACGTGCCGACCGCGTGGGCGAGGAAGGGAAAGAGGAAGTGCTTGGGCGCGAGCAGGTGGATGTTGGCCGCGAGGCTCTTGGCGTCGGCCATGTTCACGCCGTCCGGGGGCGGGATCACGTGCGGGCCGGCCATGACGAGCGCCATGTTGACGATGCCGCCGATCACGAGTCCGACGATGACGGCCAGGATGTTTTGCAGGATGATTTTCATGGGGTGGGTTCAGGTTGGCAGTTGGCGGGATGACGAATGAATGGGCCGCGAGGAGGCGCAAAGGACGCAGAAGCGACCGCGACCCGATTCGGCCGGCTTCGTTCGTTGGCCCGGCCTTGGTCCGGTGCCAAAGCGTGACGATGCCATGGCGTGCTTCTGAGCATTCTGCGCATTCTTGCGGCTAAAGCGCGATCGGTCGGGAGGCCCTAGGAAGCGAGGACGGCTTCGATGCGGTAGCCGTCGGGATCGATGACGAACGCGGCGAAATACGTCGGACCGTACTCAGGGTGCAGCCCGGCGCCGCCGTTGTCCTGCGCGCCGTGCGCCAGGGCGGCGCGGTGAAAGGCCAGCACGGCCTCGCGGGACGGCGCCGCGAAGGCGACGTGGAATCCGTCGGACGGCACTGCGACGCCGTTGGCCCGAAGGCGGATCGCAAACTCGTCGTCGGCTCCCGGCCGCCCGTAGCCGACAGCGGCCTCCTGGTAGCCGTCGGCGGTGGCGTGGCTCCAGACACGCCCGTAGCCGAGGGGCGCGAGGACTGCGTCGTAGAAGGCCGTCGATCGAGCAAGATCGCTGACCGCGAACGAGAGGTGATGCAGCAGGGACATCTGACCGCCGGGGTGGAACGGGTACGGGCAGGAACGCTGGAGCGCTGCCTGGCGGAAGTCAGCAGCGAACCGCAGATTTTCCCACTGCCAGGGCGGATGGCAGTCCCTTGCCGCCCGGGTCGGGCGAGACCTTCAAGGCTTCCGCCCTTCGTCGACCTCCCAGTATTCGAAGAACGTCTGGATGTCGGGCCGGTTGCCCAGGCCGCTCTTGGCCTTGAAGTCCTCCAGCAGCCCGGACACCGAATCCCGCCAGCCGCGCTTGGAGGCAAAGTCGTTCCACACGAGGACGTCGATGTCGCCCAGCGGGCGTCCGTGCTGCACGCAATACTCCCAGCACTGCTCGTCGGTCGCACCCGTGAGCACGAAGGCCGTGAACGCGGCGTAGTCCAGGCGAAGGTAGTTCATGATCCGGGCGTCGTAGCCGTCGCCCATCAGCTTGAAGAAATCCGGCCGCAGCTGGCCCGCCGCCTTCAGCCGGATCTTGTCGATCGTCCGGCCGAGGAAATACAGGCCGCCGATCTTCTCGTATGGAGTGCGCGGGGTCTTGAACGCCTGGTTCGTGGTCATGATTTAGATCCGAATTGCGACTCCCGTCTTACCGATGGGGACAGCCCGGCCAGCAGCAGGGCCGGCGGAGACCGCTGCGCATCTTGTCGAGGCCGACGACAATGCGTCGCTGGCGCGTCTCCTCCTGCTTGGCCGAGGTCACCCAGCAGATCCACTCGTTGCGGGCGAGCGGGGTGAAGCCCGGCCATAGTTCCTTCGCCTTGGCGTCAGCCAGGATCGCGCGACGAAGATCGGCCGGGAGGGGATGGACGGTGCCGCCTGCGAGTTTGGACGTGGCCATGGTGGGAAAGTTGATGGTAACGGCGCGTCGGCCTGGTGACACGCGCCGGCGCTCAGGCGCCCTCCGGCTTCGCCGCCAGCGCGCGGCGGGCGCCCAGCGCGATCGGCAGGCCGATGAGGAACATGTGAACGAGCACGCCGGTGATCACGACCACCGGCACGAAGGTCACCTTGCGCGGGAAGGCGCTCAGGGGCAGCACGACCAGGTTCATCACCCAGTAGACCGCGAAGCCGTACAGCGCACCGGTGATCACGGGACGCCGGACGAGCGCCGGCAGCGCCCGGCTCGCGCCGTAGAAGATCACGGCCAGCAGCAGCGCGATGAAGAAATGCAGGAACAGCCCCAGGGCGGCCGTCGCGTTACCGCCCTCGAAGGCCTTGGCGCCGAGCAGCCCGCTCGCCACCGACTGCAGCACGCGCGTCGCCGGCACGCCGCGAAAACTGTAGAAGACAATGGCGTACGTGATGTCGCAGACGCCGGCGATCAGGCCGCCGA
>CAZUQB010000580.1:0-2177 GCA_964622405.1 uncultured Opitutaceae bacterium | reverse complement strand
ACGTCGTCACGACCGCGCAGAATTCGAGCGTGATCCTGGTGTTCTCGAACGGATCGACGATCAATCTCGCGCAGGACTCGACGCTCTCGATCGAGGAATTTCTCCAGGACCCGTTCTCGAGCTCCTATGCGATATCCACCGCGACGTCGGAGCCGACGACGTCGACCACCAAACTGACCCTCGCCCGAGGCGAATTGGTCGGCAACGTGAAGCACCTCAACAAGGACCAGGGTTCGTCGTTCACGGTCAACACCCCGGTCGGTGCCGCCGGTATCCGCGGCACCACGTTCCGCATCGTTTTCCGTCCCGATGCCTCGGGCAAGGCGTTCTTCACCCTCAGTACCGCGGAGGGCGAGGTCATCCTGACCGGCGCGGCGCCCGAAGGCACCCCGGTTCCGACCGGCAAGGAAGTCGTGGTCGAGGTTGAGGTGAAGGTGGATCCGTCCACGGGCACCGTGACGGTTACGGCGCCGCCGACCGTGGTGACGCAGGATATCCCCCCTGCGACGCAGGCGGCCATCCAGACGGCCACTCAGGATATCGTCGCGGCCAACCAAGGAACGATTTTCACGTCGGCGACCACGAGCAACAACACGCCCCCGCCGACGCCACAGCCCGAGGCCCCGCCGGCGCCGCCGAAACCGCAGGACAACACAACTCCGGGCGACGGCAAGTAGCGCGGCGCCGCGCCGCGCAAGTCGCAGGTGACAGGTCGGCAAGGCGCAGGTCACTCCCGCGGCTTCGCCGCCGCTAGGTAGCTTTCGACCTGAGACTTTCGACTTTTGCCTTCCCGGCGAGGCCGGGCATTGGGTTTCTGCTTTCTTTCGGTAGGGCGGAACCGTAGGTTCGCGCGCCGTGGCCCAGCTGAAAAAGAAGACCGCCCTGTCGTGGCTGCGACGGTCATTGCTGCTCGTGATCCCGGCGATCTGGTGCCTGCTGAGCGCCTACGACCACCTCGAGTTCCTGGAGAACAAGCTGATCGACTACCGGTTTCGCGCCCGGGGTGAGCTCGAGGTGCCGGTGAAGCTCATCTACGTCGATATCGATAACGAGGCGATCCAGGCGTTCCGCTGGCCGTGGAACCACAGCCGGTTCGCCCAGGTGATCAACGCGCTCTTTGACCACGGCAAGATCAAGGCGGTAGGCATCGACTTGGTCTTTTCGGAAAACTCATACGCCGAGTTTGGCCAGGACGAACAGCGGGCCGGGCGGATCCAGTTCGGCAAGGCGATCTACAAGCACAAGAACGTGGTCCTGGCAGCGAACTACGTGCCCGGCCCGGGTCTGATGCAGGGCCGGCGGGAGTTTCCATGGGTTTTCGAGGGATTTACGGACCCGGAGAAAAACGATCCGCCCGAAATGCCGGGAGTTCCGATCCTGGGACCCACCTGGGGCATCCCGGGCATGATCGACACCTACAAAGGAGAGGCCCGCATGGCGCCGATCTTCGCCGACGCGAAGCAGGGCAGCTATTATCCCATGGCCCTGCGGCTGGCGCTGCTGCAATGGGGGCTCGATGCCTCGGCGCTGCGCCGTTACCCTGATCGGATCGAGGTGCGTGGCACCGATGGGGCGTTGGTCACCTCGATTCCGGTCCAGCGCGGCCAGATCGTGGAGGCCACCTGGTTTTCGAAATGGATATCCCCGCTCAATCCCCGCTGCAGCGTGAATGACGTGCGGAAGGGGACGGCGGCCATCGAGAGCGACGACCCCAAATATCAGGCGACCGGCCGCGAGTTTTTCGCCCAGTTCAAGGACGCGATCGTGCTGATCGGCCCGGTCGATCCGCTGCTGCAGGACTTGGCCCGCACGCCGTTTGACAACACCCCGGTGCCGCAGGTGGGTTTCCACGGCAATCTTCTCAAGACCTTTCTCTCGGGCATCTACCTGAAACGCCTGCCGGACTGGGTTGACTATGCGCTCACGTTTGTCGTGACGATTTGCGTGGTGCTCCTCGCGCTGACCGAGGGTGCCAAGGGCATCCGGTTCAAGGTGCTCGCGCTGCTGGTGCTCGGCATCTACGTGGCCGCGGCGTTCGGCTTGTTCTCCTCGTATCACCTGGTCCTGCCGCTCGCGGCGCCGCTCGGATCGACGATCATGACGAGCCTGATCGCGGTCGGCTGGCAGCTGATCGACGAGCAGAAGGCCAAGGGCCGGATCAAGGGCATGTTCGGCAC
>CAZUQB010000579.1:0-2183 GCA_964622405.1 uncultured Opitutaceae bacterium | reverse complement strand
TCTCCAACCCGATCGTGATCGGCGCCTCGCCGTTCAGCGACAACACCCACGTGGCGCGGCAGCTCCAGGACTCTGGTGCCGCCGCGGTCGTGATGCGCTCGCTGTTCGAGGAGCAGATCGACGCGGAGCAGCGGGCGCTGCGGCATCACGTCGAGACCCCCGCCGAGAGCAATCCGGAGGCGACGTCGTTCTTCCCGAACTTCGCGGAGTACCAGCTGGTGCCGGACCACTACCTCCGCCAGATCGAGGACCTGAAGCGCGCGCTGGCCATCCCGGTCATCGCCTCGCTGAACGGCACGAATCCGGGCGGCTGGACCAACTACGCCAAGCGCTGCGAGAGCGCGGGGGCGGATGCGATCGAGCTGAACCTGTACCAGCTCGCGACCGACCCGGCGAAGGCGGCGGACGACCTTGAGGCGGACATGCTCGAGACGGTGGGGCTGGTCCTGGGCAGCGTGAAGATCCCGGTAGCGGTGAAACTCTCGCCCTTCCACACGGCCCCGGCGCACTTCGCGCTGGCGCTGGAGCGGATGGGGGCGAAGGGCGTGGTGCTGTTCAACCGGTTCTACCAGCCGGATTTTGACGTCGAGGAGCTCGAGGTGGCCCCGCAGCTCAAGCTGTCGGACTCGTCCGAGCTGCTGCTCCGCCTGCGGTGGCTGGCGGTGCTGTCGCCGCACCTGAAGGGCTCGCTGGCCGCGTCGGGCGGCGTGCACAGCACGCGCGACATGGTGAAGGCCCTGCTGGCCGGCGCGCACACGGTGCAGGTGGTGTCGGTGCTCCTGAAGAACGGCCCGCGGCTGCTGACGACCCTGCTGGCCGGCCTGCGGACCTGGATGGAGGAGCACGGCTACGAGAACGTGGACGAGTTCCGCGGCGCGATGAACCTCGCCCGCTGCCCCGATCCCGGCGCCTTCGAGCGCGCGAATTACCAGAAGATCCTGCAGAGCTGGCGGGTGTAGCCCCGGCGAACGCCCAACACCCGATCCCGTACGCCGAACTGCGAAGGAAGGACCAACCGCCCAGATCTCCTCGTCACCTCCGGCGTCCGGCGTCCGATGTTCGGCGTTCGACGCTCAATCCCATCCCCTGAACCACCCCATGCCCTCGACCCCCAATCCCCTGGCCAATCCCAAATATAATTGGTCCCGGATCGCCCGGATCGGACCGCCGAAGCGGGGCGCGAGCGAGCGCACGGGTGATTTCGAGGAGATCTACGGGAGCTATGACGAGGCGACGGTGCGCGAGCAGGCGAGCCGCTGCATCCAGTGCCCGCATCCCCTGTGCTCGCAGGGCTGCCCGCTGTCGAACCGGATCCCCGAGTGGCTGGCGCAGGCGGCGCAGGGCAACTTCCTCGAGGCGGCCGCGCTTTCGCGGTCCACCAGCAATCTGCCCGAGATCTGCTCGCGCGTGTGCCCGCAGGAGCGGCTGTGCGAGGGCGCCTGCATCCTCAACGCCAAGGGCGACCCGGTCGCCATCGGCGCGGTCGAGCGGTTCATCAACGACTACGCCCTCGACCGCGGCGCGGTCGACGCCACGCCGGTCATGCCGAACGGCTTCAGCGTCGCGGTGGTCGGCTCGGGCCCCGGCGGCATCGCGTGCGCCGACGAGCTGATCCAGCTCGGCTACGCCGTGACCGTCTTTGAGTCCATGCTCATCCCGGGCGGCCTGCTCGTGAACGGCATCCCGGGCTTCAAGCTCGAGAAGCGCCTCGTGGAGCGCCGCATCGAGCTGCTCGTGAAGCGCGGCGTGAAGTTCGAGCTCGGCGTGAAGGTCGGCTGGGACATCTCGCTGGCCCACCTCCGCCGGCAGTTCGACGCGGTGTTCCTCGGCGTGGGCGCCCAGCGGCCGAAGGCCCTGGACATCCCCGGCGGCGACCTGGCCGGCGTCGTGGACGCGCTGCCGTTCCTGATCCAGAAGAACGTGGCGTCGCCGCTTGTCGACCTCCCGAAGGTGGCCGTCGCGGGCAAGCGCGTCGCGGTCCTCGGTGGCGGCGACACCGCCATGGACTGCCTCCGCACCTCGCTCCGCTGCGGGGCGAAGGAGGCGGTGTGCCTCTACCGGCGCGACCTGGCGAACATGCCGGGCAGCCGGAAGGAGTATTACAATGCGCTCGAGGAGGGCGCGCGGTTCGAGTTTCTGGTGAACCCGGTCGAGATCGTGCCGAACGCCGAGGGCGGCGTGGG
>CAZUQB010000578.1:0-2184 GCA_964622405.1 uncultured Opitutaceae bacterium | reverse complement strand
CCGATGTTCGCGCCGCGCGCCGCGGTCCGGGCGGCATCGTCGTTGTTCGACATCAGCTGCCCGTTGATCGAAATCTCGCCGGCATCCGGCTGGTCGAGCAGGCCCAGCAGGTAAAGCAGCGTGCTCTTGCCGCAGCCCGACGGTCCGACGATCGCGTACACCTGCCCGCGATGGGCCTCGAAAGTAACGCCCTTCAGCACGTGCACCCGACCCTCGCCCTGCCCGAGATAGCGATGCAGCCCGGTGCACCGGAGGACGCACTCCGTGCCGGGAGCAGGGAGAAGGGAGGAGGGAGAAGGGACGGACTTGCTCAATTGAATCGGGTGGTTCGGACGTTGATGTAGGCTCCCAGCTTGGCTGAAAGCTCCCTGGACGCCGCAATGATTCGCTCCGCTGGCATTTCCTGAATCAGTTTCACCCGCCGGGCCAGCTGCGTCTGCGAGCGCACCTCGCCGCATGACCCCTTCGCGTAATAGAGAAACTGAACAAACTCCTTGTTCGATCCGCGTTCATAGCCCTCGGCGATGTTCGAAGAGATCGATATCGCCGCGCGCTGAATTTGGTTCTTCAGCGTAAAATCACGGGACGGCTCAAACAGCCGATAGACGTCCGCGGCCAGGTCGATGGCCCGCTGCCAGACCACCAAGTCCTCGAAGCCCTCGATTTTTGATCCGTTCTCCATGTTCCCTTCTCCTTGCTCCCTATTGGGCGGTTCCGCGCACAATGTCTCCCGGTTCAAGGCGCGCCGCCCGGCGGGCGGGGATGATGGAGGCGGCCATGACCATGACGGCGGCGGTGAGGACGGCCTCGATGTAATGCCACAGGTTCCAGGACACTTGGAAAGTCTCGGTCTTGAAAATGCCGTTGATGGGCAGCGGAATCCTCGAAACGGCAAACGTGCCGACCACGCCCACCGCCGCGCCGGCCAGGGCGCCGATCACGAGCACGATCGCCGCCTGCCAGAGGAAAATCTCGGTGATGTCGCGCCGCTCGTAGCCCATCGACCGGAGAATCGCGATGTCCTTGGTCTTCTCCAGCACGATCATGGCGAGCGTGTTGAACATCGCGAGGCCCGCGATGAGCGTGAAGACCGAGACGGTGATGGCGGATGACACGCTGAGCGCGCGGAAGGCCTCGAGCCACGCCTTCTCGCGCTCCTGCCAGGGCTGGGCGCTGTGGCGGATCACATCCTGCATGCGCACCGCATCCTTCGGAGCGCGGTCCTTGTCGAAAAGGTTGATCTGGATGAACGTGACGCCGGTCGGCTTCTTGAGCAGCGAGCGGGCCTCACCGATGTGCACGTAGACGCGGGTCTTGTCGATGTCGCGCACGCCGGTCTCATAGATGGCGCTGACGCGGTAGCGGCGCAGCTGCCCCTGGCAGTCGAGGATGAAGGAATTGCCGACCTCGAGCTCGAGGCGCTCGGCGAGCACCTTGCCCACCAGGGCGCCCGTCGGCGCCTCGCGGAACGTGGCCAGGTCGCCCTGCACGATCTGGTGCTGGAGATCGGACACCTTGAGGTGTTCCTCGAGATTGATGCCGAAGACCTGGGCGGACTCGTTCTTGAACGAACTGCGCACGACCACATTGCCGCGCAGCACCGCGGAGGTGCCGGAAACATTCTCGAATTGCCGCAGCGCGCCGACCACGAGCTTCGGCTCCTCCACCCCCTCGATGTACTTCACACCCTCGCGATGGCTGATCAGCATCTCCGAGCCGCCGCCGGCGTTCATGCTGCGGATCGTGTCCTGCATCTTGTCCTCGACCCGCATCGCGCCGTCGGTGCCGAGGATCGTCTTGATGAAGAACTCCTCGAACCCGCTGGTGGTCGCCTGCGTGACGATGAACAGGCCGACGCCAAGGATCGTGCAGGAGAGGCTCATCAGCATCGCGCGCTTCTTCGCGGTCAGGAAGCGGAAGGCGATGAGCAGATTGGGCGACATGGCGGGTTTGAGTCGAAAGTCGAAGGTCGAAAGTCGAAAGTCGAGGCTGTGGTCCCAGTTGAAAGGTCGAGAGTCGGACGATGAAAGAATGGTTGGTGCTAGAGTTGGACCTTCGACCTGAAGACCTTCGACCCAAAGACTTGACGACCTTGGACCAACTAAGCCCCCGGCGGGGCTTATTGCCCAACCAGCTCCGTCCGCACCCGGTCACCGGCGCGGAACTTGTCGAGTTCCTCGACAA
>CAZUQB010000577.1:0-2193 GCA_964622405.1 uncultured Opitutaceae bacterium | reverse complement strand
GGTACTTCACCGGCAAGTATCCCACCCCCGGCGGCTACCGCGTGGTGAACCAGGCCTACGTGAACTACTACGAAAAGAACGAGGGGAGAGCGTACTGAGATTCCGGATTGCGGATTCCGGAGTCCGGATTCGCCTGATCCTCGCCTCGCACCGTGTCTAGCGCCGTCATCCACCTCCATCGTTTCGGACTCCGGAAGGTCCCAATCCGGAATCCGGAATCCGCAATCCGGAATCCATGAGTCTCTCCTACCAATCCTCCGGCGTGAATTACGACCAGCTGGATGCCTTCAAGCGGGCGTGTCAGCGGGCGGCGAAGAGGACGGCGGGGCTGCTCGCGGATCACGGCTACGCGGAGCCCGCCACCACGCGCGGCGAGAGCGCCTACCTGATGGAAGCGGCCGACCACTACCTCGCGCATGTCGAGGAGGGGCTCGGGACCAAGAATCTCGTCGCCGATGCCGTCCACGCCGCGACCGGGAAGAACTTCTACCGCGAGATCGCCATCGACACGGTCGCGACGATCGTGAACGACCTCGCCACCTGCGGCGCGCTGCCGATCTCCGTGGCGATGCACGCCGCGGTGGGGGAGTCAGCGTGGTTCGCCGACGCGGCCCGCATGCAGTCGCTCGTCGACGGCTGGGCGGAGGGCTGCCGCCAGGCCGGCGCCGTATGGGGCGGCGGCGAGACGCCCACCCTGCGGGGCATCGTCAATGCGTCCACCATCGTGCTCGCCGGCTCGGCGATCGGTCGCATCGCGCCGAAGTCGCTGCGGATCACGGGCGACGTGCGCGACGGCGACGCGATCATCTTCCTGGCGAGCTCCGGCGTGCAAACGAACGGGCTGAGTCTCTGCCGCCTGATCGCCGAGCGACTCCCGCAGGGGTACCAGACGCCGATCGGCCATGGCGACCCGCGGACGTTCGGCGAGGCGCTGCTGGCGCCCTCGGTGATTTATGTGGCCTTTGTGCGCGAATGCCAGCGGCGCGGCCTGAAGCTGAATTACGTGGCGCACGTGACCGGCCACGGCTGGCGAAAGCTGATGCGGCTCGAGGAGCCGTTTGTGTACGAGATCACCAGCCCGCGGCCGGCGCCGGCGCTGTTCCAGTTCATGGAGGAGGCGGGCCCGATCACGCGCCGTGAGATGTACGCGACCTTCAACCAAGGCATCGGCTTTGCCGCCTACGTTGATCCGGCCACCGCGCCCGCCGTCGTCGCCGCCGCGCAGGCGAGTGGCTACGACGCCTGGCTCGCCGGACGCGTGCGTAAGGCTGGCGCTCGCAAAGCCGTCGAGATCCCCTCCCTGGGGCTCACCTATGATGGCGAGACGTTGCAGGTGAGGTAGGTGGAGGGGAGTGAGTAGCGAGTAGCGGGTAGCGAGTAGCGAGCATTTCGCTGGCAGAGAAGCACGTTTTCGGGAGCCACCTTCCTGGCAAAGCCAGCGGTCTTCACCCGGACCTACCAGAATCTCAGTCAGCCAAATGCTCGCTACTCGCTACCCGCTACTCGCTACTCAACACGCCGCTACAGCGGCGTGTTGATCAATCCCCGGTCCGCCGCTTCCTGGATCTTCAGCGTCACGTAGCTCGCGCGGAAAATCTCCGGTGCGGTCAGGCCTGGGTTCGGGCGGCCCTTCAGCTCCGCGAGGAAGGCCTCGAGGTAGCCGCCCGGATTCGGTGCGCCGATCGGCACGGTGCGGGCCGTTTTCTCGCCTTCCTTGTAGAGCGTGATCTCCTTCGCCGTCAGGGTCGCCTCGAGCACGCCGAGGCTGCCCCAGAGTGTCAGGCGCCAATACAGGGGCAGGGTGTAGCCATGACTGTTGGGCGCGGTGTAGGAAACGTCCGCGATCAGGCCGGCGCCGTTTTCCAGCTCCAGCATGAACTGCGCGGCATTCTTGAAGTGTGATCCCGCCGGCGGACCCGCCTGCCAGGTGCGCGCGGCGACCACGCGGCGGTAGTCGAGACCGGTGACCCACGGCAGCAGGTCGATGCCGTGGACCGCGATGTCGTTGATCGTGCCGCCGTGCTTCCCGGCCTCGTGATACCACTGGGCGCGCACGCCCGGGAGGAGGGGATGCTGGCCGCCGAGCGACGCCGCGCGCAGTTCGCCGATCTCGCCGGCGCGAACCAGTTCCCGCACCTGGCGGAAGACCCCGGAGTCGCGCATGTCGAGCATCATGCCCAGCGTGAGCTTTCG
>CAZUQB010000576.1:0-2196 GCA_964622405.1 uncultured Opitutaceae bacterium | reverse complement strand
TCCGCGAGGTGACCGCGCAGGTCGACAGCGGGGCGCAGGACAAGCAGCTCCAGCTCGGCCTCCTCGGCAGCAGCGACGCCGTCTTCCAGCAGCGCAACCGCGACCTCAGTGTCGCCGAGGGCGAGCTCAGCCGCCTCGAGCAGGAGCTGCAGCAGGCCAAGTTCGAGCTGCTCCAGCTCGAGAGCACCGTCGCCCGCCTCCGCACCGACTGCTCGGGCTACGAGGTCGACCAGAAGACCTCCGTCGTGCGCCACGACGCCGTGGCCCAGGAGATCGGCCAGGTCCGCGAGCAGCACGCCGCCGCCGCGGGCACCGTCGGCGAGCTGGCCGCGAAGGTCGAGGCCGCCCTGGCCGAGAAGTCCCGGACGCACAACGAGACCGTCGCCGCCCAGCAGGCCATCACCGACCTCACCCGCGAGTTCCGCGACGCGCAGCGCCGGCTCCAGGAAATCGACCGCCAGCTCGCGCAGCGCACCGCCCGCCTCCGCCTCCTCCAGCAGCTGCAGGAGAAGTGGGAGGGCTTCGGCGAGGGCGCGAAGGCCGTGCTGCAGGGCCGCCTCGACGGCGCCCTCGCCGGCGCCAAGGTTTCACCCATCACCCACGGGCTCTCCGTTCGCCCTGAGTTCGGCAAGGCGGTCGAGGCCATCCTCGGCTCCGCGGCCGAGGCCATCAGCGTGAGCGACCTCGGGACCGCGCAGCGGATCCTCGCCCAGCTGGAGCAGGAGCAGATCGGCTCCGTCGTGCTGCGCGTCGCCGAGTGCGGCGCCGGGCGCGACGGCTCCGGCGAGCTGCCGGCCGGCCTCGTTCGGGCCCTGGACGCGCTCAATGGCGTCGAGGCGTCGCATCCGGCGGCGGGCATCCTGGGCGAGTGCTTTGTCGCCGACGACCTCGGCGCGTTCCTCGAGCACTGGAAGGCGCACCCGGAGTTCGCGTTCCTCGCCGTGGCGACCCGCAAGGGCGACCTCGTCGACCGCCGCGGCCTCGTCTACGGCGGCCACCACAGCGCGCGCAAGTCGGCCAACAGCATCGTCCAGCGCGAGATCGACCTGCGCGAGACCGCGCGGGCGCTGGCGGACGACCAGAAGCAGCACGACGACCAGAAGGCCGTGATTGACGGCCTCGGCGCGCGCCTGACCGCGGCCGAGCAGACGCTCGAGCAGCGCCGGGCCGACGTGCTGGCCGTGACGCAGGTCGTCGCGGCGGCGCAGGCCGAGCAGCGCAACGCCCAGCGGGCGCTCGAGGACGTGGCCAACCGCCTCCGCCGCATGGAGGGCGAGCTCGTCTCGCTCGAGCAGGCGCGCAACGAGGCGCACGCGCGCTGGGAGAAGGCCCAGGCGGGCCTGGCCGAGGCCGACGCCAACGCTGCCGCGCACCGCGAGAAGATTCACCACCTGGAAGTCCGGATCACGGAAGTGCGGACGGACCGCGACGTGAAGCGCGACTCCCTCGCGCAGGCGCGCCTCGAGCTGGCCGAGCGCCGGCAGAAGGTCGAGGTCCTCGACCGCGGCCTCACCGAGATGGAAAAGCGCCGCCTGCAGCTCGACGACCTCCTGGTCCAGCGCCAGCAGGAGATCGAGACCTGGGCGGGGCAGATCGACGAGCTCGGCCGCGACGCCGAGAGCCAGCGCGCCCGTGCCGCGCAGATCGCCGAGACCCTCGGCGTGGCGCAGGAGCAGGTCGAGAAAGTCCGCGTCGAGCTTGTGGGCCTCGAGCAGGAGATCACGGGCCTCGAGACCGCCGAGCGGGCGCTGCACAGCGAGTCCGAGGCCGCGCACGACGAGCTGAGCGCCCACGAGGTCCGGCTGGCCGAGACCCGGCAGCGGGCGCAATTCCTGACGGAGGAGGTCCAGCGCGAGTTCCAGACCGACATCGCCACCCTCGACTGGAAGCAGCTCCTCTGGCACGCGGACGACGAGCCGGAGGGCGTGAAGCCCCTGGACCTCGACGAGGACGAGGAGACGGAGCCCAAGGCGGATGCCCCGGCTCAGCCGGCCGAGGCGGGGGCCGCGGAGGCAGTGACCGAGGCCAAGCCGAAGCCCTCGCGCCGCCGCAAGGTGAAGGAAAAGGGCGAGCCGACCGCCGAGGACCTGGCGGCGCTCGACGCGACCAACTGGGACGAGATCAAGTCCGAGTCCGACGCCCTGCGCGCGCGGCTCAACAGCATGGGCGCGGTGAACCTGGTCGCGATCGAGGAGT
>CAZUQB010000575.1:0-2196 GCA_964622405.1 uncultured Opitutaceae bacterium | reverse complement strand
ACCTGAAGAAGGCGCTGTTCGAGCACTACTGGGGCTACTTCGCCGTGGCCCGCGCACGCCGCGCCGAGCTGGCCGCGAATCCGGACTACGTGGACGGCGTCCTCCGCGAGGGCGCCGAGCGCGCCCGCGCCGTGGCCCGTGTCGTGACCACCCGCGCCCGCAAGGCGTGCGGACTGGACTGAGCGGGGCCGGGGCCGCGGGGTGGGGCACCCCGCCCACATTGAGAGGGGCGGTGAGATGGAATCGACACGGCGGCGCGTTACTGGATTCTTCGGTGCTCATGAGCACCCCGCTTCCGCCTGACCCCGGGCCGGCCCGGCAACGGGCGATTTACCTGCCGGGGCTGGCGGGCCGTCGGCCCCTGGTGCCGGTTGCGGCGACCGAGCTCGAGGCCCGCGCCCGCGCCGTCATGTCGGCTCCGGCGTTTGGGTACGTCGCGGGTGGGGCGGGCGCCGAGCGCACCATGGCGGACAATCGCGCGGCGTTCGACCGGCGGCGGATCGTGCCGAACGTCCTGCGCGACGCCTCCCGTCGCGACCTTTCGGTCGAACTGCTGGGCCGCACGCTCCCGGCGCCGTTGCTGACGGCGCCGATCGGGGTGCTCGACCTGGCGCATCCGGACGGTGACCTCGCAGTGGCGCGCGCAGGCGCGAGCCTGGGGATTCCGGTCATTTTCTCGAACCAGGCTTCGGTCCCGATGGAAGCGTGTGCCGCGGCCATGGGCTCGGCCCCGCGGTGGTTCCAGCTTTATTGGAGCACGAGCGAGGACCTGGTCGCGAGCTTCGTGCGGCGGGCGGAGGCGTGCGGCTGCGACGCGGTCGTCGTGACGCTGGACACCACGATCCTCGGCTGGCGGCCGCGGGACCTCGACCAGGCCTACCTGCCGTTCCTCGAGGGCCGGGGCATCGCACAGTACACCAGCGATCCCGTCTTCCGGGCTCAGCTCCGGCAACCGCTCCCGGCGGGCCCGCGGCCGCCGGTGAACTTCCGGACCGTCGCCGCCGCGCTGGCACAGAAGGCCAACTTCCCGGGCGGGCTGTGGCGAAACCTCCTTTCCGGTGAACCGCGGGCCGCCGTGCAGCGGTTCTTCACCACGTACTCGCGTCCCTCGCTGACGTGGGCCGACCTGCCGCGCTTGCGGCAGTACACCCGCCTGCCGATCATCCTGAAAGGCGTGCTGCATCCCGACGACGCGCGGCGCGCGGTCGATGCGGGCGTGGATGGGATCATCGTCTCCAATCACGGCGGCCGCCAGGTGGACGGCGCCATCGCGAGCCTCGACGCTCTGCCCGGCGCGGTGGCCGCGGTGGCGGGAAAAGTGCCCGTGCTGCTCGACAGCGGCCCGCGTGGCGGGGCCGACGTCTTCAAGGCCATTGCGCTCGGCGCCCGGGCGGTGCTGGTGGGCCGGCCGTTCGTCTACGGTCTTGCCTGTGCCGGCGAGGCGGGCGTGCGCGAGGTGCTCGAGAACTGGATCGCCGAGCTCGACCTCACGCTCGCCCTGACCGGCTGCCGCACTCTTGCCGACGTGAATCCCGCGATGCTGCGGGAACAGGCCTAGCAAGATTCACAGGAGCCAACGGAGGGCACGGAGGAGGAGTTGAACCGCTAATCTCCACTCATGACCGCTAATGGTCCCGTACCAAGTTAGTGCGGATTAGCGGTGATTAGCGGTTCCCGTCTCTGTTGTTTTCCCGTTTTCCTAAATGACCCGAATCTGAGGCGGCTGGAGTGCCGCGATGCGGCGCATGATGCGTTCGCTGGCGATCTGGTACCGCTCCTTGCCCGCGTTCGGCTCGTCGTACTCGGCCGGGGCCAGCGGCGGGCCGAACACCACGCTTACCGGCACGCCGAGCTGGAGGCGGCGGCCCTTGCCGAAGGCCTCGTAGGAGCCGAAGATGCGCGCGGGCACCACGGGCACCTGCGCCCGGCAGCAGATGAGTCCCACTCCGCCCTTCGGCGTCTGGAACTGGCCGTTGGGCGAACGGGTGCCCTCGGGAAACAGGATCAGCCCCCGGTCCTCCTTCAGGACCTTCAGCACGCGCTTGATCGCGCTCACGTCCTGGCCACCGTCGCGGTCGACCGGGATGGTGCCGACGGTGTCGAGCCACCAGCTCACCACGCCGCCCTTCCACAGGGTCTTCCGGGCGAAGTACGAGATCTGGCGCTGCACCTGGCAGCCGATGAACGGCGGATCGA
>CAZUQB010000574.1:0-2209 GCA_964622405.1 uncultured Opitutaceae bacterium | reverse complement strand
TCGAAGCCCTATGCCGAGCAGTACCAGCCGATCTCCATCAACGGGAAGCCGCCGACCGAGAAACAGCTCAAGGAGTACCGGAAACGCGGCGAGAAGCGGGGCGACAAGCTCATGAAGCAGGAGGCCGAGGGCAAGACCCCGGGAAGCGAGGTCCCGCGCTTCAACATCAACGGCGGTTCCGCGTCGATCGACCTCGCCCGCGCGACCGTCGTCGCGGAGGACGAACATACGGTGACCTATGAGGTGCCGCTGAAGAACGACGGCCGCGCCACCATCCCAGTCGACCAGTTCCAGCTGCTCGGGCGGGTCAGCCGGGCCACGCACGCGTTCGAAAATGTCTCGCTGCGGCTGAAGGGCGCGATCCGGATGAAGCTCATCGTCAAGATCAAGTCGGGCGAGGCCAGCGTGGACTTCGGCCCGGTCGACGCCACGCATGCGCCGGTGGCGAAGAGCATCTCCGGCGAAGCCTCCGCGTCGGTGCTCTTCCTCAAGTTCGGCGGCACCGTCGACGTGAAGCACGGCGACTTCAAGCGCGTGAAGCCCTACAGCGAGCGCTTCGGCGTGAAGATCGGTCCGCTCAAGGCGCTCGATTTCTAGCGAAAATCGGGCCTGAGCGCGACCGATCCGGTGATCCGCGGGGCTCTCCTCAGCTGGTGGTCTCCTCGGGCGGCGTGAAGCCGCGGCGCAGGACGTTCTCGGCGACGAGCCGCGGGAACAGGAAGTTCTCGAGGTACTCGCGCCCGCCGGCCTTCGTGCCGCCGCCGGACATCTTGAACCCGCCGAACGGATGCCGCTCGACGATTGCGCCGGTGCAGCCGCGGTTGAGGTAGAGGTTGCCGACGATCATCTCCTGCTGGGCCCGCTCGAGCGCCCTCGGGCTGCGCGAGAAAAACCCGGCGGTGAGCGCGTAGTCGCAGGCGTTCACCATCGCGAAGGCCTCGTCGAGGTCCTTGGCCTTCAGGATGGCGAGGACCGGGCCGAAGATTTCCTCCTGCACGATCGTGTGCTCGACCTTGCAGCCCGTGAACACGGTCGGCGGCACGTAATACCCGCCCGACGCCACGACCTCCGGCGGGAGCTTGGCCTGCCAGGCCAGCTGGCTCTGCTTTTTTCCCGCCTCGATGTAGCCGAGGATCGACTTCTGCGCGGCCTCGTCGATCACCGGGTTGACCACGGTGCCGGGGTGGGTGGGGTCGCCGACCGGAATGCTGGGGCAGGCGGAGAGGAAGCGCTCGACGAACCGGTCATACACGCCCTCGAGGACGATGAGACGCGACAGCGCCGAGCATTTCTGGCCGGCGTAGCCAAACGCGCTGTAGAGCGCGGCCGGGATCGCCTCGTCGAGGTCGGCGTCGTTGTCGATGACCATGGCGTTCTTGCCGCCCATCTCACACACGACCTTCTTGAGGTTGAGCTGGCCCGGGTGGGTCTTGCCCGCCTCCTCCCAGATGCCGCAGCCCACCGCGCGGGAACCGGTGAACGCGATGAAGTCGACCTTGGGGTGCGCCACCAGGTGCGCGCCGGCGTCGGCACCGGAGCACGGGAGGTAATGCAGCGCCCCGGCGGGCACGCCGGCCGCTGACATGATCTCCATCAGCATCGCGCCGATGATCGAGGTCTGGCGCGCGGGTTTGATGATGACGCAGTTGCCGGCGACGAGTGGGGCGACCGTCAGGCCGGTGAGGATGGCGAGCGGGAAGTTCCACGGGGCAACGGCCACGCCGACACCGCGCGGCGTCCACGTCTGGGTGCAGCGTTCGCCGGGCACCGCCTGGGTGACAACCGGCTTGGCCATCCGCCGCATCTCGACGGCGTAGAACCGCAGGAAGTCGATCGCCTCGGATACGTCGCCGTCGGCCTCCACCCACGGCTTGCCGGCCTCGAGGATGAGGAGCGAGTTCAACTCGAGCCGACGGGACTCCATGAGGTCCGCGGCGCGCTGCAGCATGGCGGCGCGGTCCGCGACCGGCGTCGCGCGCCACTTCGGGAAATAGGCGACCGAGGCGGCGACGGCCTCGTCCGCGTCCTGCACCGTGCCCTTGGCCCAGTACCCGACGACCTGCGTCGGGCGGGCGGGATTGACGGAGGGGAGAAACGGGCGGTCTGAGACTTTGCGGCCGTTGATCACGAGCGGCCATTTCCGCCCGAGCTGGGCGGACTCGTACTGGGCCAGCGCTTGGCGCTGTTTCTCGCGGTTGGCGGCGAGCGA
>CAZUQB010000573.1:0-2210 GCA_964622405.1 uncultured Opitutaceae bacterium | reverse complement strand
CCGGGAGCGCCGGGGCGCGGGGCTTCTCGATCGTGATGTACCTGTACCAGATGGGATTCACCACCGGCGACCTCGGCTACGCCAGCGCGATCGGCTGGGTGCTCGCGCTCTTCCTCATGGCGGTCGCGTCCGCGCAGCGCCGCCTCGCCCGCCGCCAACTCGGGGACTGAACCATGCGCCGCCGCCTTGCCCTCACCCTGGTCTACCTGCTCCTGGCAATCTTCGCCGGGCTGACCCTCACGCCGTTCGCGTTCATGCTGGCGTCGACCCTCAAGACCAAGGCGGACTTCGCGACCACCCTGTTCCTGCCCGACGGGACCGGCTGGCTGGGCATCGGCTGGGACCGCCTGACGCTGGTGAACTACGAGCGCCTGTTCACGCAGCTGCCGATGGCGCGTGCGCTCCTGAACTCGGTGTTCCTGGCGTCGGTCGGCAGCATCTTCGCCACCCTCTTCTCGGCCATGGGCGGCTACGCGCTGTCGAAGTTCGAGTTCCGCGGGCGCGAGGCGCTGGTCCGGCTCGTGCTGGGCGCGCTGCTCATCCCGGCGCCGCTGCTGATCGCCCCGGGCTTCCAGAACCTCTGGCAGCTGGGGCTGCTTGACACCTACGCGGGCCTGATCGTGCCGGGCCTCGCGCCGGCCTTCGGCGTGTTCCTCTTCCGCCAGGCCATGCTCAACGCCGTGCCCTCGGAGCTGATCGACGCCGCCCGCATCGACGGCGCCGGCGAGTTCCGGATCTTCTTCACGCTCGTCTTCCCGCTCGTGCGACCCATGGTCGGCGCCTTCCTGATGATCACGTTTCTCGGCATCTGGAACGACTTCATCACGCCGCAGGTGGTGCTCCAGTCGCCCGACCGCTACCCGCTCTCGACCACCCTCGCGATGCTGCGGAACCTCGACTGGAACGACTACGGCCTCGTCCTCGCCGGCACGCTGGTCGCCATCGCCCCGGTGATGTGCCTGTTCCTCCTGCTCCAGCGCGAGTTCATCGCCGGCCTGACCAGCGGCGCCGTCAAGGGCTGAGCCGCACCACCTCCCGCCGATGAGCCTCCGCCGCCTGTCCCGCCGCCTGCCGCGCTCCGGCCTCGGCGTGCTGCTGGCCCTCGCCGTGCTCTCCTCGGCGGCGATGCTGTTCGAGCGGATCCGCCCGGTGACGGGCCTGCAGGTCTGGGCGTTCGACAGCGGCCACGTCGACGTCTACCGCCTCCTGGTGCCCGGCTGGAACCGGCGCCATCCCGACCACCCGCTCGCGCTCAGCGTGCTGTCCGGCTCCGCGCTCCAGACCCGGATGATGTCGGGGTTCCTCGCCGGCACGCCTGTGGCCGACCTGCTCGAGATCGAGCGCACCCTGACCGGCCCGGTGTTCGCCGGGCCGCTCGACGAGATCGGCTTCGTGGACCTGACCGACCGGCTGCGGCGGGAGGGCCTGCTGGACCAGATCAACGCCGCGTCGTTCAGCCCGTGGACGACCCGCGGCCACATCTTCGGCCTGCCCCACGACGTCCATCCGGCGATGCTCGCGTACCGCAGCGACCTCGTCGAGGCGGCCGGCATCGACGTCTCGCGCATCGAGACGTGGGACGACTACTTCCGCGCGATGCGGCCGCTGATGCGCGACCTGGACGGCGACGGGCGCGTCGACTGCTACCCGCTGAACGGCACCTACGCCAACCCGTCGACCGCGGAGGTGCTCCTGCTCCAGGCGGGCGGCACGTTCTTCACCGACGACGGCCAGGCCAACCTCGACTCCGAGATCAACGCGGAGGTGCTGGCGCGCCTGGCGACGTGGTTCGCGGGCCCGGGCCGGGTGATCGGCGACGCCAACCTCGGCACGGTCTCCGGGCAGCAGCTGGTGCACCGCGGCTACGTGATCGGGATCATCGCGCCCGATTTCCTGGCCGGCACGTTGACCACGAGCTTCACGGACATGGCGGGCCGCTTCAAGCTGATGCCCCTGCCGGCCTGGGCCCCCGGGGGGCGCCGCACCTCGGTGCAGGGCGGGACCATGATGGGCATCGCGCGGTCGACGCCCGACGTCGACCTCGCCTGGGCGGCGCTGAAGGAGCTCTACCTCTCGCCCGTGAGCGCCGAGCACCTGTTCCGCGACCGCGGCATCGTGACGCCGGTGAAGGCGAACTGGAGCCACCCGGTGTTCGACGAGCCGAGCCCGTTCTTCTGCGGCCAGCCGGTCGGCCGGCTGTACCTGCGGCT
>CAZUQB010000572.1:0-2215 GCA_964622405.1 uncultured Opitutaceae bacterium | reverse complement strand
CGATCATCGGCGTGTCGGCCGCCCTGCACCACGGCTTTGAAATCCACTGCACGCGACTGCGCGACCGCATCGGCCCGTGGCTCGCGGGCAAGCTCTCGCGATCAAACGCGAAGGATCCCGCCGCCGGCGTCGGGGTCTGACCTTTGGACAGACCGCGGCCACGTTTCCGGGACTGGCGTTCCGGGGCCGCGCCTGTAGACTGTCCCCGTGACTCGCGCCATGTCCGTCCTTAAGCTTTCCGTTCGTCTCGTGCTTCTTGCCGCCCTGACCGGGGGATCGGTCGCGCTGGCACAGTCGCTGCCGGCGTCCTCGCCTTTCCTGCCGCCCGCCGCCGGTGCGGCGACGGCGGGGCCCGGCGCCAAGTACCAACTCGGCGGCATCACCTCCGCGGGCAAGGACGTCATGGTCTGCATCACCCGCGTGGACGACAAACGGAGCTTCTGGGTCCCGGTGGGCGGCACGGTCGACGAGGTGACCGTCCTCACCTGCAATCCGACGCGCGACGAGGCGACCATCCGGGCGAACAACCAGACCCTGACCCTGCGACTCCGCCAGCCCACGGTCATGGCCGGGACCGCCGGCGGAACCGCCGGTGGGACCGCAGCGGACGCCGGCCCGCCGGTGATCACGCCCCCGCTGCCGCCGCCGGCCGGCGGCCCCGAAGTGCAGGAGCGCGAGGCCCGCATGCTGGTTACCGACCTCCTCGACATCGGCCAGCAGCACCGCAAAGCCTACGAGGAAGCGCAGCGAAAGGCGGAAGCGGAAAAGAAAAAAGGCGGGAAGTAGTCCCGCCCTTTTTCTTTTGGGAGATGGGAGTTGGAAGATGGGAGATCGAATGCGCGCGAGCTGAGCGCCGCACTTATCGCCTCAACGGGAGCTGAAGCCATCCGCGAGCGAGAGCCAGCAAACAGGAGCCCTAGACTCTGTCTCCAGATCTGGTTGCCCGAAGTCTCATTCTAAGCGCAACGAAGAATCCAGCGGGATTCCGCCGCTAGAGCAGATTAAATAATACTGTAGCCGAAGTGGGCAAACCAGTTGATCGCATCTGCGGGCGTGATCGCGTGCAGGGCGCGAGTGATGGCGTCGAGCAAGGCGGGATGGGTCCGCGCCTCCGCTTTGCGCAGCAGTGCCTTCACTTTGCTCCACATCAGCTCGATGGGATTGAGGTCGGGCGAGTAGGCCGGCAGGAAACGGACCTCGGCCCTGGCCGCCGCGATCAAGGCGAGGGTCTGGGGGTGCTTGTGCGGGGCCAGGTTGTCCATCACGACGACGTCGCCGGGTCGGAGCGCGGGACAAAGGACCTCGCGCACATAGGCGCGGAAAACGTCCGTGTCCGTGGCGCCATCAATGGTCATGCAGGCGGTGGAGCCGTCCAAGCGGATCGACGAGATCATCGTGGTCGTGCGCCAGTGCCCGTGAGGGCAGCTGGCCACCAACCGTTCGCCGCGCAAGGCGCGCCCGCGCAGCCGGGTCAGGTTGGTCTTGGCGGCCGACTCGTCGATAAAGACGAGCCGGGCCGGATCCAAGCTGCGCTGCTTCGCCTGCCATCGGCGCCGGGCCGCGACGACGTCCGGCCGGCGCTGCTCGCTCGCATGGAGAGTCTTTTTTTATATGTCAGTCCCATCTTGGTGAGGACGTAGTGGATCGCTGGCAGCGTGCAACGCAGCGACAGGGCCGCCCGCATCTCGGCCAAGGTGATATCCGGCTTCTGGTCGACCAACCCGGCCAGCTGCTCCCGGTGGGACGCCTGGAACAGGGGCTTGCGGCCCGCGCGATGATGCTGCGGGCCGATCTCCCCGATCCGGCGCCGTTGGGCCAGCAGCTTCTTGACCATCGCCAGCGAGACCCGGAAGCGCTTCGCGATCTCCTCCCGGGTCCCCTGCTCGGCGTCGTAGGCCGCGACGATCCTCTCCCGCAGATCCAGTGACAGCGTCTTCATGCCGCGACCCTGATGGGGCGCCCAAAAAAGGCTACACTATTATTTAATACGCTCTAGTTTCTACGGCATCCGCTGGAATTGCGCTCCGTTGGGAATGACAGACGGGTGATTGAAGATACCAAGATACTCCCCGATCCCCGCAGACCGGGCTTCCATCTTCCATCTCCTAACTCCCAGCCTCGCGTCGGCCGAAATCGGCCGACGCTTATTTGATCGCCGCCGCCGCGCGGATGAGGTCGACGAAGCTGCGGGCCTCGAGGGCCGCGCCGCCGATCA
>CAZUQB010000571.1:0-2217 GCA_964622405.1 uncultured Opitutaceae bacterium | reverse complement strand
GTACGTAAATCACTCGTTTCAAGGTCTTACCGGAGACGAATGGGATGACTTTCGGATTCTCGTACGCAATCTTCACCGCGTCCGCCTCCGACAGTCCAACCGGGACTTGCTGATCGCCGCGATGCTTCCCGTTGACTTGGAAAACAAGCTTCACGGTGTCGGCAACCAGCTTGGCCGGGTCGAACTGCGGCCACGGAGCAGCCAGGATTGAGCCAGTCTGACCAAGGCGTTCCCAGAGTTCCTCAGTAATGTGGGGAGCAAATGGAGCGAGGACCTGCAGGAAAGCGAGCACGGTGGCGCGACTCACAGTCGATGATTTTTGCAGCGCGTTTGCAAATATCATCATCTGGGAAATGGCCGTGTTCAGACGCAGTCCCTCGATGTCTTCACCGACCTTCTTGATCGTCTCGTGGAGCAGTTTGACGAGCTCAGCGCTGTCGACCGACGGATCGTTTACGATTTTCGGATTCACGGCGCCCTCGCGATCAAGACATTCGCGCCACACCTTCTGAAGGAAACGGTGGACGCCCTCGATGCCGTTGGGATTCCAGGGCTTCATGGCCTCCAGCGGTCCGAGGAACATCAAGTAGAGGCGCAGGGTGTCGGTGCCGTGACTGGCGATGATCGCGTCCGGGTTGACGACGTTGCCGCGGCTCTTGGACATCTTCTCGCCGTCCTCGCCGAGAATGATGCCCTGATGGAACAGCTTGGTGAAGGGTTCGGCCTGCGGGACCTGACCGAGATCGAACAGGACCTTGTGCCAGAAACGCGCGTAGAGCAGGTGGAGCACGGCGTGCTCGGCGCCGCCGACGTAGAGATCGGGCACGCCCCAGTAGCGCAATGCCTCAGGCGAGGCGAACGCCGCGGAGTTAGCGGGATCGGTGAAACGCAGGTAGTACCAGCATGAGCCGGCCCACTGGGGCATCGTGTTCGTCTCGCGCCGGCCCCGCACCCAGGCGTCGCCGGTTGGCTTGGGCTGGCTCGCAGGCACGGCGGCGCCGGTCTCGGCGTTGAACCAGATTTCCAGCCAGGCGGTTTCGTTGGCGAGCGGACTCTCGCCGTTGCCGCTCGGCAGATAGGACTGCACCGCTGGCAGCTCCAGCGGGAGCGCGGCGGCCGGGAGGGGCAGCGCGTAGTGCGTGACGCCCTCGCTGGTGAAGGTGACGGGCTCGCTCGGGACGTCGGACTGGCGGCGCGCGACGACGCGGCGGTAGTCGGCCTCGCTGACCCACACCACCGGGAAGGGCTCACCCCAGTAGCGCTGGCGGGAGAAGAGCCAGTCGCGGAGCTTGTAGTTGACCGTGGGCTGGCCCACGCCCTTGGCGGCAAGGTCGGACGTGATGCGTTTCTTGGCCTCGGGCCACGGCAGGCCGTTGTAGGTGCCGGAATGGATGACGCGACCATCGCCGACATAGGGCAGCTTGGTCTCGCCCTGGGTGGACTCGATCACCTGCACGATCGGCAGCTGGAACTGCTGCGCGAACTCGAAGTCGCGCTCGTCGTGGGCGGGCACGGCCATGATGGCGCCGGTGCCGTAGCCCATGAGCACGTAATCCGCGACCCAGATCGGGACGCGGGCGCCGTTGACGGGATTGAGGGCGTAGGAGCCGGTGAACACTCCCGATTTCTCCTTGGCCAGGTCGGTGCGCTCGAGGTCGCTCTTGCCGGCTGCCTTCTTCCGATAGGCATCGACGGCGGCCTTCTGAGCCGGCGCGGTGAGCCCGTCAACGAGCGGATGCTCGGGGGCGATGACCATGTAGGTGCAGCCGAACAGGGTGTCCGGGCGCGTGGTGAAGATCTTGAGCTGGCCGAGGGTCCGATCCTCGAGATCGAAGAGAACCTCCGCGCCCTCGCTGCGGCCGATCCAGGCCTCCTGCATGCGCTTGGTTGAGTCGGGCCAGTCGACGTCCTTGAGATCGGCCAGCAGGCGCTCGGCATAGGCGGTGATGCGGAGCACCCATTGGCGGAGATTGCGGCGCTCGACCGGGAAGCCGCCGACCTCGCTCTTGCCGTCGATGACCTCCTCGTTGGCCAGGACGGTGCGGAGTTCCGGGCACCACCAGACGGGCCGCTCGTCGACGTAGGCCAGGCCCCGCTTGAACAGCTGGAGGAAGATCCATTGCGTCCAGCGGAAGTATTTCGGGTCGGTCGTGTCGATCTCACGGTCCCAGTCGTACGAGAAGCCGAGGGCCTTGATCTGCCGCTTGAAGTTGACGA
>CAZUQB010000570.1:0-2220 GCA_964622405.1 uncultured Opitutaceae bacterium | reverse complement strand
GCGATCGGTCCGCCGGCTCACAGTAGAAGCTGTGCACGAAGTAGAACGACTCCCCTTCCGGCGCCAGGCCAGCGGCCAGCGGCGACGCCGGCTGGAGGAACCGGATGGTGTTCCATCCCATGTGCGGAATCTTGAACGACGGCGGGCGGCGAAAGCGCACGACCCGACCGGGGAAAACCCCCAGGCCGGTCACATTTCCCTCCTCGGAATGCTCGAACAAGGCCTGCATGCCCAGGCAAACGCCCAGAAAGGGACGGTCGGCCGCGATCCAATCGCGGACGGTGCGATCAAGCTTCGCCGCCCGCAATGCCGCCACACAGTCCCGCAGCGCCCCCACGCCGGGCAGGACCATTCCCGTGGCCCCGCTCGCGGCGACCTCCTCCGGCGTGCGGACCACGCACGGCGCGGCCCCCACTGCTTCCAGCGCCTTGGTGACGCTCCGGAGGTTGCAGATGCCGTTGTCAATGACCGCGATCATGTTTTTGGGAAGTCGAGGGGACGAGGAGTCGAGCGGTGGAGGAACTCAGAAGGTAGGGCGCCCGATAGACGACGGCTCGGAGCGCCGCCAGTCGACACCTCGGCTTCTCGACCCTCGACTAGATGATTCCCTTGGTGGAAGGCAGCTGGTCGGCCGAGCGCGGGTCAATCTGGGTGGCCACATCGAGGGCGCGGGCGAGGCCCTTGAAAATGGCTTCGGCGACGTGATGCGGCTCCTCGCCGTAAAGCAGCTCGACGTGCAGGTTGGCTCCGAGCGTGTTGCTGAATGCCCGGCAAAATTCCTTCACGAGCACAATGTTGAAGTCGCGGACAAACATCGTCGGCGCCTCCGCCTTGTAGACGAGGTGCGGGCGACCGCCCACGTCGATCACCACCCGGGCCAGCGACTCATCCATCGGCAGGACGAAAAAACCATAGCGGCGGATGCCCACCTTGTCGCCCAGCGCCTCCTTGAAGGCCTGCCCGAGCACCAGCCCGACATCCTCCACGGTGTGATGGTAGTCGACGTCAGTGTCACCTTTCGCCTTCACGGTCAGGTCGAACAGCCCGTGCTTCGCGAAGAGCGTCAGCATGTGGTCGAAGAACGGGACGCCGGTATCAATCTTCGCCGTGCCCCGGCCGTCGACCGCCAGCGTCAGCGCAATATCGGTCTCCGCGGTCTTGCGGGTGATGGTCGCAACGCGTGGGGAATTCTTGGCCATACGGGGGGAGTTGAAGGTTGAAGGGTGAAAGTTGAAAGCCAGAAAGTGGCCGGGCGGGCGCGACCGCGGGAAGTTGGGCGCCCGGGCCTCCGGCCTCAACCGGCCCGGGCCGCAAGCCACGCGTCGAGCGAGGCCTGGAGAGTGTGCATCTCGTCATCCGTCCCGACCGTGATCCGGAGGAACGGCGCGGTCAGGGGATGGCCGGGAAAGTGCCGGACCAGCACTTTGCGCGAGCAGAGGAACTCGTAGGCGGCCTTGGCGACCGCCGGACCGGCCTCGCCCCGTGAATCGCGCGGCTCGGTGAAGATGAAATTGGCCTGGGACGGATAGGTGAACCAACGGCGCTGCGCAAAACGGGCCAGGTGGGCGTCGCGCGTCGACTTCACCTTGGCCACCACGCCGGCGTAGTAATCCGCATCCCCGAGCGCGGCGAGCGCCGCGGCCTGCGACAGGCGGTTCACGTTGTAGCTGTCGCGAACCCGGTCGAGCAGCCCGATGAGCTCGGGATCACCCAGCGCATAACCGACGCGGAGGCCGGCGAGGGCGTAGGCCTTCGACAGCGTGCGGGTGACGACCAGCCGCGGGTATTTCGCCAGCAGCGGGATCGCGTTCTCCGCGGCGAACGGCGCGTAGGCCTCGTCCACCACGAGCACGCCCCGGTAGGCGTCGAGCACCCGGCCGAGCTCGGCGTTCGAGAACGCGACCCCGGTCGGGGCGTTGGGCGACGTGAGGAAGAACATCGGCGCGCCCGAGGCGGCCATCCGCTCGAACGGAAGCCGCATGCTGCGGTCGAACTCGATCACGTCCTTCCGGCCATCCTGGATTTCCACGAGGACCGGATAGAGCGAGTAGCTGGGGAAGGTGTACCCCACCCCGGCCGCGGGGCCGCCGAACACGCGCACGAGAAGATTGAGGATGTCGTCCGAGCCGTTGCCCACGCAGACATGCTCCTCGCGCAGCCCATGCAGCCGGGCGACGGCGGCGCGGAGCGGCTGGCTCTTGGGATTCGGATAGAGCCGGA
>CAZUQB010000569.1:0-2227 GCA_964622405.1 uncultured Opitutaceae bacterium | reverse complement strand
GCCCGATCATCGCGATCCGCAGGCCGGCGGTGCCGCCGCTGAAGCGAAAATGGTGCCCGGTGGAGGTGTAGAAATCGGCCGCCGCATAGCTGCGCAGCGGGCCGCCGCCACCGGGCTGTTCCAGCTCCAGCCGGATCAGCCACTGCTTGAGCATATCGCGTTTGGTCAGGCTGACCAGCACCGTCACGCTGTCGCCCGGCCGCGCTTCGGCGCGGTCCGGGGTCGGTGCGACTCCCGTGATCGGCAGTCGCGCCTTCGCGCCGGCCTCGCGAATTGCCAGGAGCGGCGGCAGCCGGCGGAAGTCCGGCGGCCGGGGCAGATTCTCCCCGGCCGCGGCGCCGCCCAGCACACCCAGCATCAGCGCCAGGCCGGCCCACGGCCGGAGACACCGGATGGGTCGGAAGACAGGCAAAACAGGCTTGAAGTTGCCGTTCATATCCCCGTTGCTCGGCGGACAAGAGCACGCCATGCACCGGTTCGCCAAGTGTTTTTGCAGCGCCCCGCGTCGGACGACCACGACGCGAACGACCGGCCGCGGTTGTTGAGTCCGACAACCGCCGGCGCGCGTCGCGCCGTCAGCAAAAACAGCATTCCGCCGCGGCGGAATTTCCGTCAGCGTAACCCTCTCCTCCTTCCCTTTTCATGGCCATCAAGCTCTTCGACTCGCTCACGCGGGAGACCCGCGAGCTCCAGCCGTCCCAGCCGGACGGGGTCTACCGTTTCTACAACTGCGGTCCGACCGTCTACGCCCCCGCGCACATCGGCAACTTCCGCACCTTCGTCGTCAATGACGTGATCCGCCGCCTGCTCGAACTCGAGTTCGGGGCGGCCCGGGTGAAGCACGTCCGCAACCTGACCGACGTGGACGACAAGACCATCCGACGCTCCCGCGAGGAAGGGCGCCCGCTGGCCGCGGTCACAAAGCAGTGGACCGACAAGTTTCACGCCGACTGCGACGCGCTGAACTGCCTCCGCCCGCACGTCGAACCGACCGCGACCGGCCACATCCGCGAGCAGGTCGACATGATCGACGTGCTCATGAAGAAAGGCCACGCCTACCGCGCGCCAGACGGCTCCGTGTATTTCAAGGTCACCTCCTTCGACGCCTACGGCCGGCTCTCCCGGGTGAAGGAGCGCGAGCTCCAGCTCGGCGCCGCGCTCAAGGCCACCGCGGCCGACGCCGACGAGAAGGAGGACGTCTCGGACTTCGCGCTGTGGAAGGCGCACAAGGACGAGGACGGCGACAACGCCTGGGACAGTCCCTGGGGCCGCGGCCGGCCGGGCTGGCACATCGAGTGCAGCGCGATGAGCAAGAAACACCTCGGCGAGACCATCGACCTCCACACCGGCGGCGTCGACCTGCTGTTCCCGCATCACGAGAATGAGATCGCGCAGAGCGAGTGCTGCAACGGCCGCACCTTCTCCCGTCATTGGTATCACAGCGAGCACCTGCTCGTGGACGGAAAGAAGATGAGCAAGAGCCTGGGCAACCTCTACACCCTCGACGACCTGACCGCGAAGGGCTTCTCGCCGATGGCGCTGCGCTATGCCCTGCTGATGGGCCACCCGCGCAAGCAGCTCAACTTCACCCTCGAGGGAGTTGGCGGTGCAATGAAAACTCTCGGGAACATCAGTCAATTAGTGAGAGAACTTGGCGAGCACTGCGGCGCCCTTTCTTCGGAACAGGCGCTAAAAGGAATCCTCGAAAGGGCCGATCAATCTAGTTGGGGCCAGTTTTCTGAAGCTTGGGACAAGCTTAGGAACGATTTGAATACTCCAGGTTGCCTCGGAGCTGCGTTTGATGCGTTTCACCAGATCCAGGGGAAGCTTCACCGAAAACTTGCTGAAATCAGCAGGACGGAAATTGAGGTAAATTTCGCTGCATCAGTAAGACTCTTTCAAGACGGCCTCGGTATTCGGCTAGACCTATCGCCTGCAGTCGCAAGATTCACTGCCTCGAAATCCGAGGCGCCCGCCGCGATTGCCGCCCTCGCCGCCAAGCGCTGGGCTGCCAAGCAGGCCAAGGACTTCGCCGCCGCCGACGCACTCCGCAAGGAACTCGCTGCGGCCGGCTGGTCCATGCTCGACCGCAAGGACGGCTACTCCCTGGAGCCGCTGAAAAAATGAGACCACCAGCTCTTTTTCGCGTTGGCGCGAACCTTTGCGACGAACTCCAGGGGCAGCCACTCGAAGACGGCGTTCGTGCCCGTCGCGAAGAAAAAGATGC
>CAZUQB010000568.1:0-2229 GCA_964622405.1 uncultured Opitutaceae bacterium | reverse complement strand
GGTTGTCCATGAACCCGCAGATCGAGACGCCGAGGAGCGCGTCGTGCTCGTTGATCAGGCGCGTGACCGGGCCGAGGTACGGCATGTCGGTGTACGCGGCCTGGAGCGTGCCGATCGCGGTGGCGGCGAGGCAGGCCTTGTAGAAGGCGGACTCGTTGACCGCGGCGTGGCCGTTGATCGTGGTGAGGTTGCAGTGCTGGAACCCCGCGAGGCGCGTGGTGCCGGGGAGGTCGCCCTTGTAGCCGTGGCGGTAGAGCTGCTCGAGCTCCGACGGCGACAGCTCCCAGTCGACCACGGGCAGCAGGCTGATCTCGGCGCAGGGGTTGCAGCCCGCGTCCGGATGGTCGCAGAAGTAGAACCCGGGCTCGCCGAACTCCTTCTGGGCCTTGAAGAGGCGGCGGAAGTGCTCGCCGTTGCGCTCGCTGCGCGAGAGCACCGCGGAGTTGTTCGACGCCGACCGCTGCGGGTTGGTCTCGAACCAGTTCCCGGTCTTCGCGTTCATCATCTCCTCGTCGTCCGGCGAGAACAGGCAGATCGTCGCGGAGCGGCGGATGCCGCCGGCCAGCACGGCCTTCGCGACGTACATGTTGATGTCGTAGACCTCGATCGGGCGCAGCCCGCGGCCCGCCGCCTGGGTGAGGATCTCGGCAACGCGGTTCAGCGCGCGCCGCAGGGGCAGGTGGCCCGGGGCCTTGCCGCCGGAGGTGCGCAGCAGCGCGCCGCGCGGGCGGATCGCCGAGTAGTCGAACTCGATCAGCCGGCCCTCGTAGTGCGACAGGAAGAGCGC
Organism: uncultured Opitutaceae bacterium; assembly: GCA_964622405.1. Taxonomy (GTDB): domain Bacteria; phylum Verrucomicrobiota; class Verrucomicrobiia; order Opitutales; family Opitutaceae; genus Opi-474. The sequence goes on along the minus strand of CAZUQB010000568.1, from coordinate 1,442 downwards.
ATGCAGCGCGTCCGACCAGCCCTCGATGGTGTCGGCGATGCGGTAGTGCCAGACCGGGAGATCGTTCTCCGCGGCCCGGGCCGGCAGCGCCGGGAGCATGGCGATGTGGTGCTTCTGCACCGAGAAACCCACGCCGCAGCCGCTCAGCAGCAGGAAGAAGAACTCCCGGAAGAACTCCAGGCGGTCGACGTTCGAGAAGCTGCAGTTGAACATCCGGCTGTGGTTGCGGAGGATCGCCTCCCCGCCGAACTGCATCGACCGCATGCTCGGGAGCACCTTCTTCGCCGCGACCTGCGCGAACGCGTCCGCGATGATCTCCTTCAGGGTCTTGCCCGCCCACGCATGCGCCAGCGTCGCGGCCTGGCCGCCGGCCAGCTCGCGGAGATCGGCCGGCAGCTCGGCCGGCACCGTCCGCTCCAGCTTGGCCGCAAAGAAACCGAGGTGCATGTCGCGCACCCGCTCCACGCCCTCGATGAACACCTCGCGCCGGCCCAGCTCGGGACGGTAACGCGCGTACTTCGCCATTGCGATGTAGTCGGACAGGCCGTTGTACGCGTACGCGGTCAGGCGGCGCTCGGCGTGCCGGGCCCGGTACAGCATGTAGGAACGCGCGACCTCCCATTGCCCGGCCGCCGCGATGCCCTTCTCCACGGCGTCCTGCACCTGCTCGATCGTCGGGTGCCGGCCCTCGCGGTAGTACAGCTCCAGCATCAGCGAAACCCCGCCCGCGATGCGCGTCACCTCGCGGTACGGCTCGGCCTCGAGGCCGTAGCACGCCAGCGCGTCGTCGCGGAACGGGTTCGGCGCGTTGTCCGTGCGGACCTCATGGAACGCGAGCGCGATGGCGCGCGTGATCTTGCCCAGGTCGAAACGCACGCGCGTGCCGTCGCGCTTCACCACCATGCGGGCCTCGGACGCGATGGCCCGATTCAACAGATGCGATCCCTTGCGGGCGGCGGCCGAGGCGGGGCTGGTTTCAGGGGCGGTCAGGGGAGCGGAGAGTGGGCTCATGAGAAATCCGGGGAAGAAAATACCCTCTCGGAGCCGGCGGAATTCGCCTAGGGCTCGAGCGGGAGGGCCACTATCCGTAGTGGTCGCGGGCGCGTCAATCCACTGCCCGTAGTGGCAACGCGATATAAACCCGCGTGATAGCAATTCACGCCCAACGCTAACACTTTTCCCTCTGGCGCGGGTTTTTTTGCGCCGGGGCCATCCGCGCCCCGACAAGAAATGCACACCGCGCCGGCGCTATAGCCGGTGCAGATGGAAGCCGCCGTCGATGTCGAACACGGCGCCCGTGGAGAACGGGAAACGGTCCTCCGCGATCGCGCGCACGGCGCGGCCGATGTCCTCGGGCCGGCCCCAGCGCCGGATCGGCGTGATGCCGCGCTCGTCCTTGAGGATGAGCTTGTCGTACTTCTCCTTCACGCCGCCCGTCATGT
>CAZUQB010000567.1:0-2230 GCA_964622405.1 uncultured Opitutaceae bacterium | reverse complement strand
TGAGGATCTTCGTGCCCGGCTGCCACGCGGCGCGGAGCGCCTCCGCCGTCAGCGCAAAGTCGTCCTTCGCGTAGGTCGGCACCGCGATCCCCTGCCCGTGCGCCAGCGCAATGCTCGGGAAATAGCTCACGTAACACGGCTGGTGGTACATCACCTTGTCGCCCGGGTTGATCAGCGCGCGGCACGCCAGGTCGAGCGCCTCGCTCACGCCCACGGTCACGATCACCTGGTCCGCCGGGCGATAGCTGACGTGGAAATGGTGCTCCACGTAGCGCGCGATCTCCTCTCGCAGTTCCACGAGGCCGAGGTTCGAGGTGTACGAGGTGCGGCCGCGCTGCAGCGCCGCGATGGAGGCGTCGCGGATGTGCTGGGGCGTGACGAAATCGGGCTCGCCCACGCCCAGGGAGATCACGTCCTGGCCCTTGAGGGCGGCCACGAGCTCGAAGAAGTCGCGTATGCCGCTCTTGGGAAGGGCCGCGACGTGCTTCGCGACCCAGGGACTGCTCGGTGACGGGGAGCTCATGGTGATTCAGCCGGCAGCGTCGCAGAAGAGAAACCGGCTAGGCCACCAAAAAACACCGAGGGCGCGGCGGTTGGTGCTTTGGAACTAGGAGCGAGGCTGCCCGGGCCGACCTTACTCGTTCCACGCTCGACGTTCAGGTCCCGATCAACCTCGGTGGCTAGCGTTTCGCGTCCGAGGTCCGGCGTTCACGCGCCCTCCCGAGTTTTGGTTGCCGCCCGCCCGATCGCCGCTCTTATTGCCCCTTTCCATGTTCGAATCCCTCACCGAAAAACTCGGCAGTGCCCTCCGCAATCTGCGCGGCGTGGGCCAGCTCTCGGACGCCAACATGGCGGAGGCCCTGCAGGAGGTCCGCACCGCCCTGCTCTCCGCCGACGTCCATTTCAAGGTCGTCCGGGATTTCATCGAGCGCGTCCAGGCGCAGTGCGTCGGCCAGGAGGTCCTGAAGTCCGTCACCCCGGGCCAGCAGGTCGTGAAGATCATCCACGACGAACTGGTCCGGCTCCTCGGCGAGGGGTCGACCAGCCTTTCCGCCGCCCGCCCGCTGCGGGTCATGATGGTCGGCCTCCACGGCTCCGGCAAGACCACCTCCACCGTCAAGCTCGCGAAGCTGCTCAAGAAGCGGGGCTACCGGCCGCTGGTCGCCGCCTGCGACATTTACCGGCCCGCGGCCATCGACCAGCTGGAGATCCTGGCGAAGCAGGAGGAGGTCGGGTTCTACGCCGACCGGAATTCCAAGGACGTCACGGCCATCGGCACGGCGGCGCTCGCGGCGGCGAAGGCCGCGACCTGCGACTGCGTCATTTTCGACACGGCCGGCCGGCTCCAGATCGACACCGAGCTGATCGAGGAGGTGAAACGTCTCAGCGCCCAAGTCCAGCCCGATGAGATCCTGCTCGTGGCGGACGGTGCGCTCGGCCAGGAGGCCGTCAACGTCGCCCGCGCCTTCCATGACGCCCTCGCCCTCACGGGCCTGGTCCTGACCAAGATGGACGGCGACGCCCGCGGCGGCGCGGCGCTCTCGATCAAGTCGATCACGGGCGTGCCGATCAAGTTCGTCGGCACGGGCGAGAAGACCGGCGACTTCGACACGTTCTACCCGGACCGGCTCGCCTCGCGCATCCTGGGCATGGGCGACGTCGTCTCGCTCGTCGAGAAGGCGAAGGAGAACATCGACCAGAAGGAGGCGGAGCGCATGGCGGAAAAAATGCGCAAGGCCGACTTCAACCTCGAGGACTTCCTGGCGCAGATGCAGCAGGTGAAGAAGATGGGCTCGATGCAGAGCATCCTGGGCATGATGCCCGGCATGAGCGGCGTGGACGTCGGGCCCGATGCCGAGAAGCAGCTCGCACGGACCGAGGCCATCATCCGCTCGATGACGAAGCAGGAGCGGCTGAAGCCCGAGATTCTCAACGGCAACCGCCGGCTCCGCATCTCCAAGGGCGCCGGCGTAAAGATCGTCGAGGTCAACCAGCTGCTGAAGCAGTTCCAGCAGATGCAGAAAATGATGAAGATGATGAAGGGCAGCGGCGCGAAGAAGATGATGCGCCAGTTCGAGGCCATGCGCGGCCGCGGCGGCTTCCCCGGCATGTAGTCGCGGGCCGGGCCGGCTCCAACAGGCCCCTTGCCTCGCCCGCCGGCCGCGGCCTACAGTCCGCGGACCACCCCCCATGGACCACGACCAAGCGTTCCTCGTCGCGATTGGCTGCA
>CAZUQB010000566.1:0-2233 GCA_964622405.1 uncultured Opitutaceae bacterium | reverse complement strand
GATCGCGCGGAGCCCGTAGAAGCAGAAGCGCTCGGCGGCCTCGTTGCCGATGATGTAGGGGATGCCCGGCGGCATCTTGTCCGTGTGGACAGGGGTCGTGCGGAAGGCTTCAGGCATGGGGAACCACGAATGGACACGAATTCACACGAATGGGGTCAGAGGACCAGACGCTCCCATTCGAGCTTGGGGTGTTTGAAATTGAGGATGAGACCGACACGGAATTGGGTGATGCGGAGGTAATTCAATACCTGGCCTCGCTCGGCATCGGTGATGCGATCGATGACCTTGGTTTCAACAATGACGGCGTCGCCGGCCAGGAGGTCGGGCACATATTCGCCGACCTGGGTCCCTTTGTAGCGCACCGGAAAACGCTCCTGCTGGCGACACGTGACGCCCTTGAGGCCGAACTCGACGACCAGCGCATTTTCATAGGGCTTTTCATGCAGGCCGTGACCCAGCTCCCGGAGCACCTCGAAGGCACAGCCCACGATCGCGTACACCAAGTCTCCCTGCACAAGCGGTCTGGTTGATCTCTCCGGCACCATAGGTCCTCCCAGCCAACCCGCACCAACCCGGCAGCTTCAACCCCGAACGAGTCGTGCAAACCCATTCGTACCACCGTCGTCTCCCATTCGTGTGAATTCGTGTCCATTCGTGGTTCAAACCAGACGGCAGTAGTCGAGCAGGCCCTGCCGGCCGCCCTCGCGGCCGAAGCCGCTTTCCTTGTACCCGCCGAACGGCGAGGTCGGGTCGAACTTGTTGTAGGTGTTGGCCCAGACGACGCCGGCCTTGAGCTCGGTCGACATCTTCAGGATGCGCGAGCCCTTGTCGGTCCAGACGCCCGCGCTCAGCCCGTACGCGGTGTTGTTCGCCTTCTCCACCGCCTCCTCCAGCGTGCGGAAGGTCAGGATCGACAGCACCGGGCCGAAGATCTCCTCCCGCGCGATCCGGTGGCTCATCGAGACGTTCGAGAACACCGTCGGCCGGAAGAAGAAGCCCTGCGCCGGCAGCGCGCACGGCGGCTGGTACATCTCCGCGCCTTCCTTCACGCCGGACCGCACCAGCGCGGCGATCTTGCCCAGTTGCTCGCGCGAGTTGATCGCGCCGATGTCCGTGTTCTTGTCGAGCGGGTCGCCCACCCGCAGCACCCGGATGCGCTGCTTCAGCTTCGCCAGCACGCGGTCCGCCACCGGCTCCTGCACCAGCAGGCGCGAGCCCGCGCAGCAGACGTGGCCCTGGTTGAAGAAGATGCCGTTCACGATGCCCTCGACCGCCTGGTCCAGCGGCGCGTCCTCGAAGATGATGTTCGCGGCCTTCCCGCCCAGCTCCATGGTCATCTTCTTGTCGGTGCCCGCGAGCGACCGCATGATGATCTTGCCGACTTCGGTGGAACCCGTGAACGCGACCTTCGCCGGCGTCGGGTGGTTCATCACCGCCGCACCCACCTCGCCCGCGCCGGTCACGATGTTCACCACGCCCGGCGGCAGGTCCGCGTCGGCGATGATCTCGGCCAGCTTCAGCGCGGTGATCGAGGTCGTCTCGGCCGGCTTGAGCACCACGCAGTTGCCCATCGCCAGCGCCGGCGCGAGCTTCCACGCGCACATCAGCAGGGGAAAATTCCACGGGATCACCTGCCCGACCACGCCGAGCGGCGCCACGCGGCGGCCCGGCGCCACGTAGTCGAGCTTGTCGGCCCAGCCCGCGTGATAGAAGAAATGCGCCGCGGCCATCGGCACGTCGAAGTCGCGCGACTCCTTGATCGGCTTGCCGCCGTCCATCGTCTCCGCGACGGCGAACTCGCGGGCCCGGTCCTGCAGCAGCCGCGCGATGCGGTAGAGGTACTTGGCCCGCTCGCGGCCCGGCAGGGAGCCCCAGGTGCGGAACGCCCGCGCCGCGGCGGCATAGGCGGTGTTGACGTCGGCCGGGCCGGCCAGCGCGAGGTCGGCGAGCTTCTGCTCGGTGGCGGGATTGATGGACGCGAAATACTTGCCGCCGCGCGGGGCCACGAAGCGGCCGTTGATGAACAGTTCGTAGCGGGCCTTGAGCTTCGGATCGGCGGTTTCCGGCGCGGGGTCGAACGACCAGAGGTCGCCAAAGATCAGCTCGGGGGCGCGGCGGGAGGAGGAGCGGGTGGCGGTGGGCACGGCAGGAGATCCGCGGGTGGCGGCAAGGGTGGGTTTAGTAGCTTTCGGCGGCCTCGCTGAAATAGTACGGGGCCTGGTACGCGCCGGTG
>CAZUQB010000565.1:0-2240 GCA_964622405.1 uncultured Opitutaceae bacterium | reverse complement strand
CGCCGGCCTCGGCGACGACGAGCGTGTGCGGGAAGACCGCGCTGTTGGCGCCGTGGGCGTAGTGGAACACGGCCAGCGGGCCGGGCACCTCGACATTGCGCGGCACGTACAGGAACGCGCCGTCCTCGAGGAAGGCGGTGTGCAGCGCGGCGAACTTCTCGGAGCCCTGCGGGGCGGGCTGCGCGAGCAGGTGGGACTTCACCAGGTCGCCGTGCTGCAGCAGGGCGTGCTGCAGCGTGTCAAAGATGACGCCGCGCGCCGCGAGGTCGGCGGCAATGGCGTCGGTCGTGACCACGCGGTTGTTCGCGAGGACAATGCGACCGGACTTGGCGATGCCGACCGGGGCGTGGCCGAGCTGGGCCAGCGGGGTGGCGGCGCCGCGGCCGTAGCCGTCGAGATCGAGGCCGGTGAGGGTGGCGAAACGCCACGACTCATCCGTGCGCTTTGGCAGGGGCGCGGCCGCGAATCGCTCGTAGGCGGCCCGCTTGCGGTCGAGCCACCACGCGGGGAGGTGGGCGACGGTGGCCAGGTGGGCGGCGAAGGCCTCGGGCGTGAAGGCGCCGACGAGGTTGGAAGGGGACAGGGCGGGAGCGGACATCGGAAATTGCGGATTACGGATCGCGGATTGCGGATTTGGCGGCGTTGCGGCGGCGGTTGGTCGGAGCGGGGCTGGTCGATCAATCCGCAATCCGAAATCCGCGATCCGCAATGGCGGGGGCGTCAGCCGACGCTGCCCTCCATCTCGAGGTCGATGAGGCGCTTCAGCTCGACGGAGTATTCCATCGGGAACTGGCTCGCGAGGTCGTTGACGAAGCCGTTCACCGAGAGGCTCATGGCCTGGCCCTCGGTGAGGCCGCGCTGCTGCATGTAGAAAATCTGCTCCTCGCTGACCTTGGAGACGCTCGCCTCGTGCTGGGTGGCGTTGGCGTTGCCCCGGACCGTGATGGCCGGGTAGGTGTCGGTGCGGCTGTTCGTGTTGATGAGCAGCGCGTCGCACTCGGTGTTGTTCTTGCAGCCCTTGAGGTGCTTCGGGATGTGGACGACGCCGCGGTAGGTGCTGCGGCCCTGGCCGACCGAGATGGACTTCGCGACGATGTTCGAGGTGGTCTCGTCGGCCGCGTGGATCATCTTGGCGCCGGTGTCCTGGTGCTGGCCGTCGTTGGCGAGCGCGATCGAGATGACCTCGCCGCGGGCCTTGCGGCCCTTCAGGACGACGCCCGGGTACTTCATGGTGAGGCGGCTGCCGATGTTGCAGTCGATCCACTTGATCTCGGCCTCCTCGTGGGCGACGCCGCGCTTGGTGACGAGGTTGAAGACGTTGTTGGCCCAGTTCTGGACCGTGATGTACTGGATCTTCGCGCCCTTGAGCGCGACGAGTTCGACGACGGCGGAATGCAGCGTCGAGGTGGAGAACTTCGGCGCGGTGCAGCCCTCCATGTAGGTGAGCTCGGCGCCCTCGTCGGCAATGATCAGCGTGCGCTCGAACTGGCCGAAGCTCTCCGCGTTGATGCGGAAATAGGCCTGGAGCGGGTGGGAGACCTTGACGCCCTTGGGCACGTAGATGAACGAGCCGCCGGAGAACACGGCGCTGTTGAGCGCGGAGAACTTGTTGTCGCCGGTCGGGATGACCTTGCCGAACCACTTGCGGAACAGCTCGGGATGCTCGCGGAGCGCCTCGGTCGAGTTCAGGAAGATCACGCCCTGCTTGGCGACGATGTCCTTCACGTTCGAGTAGGCGGCCTCGGAATCGAACTGTGCCTCGACGCCGGCGAGAAACTTGCGCTCCTGCTCCGGGATGCCGAGCCGCTCGAAGGTCTTCTTGATGTCGTCCGGCACCTCCTCCCACGTGCGCTTCGGCTTCTGGCCCTGCGCGAGGTAGTACCGGATCTTGTCGAAATGGATGTTCTCGAGATCCTTGGTGGCCCAGTGCGTCGGGAGCGGCTTGGCCTGGAACTGCTTCAGGGCGTTGAGGCGGAAGTCGAGGATCCACGGGGCCTCCTTCTTGACCGCGCTGATGTAGCGGATCGTCTGCTCGGACAGGCCGGTGCCCGCGTCGAACTCGTAGTCGATCTTGTAGCTGAAATTGCCGGCGGTCTGGTCAATGCCCTGGACGGGATTGTCCGCGGTCGCGGCGGCCGGGTCGGTGGTGGTGAGGTCGGACATGGCCGGGAGGGTGGGTGGGTTCAGGCGTGGGCGAGTTCCTTCTTCACCCAGTCGTAGCCCTTCGCCTCGAGCTCGAG
>CAZUQB010000564.1:0-2248 GCA_964622405.1 uncultured Opitutaceae bacterium | reverse complement strand
TCTACTACGAGACCCACGCCGGCAACTTCCGCGTGCGCGGCGACCAGCTGGAGCCCGTGACGCAGCTGCCGCCGCCGCTGCCACCGTTCATCTCGGCGGGCAATATCACCGTGCCCTTCCGCGACGCGCTGCCGATGCCCGACGGCACGATCGCGACGTGGGCCGACGGCGACGAGGGAGCCGGCACGTTCCAGCAGATACGTCTGCTGAGCACGAACCCGACGGTCGCGACGCGCACCCTCAACCTCGACTGGCAGGGCGGCGGCTCGAACCTATTCGTCCTGCACCATGGGCCCGACGGCAACCTCTACGGCTCGAGCTTCCTGCCGGAGCACATTTTCCGCTGCGCGCCCGACGGCTCGGGGATGGTGAACCTCGGCCGGTGCAGCCTGATGCTCGGCGAGGCCTACACGATCGCGAGCTTCAGCGACGGCACCATGGCCTTCGGCTCCTATCCGCACGCGCACATCTCCCTGCTCGACCCGCGGAAACCGTGGCACTTCGGCGTCGAGCCCACGTCGAATCCCCGCGACATCGGCCGCCTCGACGACGTCGGCATCCGCCCGATCGCGATGGCGGTGGTGCCGGCACTGCCGCGCGCGGACGGCACCGTGGTGCCGGAGCGCCTCTGGGTCGGCTCGCTGCCGGACTACGGCACCTGGGGCGGGACGCTCGCCTGGCTGGACCCGAAGACCCTGGAGCACAAGAGCCACCGTCATCTGCTGCCCGACACCTCGCCCTTCGCGCTGCTGTACCTGCCCGGGCTGAAGCAGCTCCTCGTCGGCATTGCCATCGAGGGCGGGACCGGCACCAAGCCAAAGGTCCAGCACGGCGGCCTGGCGCTCTGGGATCCGGTCACGGACCAGGCGGTGTACACCGGCAACTTCGGACTCGAGGACATCACGGACGTCGTGGCGCTGACGCCGACCGACGGCGGGCTGGTGTACGCGCTGATCGGTCACACCCGCTACACGGCCGAGCTGCTAGGCGCCGCGGCGGGACCCACCCGGATTGCCCTCCTTGATCCCCAGGCCCGGAAGATCGTGGCGATTGCCCCGCTCCCGGCCGAACTCGGCCGCTCGACCGAGCAAATCCAGTTCACGCTCTTCCGCGGTCCCGACGGGACCTACGGCATCACCGAGCGCGCCCTGTACCGAGTGAAACCCGGCACCTGCGACGTGGAAGTCGTCTGGCGCGCTCCCGAGGGCGACCAGCTCGACGTCCCCGGCCCCTGGATCGGCCGCACCTTCTACTTCGCGACCGGCTGGAGGCTGAGGTCGCTGACGCTCCCATAGCCGATTCCGGATTCCAGATTCTGAATTCCGGATGGACCAGCCCAAGATCGTCCACAATCTACCCCCGGTCGGCACCTCCGGAATCCGCAATCCGGAATCCGGAATACCCTCCCCCGCCCCATGAGTGAGCCCATCAAGATCAACTGGTATCGCTGCAAGGTCGACAAGGCCGTGATGAGCGAGCTGATGAAGAAGAGCGATGCGCGCGGCTTCGCGCAGGCCGTGCCGCAGCTGCTGCTCTTCGCCGTCACGGGCACGATCGCCTACCAGGTGTTTCTCCGCCTGAACGCCCAGACCTGGCCGTGGGCGCTGCCGCTCCTGCTCCTCGCGCTGTTCGCGCACGGCACCAACGCGACGTTCTTCGGCGGCATCGCCGGCCATGAGCTGACGCACAAGACCCCCTTCGCCACGCCGTTCTGGAACACCTTTTTCCTGAAAATCTTCTCGTTCCTCGGCTGGTTCGACCCGGTCGGCTACCGTGCCAGCCACATCCGGCACCACCAGGCGACGACCCACGCGGCCTACGACGGCGAGGTGGTGCTGCCGCTCGGCCTCGACTGGAAGGGCTTCTGGTTTGTCGTCACGCTGTTCTCCTTCAATCCGATCGGCCTGCTCAAGCAGCTCCGGTTCTGGTTCGCCGCCGCGCTCGGGGACCTGACCCACGACGGCTTCTTCCGGGCGGAGTGGCTCCAGAAGGTCGTGCCCGAGACCAACGTCGAGCAGCGCCGCGAGATCATTCAGTGGGCGCGCATCGTGGTCCTCGGACACCTCGCCCTCGCCACCGCGTTCATCCTCACCGGGCACTGGTTCCTGATCGTGATCGTGAATTTCGGCACCTTCTACTGCAGCTGGCTCGGCTACCTGGTTGGCGCGCCGCAGCATGTCGGCCTTTCGCCCAACACCCCCGACTTCCGGCTCTGCTGCCGCACGTACACCTGCAGCTGGCTCCCGGC
>CAZUQB010000563.1:0-2259 GCA_964622405.1 uncultured Opitutaceae bacterium | reverse complement strand
CGCCCGGGTGGCCGGAGCCGTTCACCTCCCACGGGAACATCGTGTTCACGCCGCCCGCGAGGAAGTGCGGGATCAGCGGCCGCACGTCGCCGTCGCAGTCGATCCAGAAGATGTCGATGCCGTGCGCCCGGAGCTTCTTCGTGATGCGCTGGTAGCGCGGCACCACGACGTCGCGGAAGAAGCCGACGGAGACGAGGGGGCCGCTCTTGTAGCAGATGTCCTCCCAGCCCGAGGCGAAGTCGAACTTCATATGCGGCAGCACCTGGTCGAGCGTGTCCTCGACCAGCTGGCAGGACACCTCGACGATGTCCTCGACCATCTCCGGGTAGTCGTAGACGGCATAGGCGAGGCCCTCGACGGTGAGCATGTCGCGGACCTTGCCGATCATCGAGCCGCACCAGATGCCGGCGGGATAGTCGCGGTCGGCCGGGTATTTCTGCCGGAGGGCGGCGAGGTCGAGCTTGCGGTCCGGGTGGCCCCGGTCGAAGCGCTCGGCCTTCACCTTCGCCCAGTCCGCGGGCGTCTTCACGGTGGCCTCGAGGAAGTGGGGGATGGTGTCGTGGCCGTCGAGCGGCACCTCGGCGATGAGGCCGTCGCCGTTGCGCAGGATGCGGCTGTTGGCCGTGCGCGAGATCTCCTCGGTGGGGAACACCGGGTGCATCCACGGCGTGTAGAGGACGTCGGTGCGGTCGAAATTCAGGAAGACGTCGGCGTCGGTGTTGTTCGTGATGCCGTGGTCCCGGAACATCGGCCAGAGCTTGAAGTTGTCGTCCCAGTACCCGAATTCCATGTTGAAGCACCGGTCCACCGGCTGGTGGTGCATCTGGCGGCGGAACCGCTCGCGGTCGGTCAGCGTGCCGCGCCACTTCGGGAGGAAGGGTTGGATCGGGTTGGGAGTCATGCGAAAGGGGTCAGTAGCCGCCGTATTTTTCCACGAGCCGGATGATGCCCTGGTAGGTCTGCCAGCTGACCTGCGGCGGCACGGAGTGGTCGGAGTGGTAGGCGTAGCCGCGCGTGGCCATGCCGGCGGCGAACTTGGTGCGGATTTCCTCCTCGATCAGGTCGAGGTCGTTCGTCGCCATCTTCATCACGTCGATGTTGCCGAACATCGCGAGCCGGTCGCCGTGCGTCGGCGCGAACTGCCGGATGTCCATCCCGGCCTTCGCCTCGATCGGCTGCAGGCAGTCGAAGCCGGCGGCGATGTAGAGGTCGAGCACGCTGCTGACCCGGCCGTCGGTGTGGTAGATCACCTTCATGCCGTTCCGGTGGGCCCAGTCGGCCATCTGGCGGTGGAACGGCCAGATCAGCTCCTTGTACATCGCCGGCGAGCACATCGTGGCGTGGTTGAACGCCATGTCGCCGTAGATCCAGACGCCGTCGGGCTGGACGCCCTCGGCCAGGATGCCCTCAAAGGAGCGGAGGACCACCTCGGTGTGGACCTTCACGATGTCGCGGATCCACTCGGGATCCTCGATCATCGCCACCAGGCAGACCTCGTCGCCGATGATCTTGCGCAGGGCCTCGAAGCCCTCGACCCCGGAAAGGTGGGTCCACTTGCCGAGCTGGCGGGCCTCGCGGTAGCGGAGCGCGGCCAGCTTGGTGTCCATCTGGTTGGGCGCCGCGAGCATCGCGGGCCGGTAGGTCCGCTCCCACGCCTCGCGCGAGTCGCAGCCGAAGCTGATGTGCTCGGGCGTGCCGGAGCGGCCCTTCCAGAACCGCGCGACGCCGCCCCAGGCGTCGCGCACGGTCTCGGTCTCCGCATCCTGGCTCAGGACCTCGCGCTGCCCGGGAAACACGGCCGGCCAGGACCAGCAAAGGGCCTGGAAGTCCGCCCCGAGCAGCCGCAGGGCGTCGTTATGGTCCCACTGCAGCCCCTCGCGCTGCCAGCGACTGATGGTCTCGGGCCAGAACGTGTCCTGCCGCGGAATCCGGTCCTGATCCCGCCGGGCGAACATGCGGTTCACCCGTTCGCACCCCGTCATGGATGTCGTCATCATGTCCGGTCCCCATGGCCACCGGGGGCCGTGGCCGTTCAGGCCGCGGCCACGAGCTGCTTGGCGACGTCCACGGCCGTGCCGGCGTCGGCGGCATAGCCGTCGGCCCCGATGTCGTCCGCGAACGCCTGCGTGATGGGCGCGCCGCCGACCATGATCTTCGTGCCGGTGAGACCCGCGGCCTTGAGCACGCGGACCGTCTCCTTCATCGCGGGCATGGTCGTGGTGAGCAGCGCGGAGAGGCCGACGAGGTGGGCCTTGTGCT
>CAZUQB010000562.1:0-2260 GCA_964622405.1 uncultured Opitutaceae bacterium | reverse complement strand
TGATCCACTCGCCGAAGAAGGGCCGCATCGTGATCGAATACCACGGCAACGAGGATCTGCAGCGCCTGCTGGAGAAGCTCGGGTTGGAGACATAGGCGGTTGACGGTGGACTGTGGGCGGTAGGCTGTGAATCGACGGCTGAAACCGGTAAGCTCTGCTCAGTCACGGACCTACCGGCGGACACGGTCCACGGCCGACCGCCCACCGCCGAGCGCCCGCATCCCGGCATTGACAATCCCGGCCGGCGCCTGCTGTTTTGACCCCTTCACATGAGCATTCTTCTTCCGATCCTGACCGCGCTGCTGATCCTCATTTCGGTCTTCCTCATCCTCGTGGTCCTGGCCCAGAAGGCCAAGAGCGACGGTGGCGTGGGATCCGCGCTGGGCGGTGGCATGACCGAGGCGACGTTCGGCGCCGACACGGGTAACGTGTTGAGCAAGGCCACGATCAACGCGGCCATCGCCTTCTTCGTGCTGAGCTTCGCCCTCTATCTCGGGCACATCTACCAGCGGAAGCATGCCAGCGCCACCGGCGACGCGCTCCCGACCATCACCGCCCCGGCCAAGCCGGCGACGGCACCCGCGCAGCCGGCTCCCGCCGCGCCGAAGCCCTGATCCTGCATGGCCCTCGTGGCAGACTTTGCGCCCGCCTGCATAGGGCGGGCGCTTTTTGTTTCGGCCCTTCTCGTCGTCGGGCTGCGCGCGGGCCCGCCGACCAACACCCCGTCCGCCCCGTCCGAATATCTCCAGCTCAACGGTCCGAGTCAGGAGGAAGGAAAGCGGGCGCTCGAGGTGTTCCGCCGCGCGGGCATTCCCGGCGAGTATTACCTCGAGTTCGATCTCCGGATCTTCCCGCGCCGCGGTGACGAGCGCGACGTGCCGGGACGGCTCTGGGGCGGCCGCAATGACGGCGGGGCGGTGACCCGCGTCGCCTTCTCGCTGCCCTCCGGCGGCGAGCGCCGGCTGCTGCTGCAGAACGGCGAGGATGCGCGCGTGTGGTGCCTCGACACCGCCGACGCCACGCCGGTGACCCGCCTGGTCGATGCGTTCGAGGCGCTGGTGCCGGGAGTCGAACTGACCGCATTCGACCTCTTGATGCCCTACATCTACTGGAACGACTGGAAGCTCGAGCGGCTGACCCGCGTACGGAGCCGTCCCACTCATGTGTTCCTGTTCCGTCCGCCGGCGGCCTGGGCGGCGCAGCATCCGGACATCCGGGGCGTGCGGGCCTACCTTGACACCCAGTTCAACGTGCCGGTGCAGACCGAGCTGCTCGGCGCCAAGGATCAGGTGCTCCGGACCCTCTCGCTGGTGGATCTGGTCAAGGTTTCCGACCAGTACATCCCGAAGTCGGTGGATTTCCGCAACGAGGTGACGCGCGACAAGGTGCGTTTCCAGGTCACGGCGGCGTCGCTCAACCGCACGCTGCCCGCCGCGGTGTTTGATCCCGAGCAGCTCTCGCTCGCGGCCCCGATCCCGCTGAAGACCACGCCGGTGGCGCCATGACGCGACCTTCCGCGCCGAGGGCCGTCGTGTTTGATCTCGACGGGACCCTGGTGGACAGCATGCCGCTCGTCCTGCGGGCCTTTGCCCACGCGCTCAAGCCGGCCTGCGGCGAACTCACTCCCGCGCAGATCATGGCCCACCTGGGCGGGCCGCCCGAGCGGACGTTCCAGACCCTGATCGGGTCGCCCGCCGGGGTCGCGGACGCCATGGAGCGCCTGCGCGGCTACAGCCTGAAACACTGGCGCCTGATCCGACCGTTCGACGGAATGACGGGTTTGCTGGACGCGCTCGTTGGCGCGCAGCGAGGCGTGGCGGTCTGGACGGGGCGGGAACGCGAGTCGGCCGAGTGGATCCTCAAGGAGAACGGCATTGCCCCGAAGCTCGCCGCGTGCGTCTACGGCGACGACCTGCCGACCCACAAGCCGCATCCGGGCGGGCTGGAGGAAACGCTGCGCCGCCTGAAGGTCACCCGGGACCAGAGCCTGTTCATCGGCGACGCTGACGTCGACCTGTTGGCCGGGGCCGAATTGGGCGTCCGGACCCTCCTGATCACGCACGGCCGCGCCGTGGAGAAATCGCTGCGCATCCGGGCTTGGCGCGTGGTGGAGACCCCTGCCGAGGCTTACGCGCTGATTCGGACCGAGTGCGGGCTGGCGAGGTGATTCCGGATTTCGGATTCCAGATTCCGGAAGCGGCTCGCGGGGTCTTGCGTTGCGCCCGGCCTTTCGGTTCCATCAGCCATGCCCGGTTCCTCA
>CAZUQB010000561.1:0-2266 GCA_964622405.1 uncultured Opitutaceae bacterium | reverse complement strand
TTCTTGGTGGCCGGGCCGCCGGTGAGGTTGGCGTTGACCGAGGCGGTCGCGAGGAGGCCGGTCACGAGCGCGCCGAGCGTGCCGCCGACGGCGTGGACGCCGAAGGTGTCGAGCGCGTCGTCATAGCCGAACTTCGCCTTGAGCTTGGTGCACGCGAGGTACGGGACCACCGCGGCGAGGACGCCGATGATGACCGCGCCGGTCGAGTTGACGAAGCCGGCGGCGGGCGTGATCACGACGAGGCCGGCGACCGCACCCGAGCAGAAGCCCAGGATGGAAGCGTGACCGCGGAAGATTTTCTCGATCGCGCCCCAGACGAAGGCGGCAACCGCGGCGGCCAGCGTGGTGGTCATGAAGGCGTTGGCGGCGACCCCGTCGGCCGCGACGGCCGAGCCGGCGTTGAAGCCGTACCAGCCCACCCACAGCATGCCGGTGCCCACCATGCAGAGCACCATGTTGTGCGGGGCCATCTTCTCCTTCCCGAAGCCGACGCGCGGCCCGAGGATGAGGCAGAGGAGCAGCGCGGACCAGCCCGAGCTCATGTGCACCACGGTGCCGCCCGCGAAGTCGATCGCCGCGATCTTGGCGTCGGCGTTCCACACGCCGTTCATGAGGCCGTTGGCGCCCCAGACCATGTGCGCCAGCGGGAAGTAGACCAGGAACATCCAGACCAGCACGAACGCGAGGATCGCCGTGAACTTCATGCGCTCGGCGATCGCGCCGACGATCAGCGCCGGGGTGATGATCGCGAACATCAGCTGGTACATCGAGAAGACGTTCTGCGAGACCCAGTACGCGTAGTTCGTGTTCGGCGCGGAGGTGACGTCCTTCAGGAAGAAATACTCCGAGCCCCCGAAGAAGGCGCTGCCGAAGCTGGTGCCGAACACCAGGCTGTAGCCGACCGCCCACCAGAGGATCGTGACCAGACCGGTGATGCCCAGGCACTGGGCCAGCACCGAGAGGACGTTCTTCCGGCGAACCAGACCGCCGTAGAACAGGGCAAGTCCGGGCAGCGTCATGAAGAGGACCAGCGCCGAGCACACCATCATCCAGCCGTTGTGTCCGGGACCGGGCACGCCCGTGAGGGCCTTGCCGGGATCGCCGTTGTTGATGTACGCCTCAAGCGCGGCCAGGCGCTCGTCGGTCGTGGGGGCGGCTGGCGCAGGGGTCTGCGCGAGAGCGGTCAGGCAGAACAATCCCGCCAGACACGCGAGGAGACACTTTCGAAGGATTCGCTGGGGAGTATGCATGGTCATCGGGGCTCCCCTAAAGCAGCACCCATGCCAGCCGGTGAGGGCGGCGCGTCATGGCGGCGAAACGGCACCACAGGCCAGGCTAACTCCAAGGCCGGACGTCCCCCGCCGAATGCCGAAGTGGCGGGATGCGACCGGGTTGGTCAAGCGGGTGCGCGGCGGGCCGAGCCGGGTGCCCTTGCCGGCAGGAGGAAGGCGGGGTGAGGGCACCCCACCCACAGGTTTCGCCGGAGAATCCCGGCCTCGCGGCCCCGCGAGGAGGGACTTCGCCCTGCTCGGCGGCTTCGACGGGGGGCGTTCGGCTGGAAAACAAAAAAAGGCGGGGCGAATTCGCCCCGCCTCTCGAAAGATACGATTCCGCGGCCTCAGACGGCGGCCTCGCCGCGCTCCTCGGTCCGGATGCGGACGGCCTCCTCGATCGGCACGACGAAGACCTTGCCATCGCCGATCTTGCCGGTCTTGGCGGACTTCACGATGGCCTCGACCGTCTTGTCCTTCATGTCGTCGGCGACGACGATCTCGATCTTCACCTTCGGGAGAAAGTCCACGGTGTACTCACTGCCGCGATAGATCTCGGTGTGGCCCTTCTGGCGGCCGAAGCCTTTCACCTCGATGACGGTCATGCCCTCGATGCCGATGGCAGACAGCGCTTCCTTCACTTCCTCAAGTTTGAACGGCTTGATGACGGCAATGATAAGTTTCATGGAATGGTCCTATTTCTGCATAGGGAAAGCCAGCGGCGCAAGCCCCTCTTGTGCCTTACCGGAGAAATATTAGGCGCACCCGACCCGCGAGGCCCGATCGGCTAACGAGGGAAGGGAAAACGCCAAATTCCAGGCCGCCAAACGCCAAACCGACAGCGGTGACGGTGGGGCTGATGGTTGAACGCTGAGCGTTCAAGGGCCGGACCGCCCCTCCCCTCAACTTTCAACCGTCAACTTCTCAACCCAGCGCCGCAGCCTACTCCGGCATCACCGTCTGGATGTGCAGTTCCTTCAGCTGGCGCGGGGTCA
>CAZUQB010000560.1:0-2271 GCA_964622405.1 uncultured Opitutaceae bacterium | reverse complement strand
TCCTGCGCGCCGAGCCCGGGCTGGCCGGCCGGCCCGTGGCGCTGGTCGCCGGCGACGGCCGCCGCGCCGTGGTGCGCGAGAGCTCGCCGGCCGCCGCCCGCGCCACACCGGGCCTGGCCGTCCCGCTCGCGGCCGCCCGCTGCCCCGGCCTCGTCCTGCGCGAGCGCGATCCCGCCGCCGAGCAGGAGGCGCAGCGGCTCCTCGTCGCCGCCGGCTTCACGCTCTCGCCGCGCGTCGAGTCCACCGCCCCGGGCGACTGCACCGTCGACCTGCAGGGCGCGGACCCGGTCCGCACCGAGGCCGCGCTCCACCGCGCCATCCTCGAGCTCCGCGCGCTGGGTCTCCCGCCCGGCGGCGGCCTCGCCGCGACACCCCTGCTCGCGCGCCTCGCCGCCCGCCACGGGGATCCCGTGCTGGTCGTGTCCGATCCCGCCGCCTTCCTCGGGCCGCTGCCGCTCGCCCTCGCCGAACCGACCCCGGCGCAGGCCGGGCTCCTCGCGCAGTGGGGCATCCGCACGCTCGGCGAGCTCACCGCCCTGCCGAAGGGCGAGGTCGGGCGGCGGCTCGGGCCCGACGGCGCGGCGCTCTGGGACCGCGCCCGCGGCGACTCCCCGCCGGTGCTCCGCCTGACGGTCCCGGCCCGGTCGTTCGCCGCCGCGTGGCTCTACGAGCCGCCGGTGGAGTCCGCCGAGCCCCTGCTCTTCAAGCTCCGCCGCTATGCCGAGCGCATCGCCCTCGAGCTCCGCGCCGCGGGCTTCGCCGCCGCCGCGCTGACGCTCACGCTCGAGCTCGAGGACGAGACCGCGTACCGCCGCGAGTTCCGCCTCCCCGAGCCGGGCACCGACGTCGACGCCTGGCTCCGGGTGCTCCAGTCCCATCTCGACACCGTCCGCCTCGCCGCCCGCGTCGCGGGCGTGCGGCTCGCGGCCGCGGCCGCGCGCGCCGCCGAGCGCCAGGACGGCCTGTTCGACACCGGGCTCGCCGATCCGCCCGCCTTCTGGGAAAACCTCGCCCGGCTGGCCGCGCTGGTGGGCGACGACCGCGTCGGCACGCCGGCGCCGCTCGACAGCCACGCCCCGGACGCCTTCCGGCTGGAGCGGCCCGCCGCGACGGTCGCGGCACCCGACCCGCCGTCCGCCCACGCCCCGCGCGGCGGCGTGCTGCGCCGCTTCCGGCCCGCGTGGCCGGTGCGCGTGGCGTGCGACGCCGCCGGGCCGGTCGCGCTCGAGGGCGCCGTGCGCGGCGCGCTACGCGCGCGCCGCGGGCCGTGGCGGCTGTGCGGCGGCTGGTGGCGGCCCGGGGCGTGGGCGGTGGAGCTCTGGCAGGTGGAGCTGGCGGACGGCGGGCTCTACCAGCTCAGCCGCGACCGGGACGGCTGGCGGATCGACGGGGAGCTGGACTGACCATGGCCTACGTCGAGCTGCACGCCCGGAGCGCCTTCTCCTTCCTGCGCGGCGGATCCTCGCCCGAGCAGCTGCTCGAGGCGGCCGCCCGCGGCGGCCTGCCCGCCCTCGCCCTCTGCGACCGCGGGGGCATCTACGGCGCCGTGCGCCTGCACGTGGCCGCGCGGGCCGCGGGCGTGCGTGCGCTGGTCGGCTGCGAGCTCGTGATGGAGGACGCGACCGTGCTGCCCGTGCTCGTCGCCACAGCCGCCGGCTACCGCCAGCTCTGCGCGCTGCTCACCACCGCCAACCTCCGCGCCCCGAAGGGCGAGGGTCGCGTCACGTGGGCCGAGCTCGCCGCCGGCCACGCCGGGCTCCTCGCGCTCACCGGCGACGAGGAGGGCCCGCTGCGGCGCGCGTGGCGGGAGCGCGGCGCGGCGGCCGCGGCGGCGGCCGGGGAGCGGCTGCGCGCCATCTTCGGGCCCGACGGCCTCCGCGCGGAGCTGCAGCGGCACCGGCGGCCGGGCGAGGAGGACGAGAACGAGTTTGTCGTCGACTGGGCCCGGGCGGCCGGCGTGCCGCTGCTCGCGACCAACGGCGTGCGCTACGCCACGCCGCCGGCGGCCGCGGTGCTCGATGTCTTCACCTGCCTGCGGCACCACACCACGCTCGACCAGGCGGGCCGCCTGCTCGCGCCCAACGGCGAGGCGCACGTCAAGGACGCCGCCGCGATGGCCGCGCTCTTCCCCGACCTGCCCGAGGCCGTGGCGGAGAGCGCGCGGGTCGCGGAGCGGCTGGAGTTCACCCTGGCGGATCTCGGCTACCGGTTCCCCGACTACCCGACGCCGGGCGGCGAGAACCAGGACGCCTTCCTGCGCAAGGTCACCTA
>CAZUQB010000559.1:0-2272 GCA_964622405.1 uncultured Opitutaceae bacterium | reverse complement strand
CGCGCCCAGTAGCGGGCCTTGGCGTCCGTGTAGATCTGCGCGTCGGTCTTGCCGTCATAGCGTCCACGGAGGTCGTCGATCGGCTTGAGCCCGTGGCGCTCCGCCAGCGGGATCAGGGCCGGGGTCACGATGATGCCGTCCTCGAGGCCCGCGATCGTGTACGCGACGTTCATCGTCGGCATCACGGCCGGATCCCAGACGACGTAGCCCTTGGCGTACTGCGCGAGGTGCGCGAGCGCCTCGTCCGCCGTCTTCAGCTCGGTGAACCGCACGCCGTGCTTGCGCTCGTAGAAATCCTTGAGCGGGCCGGTGATCTCCCACGGGAAGTCGGCCGCGTGCACGATGTAGAGCCGGGGGGCCGCGCGGTTGGCGATGCCCTGGAGGCCGATCAGCATGGCCTTCTCGGGCAGGCCCGAGGCGATCTTCCAGTCGGAGTCGAAGTGCATCACGTACGACTCGCGGGCCGGGGCGGCCGGGGTGGCGCGCAGCGCGACCGTGGCGGTCAGGGCGAGAAACAGGAGCGAAAGGTGCTTTTTCATGGGATTATTTCTGGGCCGCCTCCGCCGGCACCCGGGTGAAGAGATAGACGAGCGGGCGGTTGCGGGTGTGGTGCAGCTCGATCAGCACCAGCTCGTTGTCGCCCTCGACCAGGCGGTACTCCTGGTACAGCCGCATCGTGGCGTTGCCCTGCGACGTCTCGAGCGGCACCTGCGCCTCAACGCGCAGCGTGCGGCCGGCGTCAAGCCAGGCGGCCGTGACCGGCGTCGTCTCGCCCGGGCGCGCGTAGACCGCCATGTGGCGCTGGTCCAGGCGGAAGAAGTCCTTCACCAGCGCCGGTTGCGCGGTGTCCACGACGTTCGTCGCGGTGACCTTCGTGGCATGCCACGTCAGGTCGTGGAAGAGCGTGACCTTCGGGCCGTCGACCGTGATCACGAGGTCGAGCGTCGACCAGCCGTCGAGCGCGGTGCTGCGCGCGGTGTCGAGGCGCCACCGGCCGTTGAACCCCGGGTCGGCGGCGAACACGGCCAGCGGGAGCAGCCACGCGGCCAGGAACAATTGCAGGAGCGTGCGTTTCATGGGTGGAAAAGAAGCCCAATCAAGCACCCGGCGCCACCGAATTACTAGCCCGGAAAATGGCCGGCCGTGAATGTTCGCTCCCGGCCTAGGGAAACCGCTTACTCGCGCCCATCGCCGCGCAGCCAAATCCCGACCCTCCGAATCGTTCGCGGAGGATCAGGGTGAACTAGGGGTTTCCCGCGCCACGTCGCCCACGACCGTGAATTCCTCGCGGTCGTGATAGAGGTGCACGATGCGCACGTTCGTCGCGTGACGCATGAGGGGCGACGCGGCGGCGCGCAATTCCTGCAGGAGCGCCACCGGGTCCACGCGGCCGAACTTGAGGTTCACCACGAAATGGCGGCACCAGCCGCGGGCCAGCCACGGGTCCACGATGTGCTGGAGCACATGATGCGGTTCCTCGACCATGTCGCAGAACAGCCAGTCGAAGCTCGCGCCCGCGGCCGGCGCGAACCGGAAGGCATCCTCCCGCCGGTGCTCGATCTGCGGATGGTCGAGCGCCCCACCCTTCAGCGGACCATTGTCGATCGCCACGACCCGCGCCCCGCGCTTCGCCGCGCTGTAGCTCCAGCCGCCCGGCGCCGCGCCCAGGTCGCAGACCGTCTCGCCCGCCGCGGGTTCACGGCCGAGCACCACGTACGCCTCCTCCACCTTCAGGTAGGACCGCGACGGCGCCAGCGCGTCGTCCGCCATGCGCCGCGGGCCGTGCACCCGGGCGTCGCGCGTCACCCACGCGCAGCCAAAGTCGGTGAAAAACACAAACAGCCCCCGCGCCGGTCCCGCGCCCCGCGGCAGGTCCGGCACCGCGAGCCGGGCCACGCGCGAGAGCCGCTTGCGGAGCATCTCCCCGCACGCGTCCTGCACGCTGCCCATGCGCCGGCCGAGCCCGACCAGCTCGGCGGGACCCAGCCAGACATTCGGCCACGCGGCCTCGATGCGCTCGCCCTTCAGGCTGGCGAGCAGGAAGTCCGCGATCCGTTGCGCCAGGGCGTTCACCGACTCACCCCGGACCGCGACCGGCGACAACAACTCGAGATGCGCAAAGGCCAGCGACTCCCGGAAGGCGGTCTCGCCGGTCCG
Source organism: uncultured Opitutaceae bacterium (assembly GCA_964622405.1). Classification (GTDB taxonomy): domain Bacteria; phylum Verrucomicrobiota; class Verrucomicrobiia; order Opitutales; family Opitutaceae; genus Opi-474. The sequence continues at coordinate 115 of CAZUQB010000559.1, read as the reverse complement.
GACCCAGCCCGGCCCCTTCTCCAGCACGGCGGCGCCCGCCGCGACGAGCTCACGCTCGAGCAGCGCTTCGAAACCGGCCTGGCAGGTCAGCAGCATGCCGCCGACGGTGCGCGCC
>CAZUQB010000558.1:0-2272 GCA_964622405.1 uncultured Opitutaceae bacterium | reverse complement strand
TCTTCACCTCGCAGCGCACCGCCGGCGACGCCGGCTACGACGCGATGGCGGCCCGGATGGTGGAGCTCGGCGCGAAGCAGCCGGGGTTCCTGGGCATCGACAGCGTGCGCGGGGCGGACGGCCGCGGGATCACCGTGAGCTACTGGGCGGACGAGCAGGCGATCCGGGCTTGGAAGGCCCACACCGACCACCAGCAGGCCCAGCGCGGCGGCCGCCAGACCTGGTACCAGGACTACTCGGTGCGCGTCGCCCGGGTGGAGCGGGCCTACGGGTTCCCGTCGGCGTAGGACATTTCCGTCCCGGCCCCCGGCCGCCAGCACGCGCGGAGACCATTCTGCGGCGTTGCGCCGTGCGGCCCGGGCCGGTTCATTGTCCGCCATGAGCGAGCGGCTTTTTCCCCAGCACATCATCGCGAGGAAACGCGACGGCGGCGTCCTGACGCGGGACGAGATCGCGGCGTTCGTCCGCGGCGCGACGGACGGCTCGTGGGCGGACTACCAGCTCAGCGCGATGCTCATGGCGATCTTCATCCGCGGCATGACGCCCGCGGAGACCGCGGACTACACCGACGCGATGAAGCGCTCCGGCTACGTCGCGGACCTGTCGGGCGTCCGCCAGCCGAAGGCGGACAAGCACTCGACCGGCGGGGTGGGCGACAAGGTCTCGCTGCACCTCGCGCCCATGGTGGCGGCCTGCGGCGTGGCGGTGCCGATGATCTCGGGCCGCGGGCTGGGGCACACGGGCGGGACGCTCGACAAGCTCGAGTCCATCCCGGGCTTCAGCGTCAACCTGTCCTCGGCCCAGTACCAGGCGCAGCTCGCGCGGATCGGCGTGTGCCTGATCGGGCAGACCGCGGAGCTGGCGCCGGCCGACAAGAAGCTCTATGCGCTGCGCGACGTGACCGGCACGGTGGAGTGCATCCCGCTGATCTGCGGCAGCATCCTCTCCAAGAAACTGGCCGAGGGCACCGAGGTGCTGGTCGGCGACGTGAAATTCGGCCGGGGGGCGTTCATGAAGGACAAGGCGAAGGCGCGCGAGCTGGCGCAGGCGCTGGTGGCGGTCTCGAACGCGATGGGCACGCCCATGCGGGCGGTGCTCACCGCGATGGACCAGCCGCTGGGCCGGGCGGTGGGCAACGCGCTCGAGGTGGCCGAGTCCATCGCCTGCCTCCGGGGCCAGGGGCCGGCCGACACCATGGAGGTGACCTACGCGCTCGGCGAACAGATGCTGCTGCTGGCCGGGGCGGCCCGGACCGCCGCCGAGGCGCGGGCGCGGCTCGAGGCGGCCATCGTCCAAGGCACGGCCCGGGAGAAATTCCGCCAGCTGGTCGCGGCGCAGGGCGGCGACGCCCGCGTGGCTGACGAGCCCGGCCGGCTGCCGCAGGCGCGACTGAAAGTGCCGCTGGCCGCGCCGCGCGCGGGGTACGTCCGGGACGTCGACGCGCTGGCGGTCGCGCTGGCGACGCTGCAACTCGGCGCCGGACGGGTGAAGGCCTCGGATCCGGTCGATCCGGCCGTGGGTGTGGACGGCCTGGTGAAGGTCGGCGAAAAGGTCGCGGCCGGCCAGTCCCTCGCGATCGTGCACGCGAACGACGAGCGGATGCTGGCGGCCGCCACGGCGATGCTGGCCGCGGCGATCGTGATCGGGGACGAGCCGGTGCCGACGCCGCGTCTGATCGACGAGATCATCGGCTAGGCGGCTGGGGAGAACTTACCGGAGGCAACGGAGAGAACGGAGAAGAGGCGGAGGGATTTCCGCCGCGGTGCCCTCCGGGCGAAAACGCTCAGCCCCGTTCGAGCTCGGCGAGCTTCTGCGCCGCCTGCTCCCACGCGGTGGTAGCGGCGGCGACCTCGTCGACGATCACGCTGAGCTCGCGGTTGAGCTGATGAAACTTGCCCTTGTCGGCGTAGGTCTCGGGCGCCTCGAGGGCGGCGGTGAGCTCATTCTGCTTGGCCTCGAGGCGGGCGACCTCCTCCTCGAGCCGGTGGACCTCGGCGTGGAGCCGCTTGATCTCGTTCGGGCTGCCGCGGCGCTTGGCCGGAGCCGGGGCGGCGGGGGCCGGGGTGGCGGGGGTCGCGACCGGCGCGGCGGGCGGCCGGGCGTCGGTGAAGCCGGCGGTCAGGGCGGCCCGGGCGTTGGCGGCCTTGGACTTCTCGAGGTAGTAGTCGTAGTCGCCGGCGTACGGAGTCAGCCGGCCGGAGTGCACGTGGAGGACGGTCCGCGCGAGCTGGCGGATGAAATAGACGTCGTGGCTGATGAAGATGAGCGTGCC
>CAZUQB010000557.1:0-2276 GCA_964622405.1 uncultured Opitutaceae bacterium | reverse complement strand
TGCGCCGCGAAGAAGGTCTTGTTGTAGAAGATCCCCGTCTCGACCATGTCGAGGCTGATGCAGTAGTTCTGGCCGTCGGGACCCTTCTTGCCGCGCGAGATGGCCTGGTAGCGGAACATGTCCCACCACTGCCGCGCCCCCGGGCCATTGGGATCGCGCTCCGCGACAAACGGGTTCGGGGCCTCGAGGAAGCGGTCCAGCGGCACGTACCAGTTCTTCTGCGTGTCGACCCAGACGTCCTCGACGTTGACGGTGATGATGTCCGGCGCGGAGCCGCCGCTCAGCTGGGTGACGAGAAACTCGCGGAGCACGGGCGTGTTGATCACCTCGACGCGGGTGTCAGGGAACCGCGCCTCGAACGCCGCGATCACCTTGGTGATGCCCTGGAGGGGTTCGCCCACGCCCTGCGGCAGCGTGCCGGGGAAATAATTCCCGCCGGGGGCGAAGCGGATCACGTGCTTCACGGCGCGCGCGGGCGCAACGGGACCGGAGGCGCCCTCGCGGGGCCGGTCCGCGGGCGGCCAGAGCAGCCAGGCGCCAAGGGCCAGCACCGCGATCAGGGACAGCGGGCGAAGCAGCGGGCGGATGAGGGACGGCGGCGGCACTCGGCAACCCACCGGTCAGCCCGACGGGCGGCGCAAGATTTCACGCAGGCCCGCAGACGGTGCAACGGCAATGATCGTGGATATTCAAGCGCCGGTCACGGGTGGACCGGAGCGACCTCGCGCAGTTCGAACACCTGGATCGTGTCCATCGCCTCATGCTCGGTGTCGGTGGGACCGCTGTCGCGGGTCACGATGGCCTGGCTGCGCGGCGCGCCCGGGGTGGGCAGGCTGTCGGCCTGGGCGGTCGGGAAATACTGCTCCATGTCGAGCGGCTCGCGCGACCGGTCGCCGCCGAAGACGTAGATCCGGCCGCCGGCGATTGCCGGCGCGACGTCGCGGCTCGCCTCGTATTCGAACCGGTAGGCGGCCGAGCGCTTCGTCGCGAGGTCGTACGCCACGAGCTCGTGCTCGCCGAACAGGAAGAGATGATGACCGAGGAAGGTGACCGCCATGGCGGGCGTGGGCGCGTGCAGCGGCGGGAGCACCCGCCAGAGCCGCTCGGCCGGGATGTAGACCTCGACATTGGCCATGGGCAGGTGGCCGCCGTAGCCGCCCGGCACGACGATAAAACCGCCGTCGACGAGCGCGGCGCCGGCCATGCGGGGAGTCCCCATCGGCACGCCGGCGCTCCAGTGCTGGCTGGCGAGGTCGAGGACCCAGGTGGTGTTCGTGTTGGTGATGGCGCTGCCGCGCAGCCGGGCGCCGCCGATCACGTAGATCTTTCCGCCGGCGGCGACGCAGCCGAAGTTGGCGCGCGCCTCGGGCAGGTCCGGGCCGCGGGAAACCCGGCCGGTGGCGAGGTCGACTATCTCGACCATGGGCTCGAAGGGCTCGTCACCGACCCAATTCGTCTCGACGTAACCGCCGAGGACGTAGAGCCGGTGATCGACCACGACGGCGCGGTGATTGCGCCGGCCGCGTTTCAGCTCGGCGAACGGCTCGCACCGGCCGGTGCGGAGGTCGTAGCGCTCGATGCTGCGGAGCCGCGTGCCCTCGGAGTTTGCACCGCCGACGATGTAGATGAAGTCACCGTCGGCGACGGCCACCGCGCCGAACCGCGCGGTGCGGAGGTGGTCGTCGACCTTCAGCCGGATCAGCGGCGGCACGGGCTGGGCCGGCATGGGAGGCGCATGGACCACGAAGGGCTCGAGGCGACGCGGCGGCTCCTCGGCGAGCAGGCTGGCGGCGAGCGGCAGCCAAAGGCAGGCGGACCGGATCAGGCGCATGAGCGGAGTGTGGACCGGCCCTGATCCCGAGGAAAGGGGAATGCGACCAGGCGCGGGGTCCGGCCACAAAAAAGGGCGGGGCCGTGGCCCCGCCCTGGAAGACTTGCCGGTGCGCGGCCTTACTTGCCGAGCGACTTGCGGACGTCGGCGAGCTGGTTGGCGCTGCCGAGGAGCACGTTGCGGCTCGCGATGAACTTCGCGTACTCGTCCATGAACACCTTGCCCGGCGGGCGGAAGTCGAAGTCGCCCGGGTGGTCGCGGAAGAACTCGCGGTGCACGCGGGTCCAGACCAGGCGGCCGTCGGTGTCGATGTTGATCTTGGTGACGCCGAGCTTGGCGGCGGGCAGGTACTCGTTGACGTCGACGCCCATCGAGCCGGCGATCTTGCCGCCGGCGGCGTTGATGCGGGCGACCTCGTCCTGCGGGACGGAGGACGAGCCGTGCA
>CAZUQB010000556.1:0-2276 GCA_964622405.1 uncultured Opitutaceae bacterium | reverse complement strand
CCGTCCTGGATGAAGAAGCCCGCGTGGGCCGGATCCGGGTCGGCGCGCCACTTGTTGTCCACGCCCAGCTTGAAGTAGGCGACGGAGCCATAGAAGTTGCCGCCGAGGGCGTGGAGGTTGTCGATCTTGAGGCCGATCTCGTCGTTCTTGCCCTGCTCGGGCACGAGCGGCGAACCGTCGAACTTGAAGATCGCGCCCACCGCGAGGTAGCCCTCGTCGTGGCCGAAGTAGACCCCCACGTTCTTGGTCGGCTGGTAGACCGCGCCGTAGCGCCAGAGGAAGATCGTGTTGACCTTCGTCGCGCCCGGGTTGCCCGCGAACGTCGTGCCCTTGACGCTGCGCGTCTGGCTCCAGAAGTAGCGCTCGTCATAGTTGTAGCGCGTGCCGACGTTCATCTTCAGCTTGCCGTTGAACATCTCGAACGTGTCGGTGCCCATGACGCCACCCAGCCACTGCGTGTTGTAGGGCTGGTAGAGGTTGTTCTCCCCCGTGGCGGTGGCCGCGGCGATCGTGCTGTTCGGCGCCGGCGGGTTCAGGATGCTGAACGTCGTCCAGGGTGCCGTCTGGTACTCCGGATACAGGCCCGCCATCGAGGTGTTGGCGTTCCACCGGTAGTTGTTCGTCCAGTTGTTGATCGTCGTGCTGAAGACGAGGTGGTTGCCGAGGCCCGGGCCGAAGTCGACCTTGTCCCACGCGACCGACATGTCCATCGTCCACTGCTTGAAGCAGTAGTCGCCGTGCGAGTTGTAGATCGTCACGGTGTCGTTGCCCGCCGCCGGCAGCGTCGTCCGGTTGGCGAAGCCGCCGATCCAGGACTTCGGGTGGTCGAACTCCGTCACGAACTGGAACTTGAAGCCCCACTCGTCCGAGAGCTGGCCCGTGAGCATCGTCTGGGTCTGGAACTCCATGTCCTCGGAGTGCGAGCCCGGGAAGTAGTTGCTCGGGATCAGGCCGCGGATCGGCACCCCGTTCGCGTCGAGCGGCACGGAGCTGATGCGGTAGTCGCGGAGGTTGTACTCGACGCGGGTCTTCAGCTTGACCTTCGGGCTGATGTCATAGGTCAGCGACGGCGCAAACACCAGCGAGTGGGTGTAGTCGCCCTTGAAGCCGGGCCGGTCGTAATTCAGGTCGCCCAGCACCACGCGGAACTGGAGGCGGCTGTCGCTCAGCGCCTCGTAGCCGACGTCGATCATGCCGGAGTAGAACGAGTCCGTGCCGACCGACACCTCGACCTTGTTGATCGGGTTCCGGCGGGCCCACTTCGGCATCATGTTGATGTAGCCGCCGTACGCGCCGAACGGGCCGTACAGAAGCGCCGACGGGCCCTTGATGATCTCGAGGCCGTCGAGGTTGAAGTTGCTGGTCGGGCCGACGCTCGCCGAGGTGGCGCCGTCCACCGCCCAGAACTGCGCGCGGAAGCCGCGGATCGTCGCGCCGGCGAACACGCCGGGGGCGCCGTACGTGGTCACGGCGGGCGCCGACTTGGACAGCGCCTGCCACGGGTCGACCGCGCCCATGTCATCGAGCAGGTCGCGCGTGATCACGCTGACCGAGGCGGGCACGTCGAAGATCTTGGTCTTCACGCGCGATCCGCTCATGGTCTCCGAGGCGATGTAGCCCTCGTTGGTGCCGCTGTGCACCTCGAACGGGCTGAGGCGGACAACCTCGTTCTTGTCCGGCTCGGTGTCTCCGGCGTTGGCGGCCTGGGCCGAGCCCGGGGCGGGCGTCGTGCCGGTGGTTTGGGCCTGGACGCTGGGGGAGAAGATCAACAGGACGCTCAGCAGCGCCTGGCGAAGTGCCGTAGGCAGGTTTGTTATCTTGTTGGGCATGGTTTGTGGGTTTGTGCGACTCACCATCAGTGCCCCGTTCGTCTCATCGCACACAGGCACCAGCCCCGTGTTGGCCAACAAGCGCGTGATCGCCTCCAGCGGCGGATACTCGCCCTTTACAGCATTGGTCCTCACCCCGGCCGCAATCTTGGTGGCGAAGACGACGTCCACGCCGGACTGCTCGGAGAAGCGCTTCAACGAAATGTCCGCGTTTTCGGCCGGAAGGTCGAAGTGCCTGGGCGTCGCCGGGATCGACGACGCGCCAAGCCGCAGGCATCCAAGCCCCATCACCCAGGCGATCCCGACGGCCATGATCGTCCGCAGCAAAGGCGGACATCGCAGGCGCGGGGCTGCACGGGTGATGCATGCTTTGGGGGGTGAGCACAGCTGCATGAAGCAACTGTTGCTCGGAGTTGAAGGCGGAACAACTGGAAAAATCCCTGCAAA
>CAZUQB010000555.1:0-2280 GCA_964622405.1 uncultured Opitutaceae bacterium | reverse complement strand
TTTACTCGCGCAATTCCGCTCCTGAGCCGCCCATGTCGCTGGACTATTCCGCGCACTACGCCCTGTTCCATCCCGACACCCCGGGACATCGTCACGGCCTGACCCTGCTGCACCACCGCATGCTGGGGCCGCGGCTGCCCGCGGACCGCAGCCAGCCCATCCTCGATGTCGGCTGCGGCCGGGGCTACGTGATCGAGGACGTGCGGGCGCTGGGGTACACCCAGGTGAGCGGGATCGACATCGATGCGGGCCAGGTGACGCACGCCCGGCAACGCGGCCTCGACGTCACCCTGGTGGCCCGCACCGAGGACTATCTGGCGGCGCGACCCGGAGCGTACGGCGCGATCCTGCTGCTCGACGTGCTCGAGCATGTGCGGCGCGAGGACCAGCCGGAATTTCTCCGGGCCGTCAGCCGCAGCCTCGCGCCGGGCGGCCGCCTCATCTGCTCGGTGCCGAACGCCGCGAGCGACATCGGCGGCTTCTGGTTCCACAACGACTACACCCACCAGACCAGCTTCACCGACGACAGCCTGAGGTTCCTGCTTTCCCAGACCGGCTTCACGAACGTGCGCTGCGGCGGCATCGAGTTCTTCCCCCGGCCGCGATTCCTGTTCTGGCTGCCGACGCGGCGGACCCTCGCGTGGTGGTTCCGCGTCTGCGCCCGGCTGCGGCGCCGCGCGGGGTACATCGCCGAGCTCGGCTGGGAACGGGGCCGGAGCGTGACCCTCACGCCGAACCTGCTCGCGACGGCCGACCGCGCGACGGCATGAAGGCGGCCGCCAGCTTCGACGTGTTTGACACGGTGGTGACGCGCGATTTCGCGCACCCCCGCGACCTGTTCGTGCAGGTCGGGTCCCGTCTGCAGGCCGAGGGAGTTTCGCCACTTCCTCCCCTGGCGTTCGCCGCCGCCCGGTGGCAGGCCGAGCTGACGGCGCGGAAGGAATCGCCGGCGGTGGAGGTGACCTTGGACGAGATCCACGCCGTGCTCGCGCGCCTCCTGCGGTGGAATCCTCCCGCGCTGGCCCGTGCCCGCGAGCTCGAGCTGGAGACCGAGAGTCGTCACCTGCACGCGGTGCCGCGAGCCCAGCCCCTGCTCGCGGCGGCCAGGCAATCCGCGGGACCGCTGCTGTTCCTCTCGGACATGTACCTGCCGTCCGCGGTGCTCGGCGGCTGGCTCGAGCGCGAGGGCGTGATGCGGCCGGGCGACCGGCTGTTCATCTCCGGCGAGGTTCGCGCCAACAAGAGTTCCGGCCGCATGTTCGAGCACGTGCGGGATGCCGCCGGCGTCGCGTTCGACGGCTGGCACCACACAGGCGACCACCCGTTTGCCGATGTCGAGAAGCCGCGCGCGCTGGGCCTGACCGCGACGCATTTCACCGACGTCCACCTCACCGCGCGGGAGCGGCAGGCCCGCGCCACGCGCGGCGAGTTCGCCCCGCCCTGGCGTTCGCTGCTCGCGGGCGCGATGCGCCGGGCGCGGCTCGACCACTCACCGGCCCATGACCGGGAGGCCGTGCTGTGGGAAACCGGCACGGCCGTCGCGGGACCGCTGTTTTGCGCCTTCGTGCGCTGGACGCTCGCCGAGGCCGAGCGGCGCGGGATTCGGCGCCTCTATTTCCTCGCCCGCGACGGCCAGATCTTCTGGCGCATTGCCCGGCAGCTCCAGGCCGGCCGGCCGGGAGGCGTCGAGTGCCGCTACCTGTACGCCTCGCGTCTCGTGTTCGCCGGCCCCGCCGAGCTTGGGTCGCCCACGGCGCTGCGGTGGCTGGCCGCGCCGACCGGGCATTTTCACTCGCTGCGCCAGACGCTGCTCCAGCTCGGCCTCGGCGAGGACTGGGCCCGCGCGCACCTGCCGGCCCCCCTCGCAAATCTCGACCTCGACGCCAATCTCGCGCCGACCACGCGGGAGGAACTCGCCGACTGGCTGCTCGCGCCGGCGCGACGCCCGATCCTGAGCGACGCTGTCGCCGCGCGGTCCGCCCGCGCCCGCGCCTATCTCGCGGCGGAGGGCCTCCGGGCCGGCGAGCCCGTCGGCTTGGTCGACGCCGGCTGGCTGGGGAGCATCCAGCGGAACCTCGAGCAGGTTCTCGGCGAACCCGGCCGGCCGGCGCCGCTCACGGGCTTCTACCTCGGCCTCATGCCTCCGGCCGACCCGCGGCCCGTCGGCGAGCTGCTCGGTTTCACCAACACCTTCGCGCCAATCCCGCTGGTGCGCGAGGAGTCGCACAAGGTCCTGATCGAGCTGATGGCCCAGAGCGATCACGGCCAGGTGCTCAATTT
>CAZUQB010000554.1:0-2283 GCA_964622405.1 uncultured Opitutaceae bacterium | reverse complement strand
TGAACCTCATCGGCGTTGATATCGGCGGCACGAAGTGCGCGCTCAGCGTGCCGGCGGGCCCGGACCAGGTGCGGGAGGTGGTGCGGTTTGCCACGACCGACGTGTCAGGCACCCTCGACCGGATCTTCGCCGAGATCGCCAAGCTGGGACCCGGGCCGGACCCGGTGTTCGGCGTCTCCTGCGGCGGCCCGCTCGACAGCGGCCGGGGCCTGATCCTGTCGCCGCCCAATCTGCCGGGCTGGGACCGGATCCCGATCTGCGCGCAGCTCACCGGGCGCTTCGGCGGCCGGGCCTACCTGATGAACGACGCGAACGCCTGCGCGCTCGCCGAGTGGCAGTTCGGCGCGGGGCGCGGCTGCCAGAGCATGATGTTCCTGACGATGGGCACCGGCATGGGCGCGGGCCTGATTCTCGACGGCCGGATGTACGAGGGCATCACGGGCAACGCGGGCGAGGTGGGCCACATGCGGATGGCGGCCGACGGTCCCGTCGGCTACGGCAAGGCGGGCTCGTTCGAGGGTTTCTGCTCCGGGGGCGGCATCGCGCAGCTGGCGCGGCAGCGGGTGGCCCAGCACGCCGGCCCGAGCGTACTCAAGGCGGTCGCGCCGGACCGCCTCACGGCGCGCGAGGTGGGCACTGCGGCGGAGCAGGGCGACGCCCTCGCGCTTGCGATCTGGCGCGAAGTGGGGGAGCGACTCGGCGAGGCGCTGGCGATCTTCATCGATATCCTGAACCCGGAACGGATCGTCATCGGCAGCATCTACCAGCGCTGCGAGCGCTTCATCGCGCCAACGATGCAGGCCGTGATCCAGCGCGAGGCCCTGGCCGCGAGCGCGCGGGATTGCCAGGTCGTGCCGGCGCAGCTCGGCGATGAGATCGGCGCCGCCGCCGCCGTGGCCATCGCCCGCTATCACGTCTCGCGCCGCTAGGTCCGGGAGACGGGTGGAAGATTCCGTGCGGGGATTGGGCCGGTTCGCCCGCCCTCTAGGGGGGCGTTCCTGCTTCCCGTTTCCCGGTCACCTGAATATTCCCTCTCGGCCGCGGCCCGGCGCGCGTTTTCCGGATGACAGCCCGGCCGTGGCGCCTAGCGTCGGCGCATCGCCCCGCCGCGCCGGCTTCTGCGGATCCCTTCGGTTCTTCCTCCCATGCAACAAACCCGTCGCGACTTCCTCCACACCACCTCCCTGCTCGCCGCGGCGCTGCCGCTGGCCCGCCTCTCCGCGGACGCCGCGGAACCGACCCCGATGAAGACCCCGAGCGTTTCCCCGGGCGCCGCGCGCCGCGGCCTCCTGTTTGACGAGTCCGACCTGGCGCGGATCCGCGCCAACACCACGCACCCGCGCTTCGCCGCCATGTGGCAGGACCTGCTCGCGGCGGACCTCGCGGCCGACACGGACTTCCTCGAGCACAAGGTCCGGCTCACGAACCACACCATCGACCTGCTCCACACGCAGAAGATCCTGGACCGCTCGTCGTTCATCTATCTCGTGAACCGCGACCCGAAGCAGGCGGCGCTCGCGCGGCTCGCGATGCGGAAGATGGTCGAGTACCCGGAGTGGGACAGTTTCATCGAGGGCGGCCGGCAGGTGTTCGGCCTCCAGCGCGCCACCGAGGGCACCTTCGCGCTCCTGCTGGCGCTCGATTGCCTGGCGGATGTCGTCACGCCCGAGGAGCGCGCCGCCGTCGAGGAGGCGATCCTGACCAAGGGCGTGCCGGCCTGCTACACGGCGGTGTACGGGATGAAATACCCGGACCGCGTGAAGGGCTGGGACTGGAACCCGCGCAGCGAGCTCGATCCCGGCCTGCGGCGGATCAGCCTCAAGCGCTGGCCGCTGATTCTCGCGGCGACGAACCTCCGGATCATCCCGACGGCCTGCCTCGGCATCGCCGCCTGCCACTTCCGCGGCCGCCGGCCCGAGGCCGAAAGCTGGCTGGAGCTCGCGCGCTCGAGCGCGAAGTCGTTCTCGACGATGTACGGCAGCGACGGCTGCTACGACGAGGGCGTCAGCTACTGGGGCTACACCACGCTCTACCTGGCCCTGTTCGCCGAGGTGCTCTGGCGGACGCAGGGCATCGATGACCGGCAGCTGATCAACTACCCGGGCTCGGTGCGCTACGCGCTGACCATGACGAATCCGACGATCAACGATCACCGGAAGCTCCAGGACTTCGAGCACATCAAGGGCTGGACGATGCCGACGATCAAGCCGGAGTACGACGTGGTGAATTTCGGCGACGCGAACGGCGCGGTCGACGTCTCGGTCGCCGCCTGGGTCCGCCGCA
>CAZUQB010000553.1:0-2290 GCA_964622405.1 uncultured Opitutaceae bacterium | reverse complement strand
CCTGGCGGGCCAGCGCGGCGTAGCGCGCGTAGAGCTTCACGCCGAACAGCTGGCCAAAGGCCCCGCTGGGCCCGAGCTGGCGGTCGAGCGCGTCCTGCTCGGCGCCGGAGAAATACTGGGTGCGGGTGGCGAACTGCGGGTTCAGGCGCACCCACTGGGCGGCGAAGTCATCGGCCCACTGGTCGAAGGAGGGCGTAGCGGCGCGACCGAGCAGCGGGACGCAGGCGAGGACGAGGGCAAGGCAGAGAGACGGGAGCTTCATGAGGTCAGGGGCTGAGCGCGGCGGGGAAACGCGCGGATTGGCCCACAGGCATATTTTGCCGGGAGCCGAAGACAAGGATGGGTTTGGGAAGACGGGTCGGGATTCGAAATTCGGAATTCGGGATTCGAGTTGTGGAAGCGAGGACGCCGAGAAGGGCTTTTGATTCCGGATTCCGGATTTCGGATTCCGGAGGCTGAGGGCGGGAGCCGGGCTGTGGGCTGAAATTCCGAATTCCGAATAACGAATTCCGAATTCCGAACTCCGACTCTTCGTGTCCTCGTCTCCGACATCTGCTCCGCCGTTGGACCGTGTTTCAACCAGCCCGCACAAGAGTCAACGGAGAGAAGCCGATACAGTGGCTATCTGACGAGTTCCGAGTTCCGAATTCCGAATTTCGAACTCCGAGTCCCGCCCGCGAGAATCATCCCGTCTGTCCGGCGGTCACGGTCCTGATCGCGTTCGCGAGTTCGGCGAAGCCGAACGGTTTGCCGAGCACGAAGTTGGCCCCGATGCCCGCGGCCACGTCGAGACGAACACTATGGCCGGAGATCGCGATGATCGGCAGCAGCGGGAATTCCGAGCGCAGCACCCGGATCGTGGGCAGGCCCCCGTAGGGCATCTCAAGGTCCGTGATCAAGACGTCGGTGCCGTGGGATCGGATCTGCTGGGCGCCGTCAAAGCCGTTGGTGGCCGTGGTCACCGCGTGACCGATCTCCTGCAGCGAGATCGCGAGGGTCTCCCGGAACACGTCGTCGTCGTCGATCAGGACTATGCGGGCCATGGTGAAGCGCGCGCGGGCGGTCAAAATTCTCTGAAACTGCGGGTCATGCGGCGATTCTCGCCGGAAATCGCGCCCTCGGGCATCCGCGTTTGCCCGTAATCGCGGCTCAGGAACGCTACCTAGTGCCGCGACGAAGGCCGAATTCGAAGTTTTCCACTCGAAACTCGGAATTCGGAATTCGCCATTCGGAATTCGAAATTCCGGTCACGGCTGGTCCGCATTCCTCTCGCCGCGGGACCCCCTCACTTCCTCCACGGCGAAAGCTTCGGATGTCACCGCTCCAGCCAGCCGACGACGATCTCTCGCAGCTCAATTGCAAAATCGCGCGCCTCCTTCGCCTCCGTGGCGGAGGCCCTGCCAGCAGCATCGTATTCGAGACCGTTCCGCTACCCGCCTAAAAGGTCCGCGCCAGCGAACAGCCACTCCTACTCGCTACCCGCAACCCCCGCCCCCAATCCTCGCCAGCCTTGCCGCGCTGCTCTGCTTCGCTTAGCTCCGTGGCTGTCCGGGCGTACCCCCTTGCTGCTCGGACACGGGTCGTGGCCCGGCTTGTGCCAACTTAATCCTCTCCTCCATGAACCTCGACCAAGTGATGTCCGCGCTGGCTGCGAAGGGCAGCGAGGCGACGAAGAAGATTTTCCTGAAGCACGGCGCGAAGGAGCCGTTCTTCGGCGTGAAGGTCGCCGACCTGAAGGTCATCCAGAAGGCGATCAAGGGCGACCAGGCGCTCGCGCTGAAGCTCTACGCCACCGGCAACGGCGACGCGCAGTATCTCGCGGGCATGGTCGCCGATGGCCGGCAGATGTCGCCCGCGCAGCTGCAGGCGTGGGCCGACTCCGCGGGCTGGGGCATGATCTCCGGCACGATCGTGCCGTGGGTCGCGTCCGAGCATCCCGAGGGTTTCGCGCTGGCGTCGAAGTGGATCGACTCGCCCAAGGAGCTCGTCGCCGTCGCCGGCTGGCGCACGCTCGGCGCGATCGCGACCGTCGTGCCCGACGACCAGGCGCCGATCAAGGCGTTGTCGGCGCTGCTCGACCGCGTGGCCAAGCAGATCCGCACCGCGCCGGATGACGTGCGCCTGGCGATGAACCACTTCATCATCGCCTGCGGCACCTATGTCGCGCCGCTGGCCGACAAGGCCATCGCGACCGCCCGCAAGGTCGGGAAGGTCGAGGCCGACATGGGCGACACCGCCTGCCAGATCCCCGACGCCGAGGCCTACATCCTCAAGTCCCGCCGCGGCGCCC
>CAZUQB010000552.1:0-2300 GCA_964622405.1 uncultured Opitutaceae bacterium | reverse complement strand
CTGGTGTACCGGTGGAACTTTGCGGTGCGGGGGTTCTTCTCGCTGTTTCACCTCACGGTGGTGTTCATCCTGTGGGGCGCGGCGTACAGTGGGACGAAGGACATCGGCGGGTTCAGCTTCGGGCAGACGCTCACATACTTTCTCGTGATGCTCGTCATGCAGTTCTTCGTGGGCGCGTTCAACGAGGACTACCAGATCAGCGAGGAAATCCGGAACGGCCTGATAAACCAGTTCCTCCTGAAGCCGATCAACTATTTCCTCTACCGTTTCAGCATCTTTGTCGCCGCCCGGTTCGTCACGGGCCTGCTCATCCTCCTGCCGCTGGTGGTGGCCGTCCCGCTCCTGCACAACTATCTCACACTGCCAACCGACCTGTGGCGCCTGCCGCTGGGCCTGCTGGCCATGGTGCAGTCCGCGCTCATCCAATTCAGCATCGCGTACTGCTTCGGCATGCTGACGTTCTGGTTTCTGGAGATCCAGGGCTTCGTGATCCTCTCGATGGCGGTCGAGTCGATCCTCGGCGGGCAGATGTTCCCGCTCGATCTCCTTCCCGGCGGCGTCTACCGCGTGGCGCAGTACCTGCCGTTCTATTATCAGACCTATTTCCCCGTCGCGATCTTCACCGGCCGTCTCAACGACACCGGCGCCATCGCGCAGGGCCTCTCGATCCAATTCGTCTGGGTCGTGGTCCTGCTCGCCGTCAACCAGCTCCTCTGGACCCGCGGCCTGCGCCGCCACACCGCCGTCGGCGGCTGACACCGCCGTCGGCGGAGCAGATAGTAGATAGTAGCTAGTAGATAGAAGAGTTCAGCCTCCATCGGTATTCCATCTCCCATCTCCTATCTCCCAACTCCCAAACCACAGAATGTCCCGCTACCTCCAAATCTGGCTCGCCAGCGCCCGCTACTCGATCGTGCGGACGCTGATGTTCCGCATGGATTTCTTCGTGTGGTCGCTCGTCGAGCTGTTCTGGATGAGCGTGAACCTGCTCATGATCGCCGTGATCTACGGGCACACGTCGTCGATCGCCGGCTGGAGCAAGTACGAGATGCTGCTGCTCGTCGGCACGGCGCTGCTGGTGCAGCGGTTCCTGATGGGGTTCTTCTGGAGCAGCATCTTCGAGATGGGCCGCAACATCCGCAGCGGGTACTTCGACTTCTTCCTGGCGCAGCCGGGCAACATCCTGTTCATGGCGACCACCCGGAAGCTCGACCCGGACGGGCTGATCAACTCCTTCGTCGCCATGGGCGTGGTCGCCTACGCGGCGCACCAGCTGGGCCTGCATCCCACCGCGCTCGACCTGGTGCTCTACGCGGTGATGATTCTCTGCGGCCTCGTGATCCACTATAGCATCCTCGTGATCTCGGTCTCGCTCGCGTTCTGGATGACGAGCGCGCAGGGGGTCGAGGGCATCTATTTCACGCTGGCCGAGTTCTCCCGCCTGCCGCGCGAGGCGTTCAAGGGCCTGGCGAGCCTGGTCTTCGTCTGGCTGGTGCCGGTCGTCGTGGTGAGCAACGCCCCGGCCCGGACGATCCTGCACGGCTTCCAGCCGGCGTGGGTGCTGGCCATCGCCGGCGCCGCCGTGCTCTGGTTCGCCGCCGCGCTTGCAATTTTCCACCTCGGCCTCCGCCGCTACGCCAGCGCCAGCTCATGAGCCGCGAAAACCTCCCGCCCCTGCAGGCCCGCCTCGGCTACGTCTTCCGCGACGCGGCCCTGCTGGAGCGCGCCGTCACCCACCCGTCGTGGCTGCAGGACCATCCGGGGGAGAGCGAGAGCTACCAGCGGCTCGAGTTCCTCGGCGACGCGGTGCTGCAGCTCGTGCTGACCGAGGCACTGTTCCAGCTCTATCCCGCCGAACGCGAGGGCGTGCTCAGCCAGCGCCGCGCGTCCCTGACCAAGGGCGCGTTTCTCGCGCAGCTCGCCCGCGAACTCGGGATCGAGACCGCGCTGCGGCTCGGCACCAGCGAGGAGGCCGGCGGCGGCCGCCTGCGCGCCTCGGCGCTCGAGGACGCGCTCGAGGCGCTGATTGGCGCGCTCTACCTCGACAGCGACCTCGCGACGGCCCGCCGGGTCGTGCTCGCCCTCTACGGCGACCTCGCTTCCCGTCTCGCCCAGGAGACGACTGACAACCCCAAGGGTCGCCTGCAGGAACTCATCCAGCCCGTGCACGGCAATGACGCCCTGCGCTACGAGGTCACCCGCACCGAGGGTGCCGACCATGCCCGCGAGTTCGAGGTGACCGTCTTTCTCCTGAATCGTCCCATCGGCACCGGCCGCGGCACGTCGAAGAAACTCGCCGA
>CAZUQB010000551.1:0-2309 GCA_964622405.1 uncultured Opitutaceae bacterium | reverse complement strand
ACATCAATGGCGGATTTCGGATGGCCGAAGGCGGATTGGCAAACACAGACGGGGCGCTGGGTTTGAATTCCGGATTCCGGAATCCGGATTCCGGACGATGCAAGCTGGGCCTGAGGGCGGTGTCGAAGAAGGATGGCCGCAAGAAAGCACAAGAAGCGCAGATCGATCCAAACCTAGTTTGGCTGGGGCGGAATCGTATGCCTCAAGCCGATTTGGTTCTCGGGACACCGCGGCGCCGCTCGCCTGAAGACCTGCTCGCTCGCCAAACTGAAGCGCTTGGAGAAGCAGAACCCGCGGGCGTGACACTGATTCAATTGCGGATTGAAAGCCGCGAGCGCGATACGCGCCGCTGGGGTTCAATTCCGGAGTCCGGAGTCCGGAATCCGGAACTAATTCTGGCGCCGCTGCGCGCCTGCCTTGGGAAAATCCGCAATCCGCGATTCGCAATCCGCAATGCCTAGTGCGCGTGGCGCTCGTAGGTCGCCTCGAATTCCTCGACGAAGCTGGCGAACAGCCGGGCTCGCTCGGGGTCGCCGGCGGACGTGTAGTGGTTGGCGAGATTGCGGCAGCTCCGGCAGAGGACCTCGCGAACGGGCGTCGGCATGAGGTCCGAATCCTTGGGCGCGATCTGGTTCGCGCGGAGCAGCGTGAAGATCTCGTCCGGGTCGAGGAAGACGCCCTTGTCGAAGGGATCGACGAAGAAAGGCGGGTTCTCCTCGAAGCAGCCCACGATGAAGTGGCCGGGCAACCCGACGGGCTCGAGCGGGATTCCGAGCCGCTGACCGATGAGGAGGTACAGGATGCTGAGCGAGATCGGGATGCCGGTCCGGCGCGCGAGCACCTGGTCGAGGAAACTGTTCAGCGGATCCGTGTAGTGCTCGACGTTGCCGTGGAAGCCCCACTCGTGGAACAGCACGCGGTTCAGCACCCGGCATTTTTCGCGGGCGGTGGCCGGCTCGGTGATCAGCTCGGCGCAGCGCGCCGCGATGCGGTCGAGTTCCTCGCAGCAGGCCCCGGCGTCGAGCGACGGCGCGACCGTGCGGCTCAGCAGGAGCGCGCCGGTTTCGAGTTCGTAATTCAGGGACCGGATGAAGCCGCGGAACTCCGCCACCGGATCGGAGAATTTGAGTTCCTCCAGATACCACTGGGCCTGCCGGGCCAGCGGGCGGTTCGAACCGCGGGAGGTTTCCTGGAGAAACTCCATCGCCTCCGGGCCCAGCTGGAGAAAATGCGCGGTCAACGCGCGCCGCACCGCCGGGCTCGGGTCATCGAGCAGGGCGCGGAGCGCCTGGCGACGGGCTTCATCCAGCTTCACTTGATCCACGGCCCGAGCGAAGGTGGAATTCCGGCGCTGGCAACCGGAAAGAGGGGGGTGGGGAGTAGCGAGTAGCGGGTAGCGAGTAGCGAGCATCCCGCCATCAGAGCGAAGACGCCGGCCGGGCGCATACGGCTGACTGAGCCGGCCATATGTGCGCTGCCCGCGGGAAGCTCTCGCCAGCCAGATGCTCGCTACTCGCTACGCGCTACTCGCTACTGTCTCCCCCGCCCCCCTTGAACCAAACAGCGCCGTGCCCACCCGCACTTGCGTGCTGCCGGCCGCGATGGCGGCGGCGAAATCGCCGCTCATGCCCATCGACAGCTCACGCAGCGGGCGACCGGTCTCCGCCGCCAGCCGGTCCCGCAGTTCGCGGAGGTTGCGGAATGTCATGACCGCCACGGCCGGATCATCGCTCAAGGGGGCGATGGTCATGAATCCGTCCACCTGCAGATGGGGCAGCGCCAAGGCCGCCCGCAGCAGGGCGGGGGCATCATCCAACTCGGCGCCAAACTTGGCCGGGTCGCGCCCGGCGTTGACCTGGAGGAGGACGGGAAGGGTCTTGCCCAACTCGCCGGCAGCGCGGTCGAGGTGGTTCAGCAGCTTCACGCTGTCGACGCTTTGAATCCGGTCGAAATGGGTCGCGGCCAGCCGGGCCTTGTTCGACTGGAGGTGGCCAATTAGCTCCCACCGGACGGCGGCGGAGGTCTGGGACCGCTTCTCCACGCCTTCCTGGACCCGGTTCTCACCGACCGCCGCCAGCCCGTACCGGGCGGCGTACTCAGCCGCGGCGGCCGGATGGGTCTTGGTCACGGCCAGCAGCGCGACGTCCTTCGGATCCCGCCCGGCGGCGGCGCACGCCGTCGCGATCTCGGAGATGACTCCGTCTGCCCTCCGCCGGAACTCATCATAGGAAATAAACATGGTCTCCAAAGATGCTCTGCTTATAGGTTGCCGTCCAATAAGTGACCATTATGGTCCCAGGGATTCGCGC
>CAZUQB010000550.1:0-2311 GCA_964622405.1 uncultured Opitutaceae bacterium | reverse complement strand
CGGACATCGTGCAGGGGCAGGGCGGCACGCTCGACAAGTACATCGGCGACGCGGTGGTGGCGATGTTCGGCGCGCCGATTCCGGTCAAGGACCACGCCTTCCGCGCCTGCGTGGCGACCCAGCTCGTGCACCAGCAGCTGCGCGCGCTCCGCGACAAGTGGAAGTCCGAGGGCGAGAAGTGGCCGGAGATCGTGTGGGAGATGCAGTCGCGCATCGGCCTGAACACGGGCGTCTGCATGATCGGCAACATGGGCAGCCGGACCCGGTTCAATTACACCATGATGGGCGACAACGTGAACCTCGCGGCCCGCATGGAGAGCGGCGCGAAGTCCTGGGGCGTCTACACGATGTGCACCGAGACGACGAAGCAGGCCTGCGAACTGCACGGCGGCGACCGCGTGGTGTTCCGGGCCCTCGGACGCATCGTCGTCAAGGGCCGCACGCAGCCCGTTCCCATCTATGAGATCGTCGGGCTCAAGGAGAGCCTCCCGGAGGGCGCCCGCGAATGCATCGCGCTCTTCGAGCAGGGGCTGGCCAAGCACTACGCCCGCGACTGGGACGGCGCCATTGCGCTGTTCAAGCAGAGCCTCGCCTTCGAGCCCAACCAGCCCGGCAAGACCCCGGGCGTGAAGAGCAACCCCTCCCTCGTCTATATCCACATCACCGAAGGCTACAAGGCCGAGCCGCCGCCGGCGGACTGGGATGGCGTGTACCACATGACGGAAAAATAGCAGCGCCCGGCGCTGCAATTTTTCCGTCATGTGGGGGAGAAGGGAGAAGGCGCTGCGCGCCCTGGAGCAGGGAGCAGGGGAAAGCGCTGCGCGCTGGGGCAAGGGGCAAGGAGCAGGGAGGCAGGCGTTTTCCTGTCTACGCAGCCAACGTCGGCGGGCCAAGCCGCCGGGCTCGAGCCCTGCTCCCTTCTCCCTGCCCCTTGCTCCCGATGATCCTGAAATAGCGCGAAGCGCTATTTCAGGATCATGTCCTTGACCGTCTTGCCCGCCGGGATCATCGGCAGCACGTGCTCGGTGAAGGGCACGATGATGTCGAGGACGTACGGGCCGTCGTGGTCGAGCATCTCCTGGATGGCACCGCGGAGGTCGGCGCGCTTGTGGACGCGGCGGCCCTTCACGCCGAAGCCCTCGGCGATCTTCACGAAGTCCGGGTAGAGGCCGCCGAGATTGTCGGGACCGCCGACGTTGGACTCGTCGCCGAGGATGGTGTTGCCGCGCACGCTGCCATAGAACCGGTCCTCCCACTGCACGACCATGCCGAGGTGCTGGTTGTTCAGGACCATGGCCTTCGCCGCGATCTTCTCGATGTGGGCGGTGGCGAGCTCCTGGATGTTCATCATGAACGAGCCGTCGCCGTCGATGTCGATGACCTGCTTGTCCGGATTGGCCACCTTGGCGCCGAGGGCGGCGGGGTAGCCGAAGCCCATCGCGCCGAGGCCGAGCGAGCTGATGTAGCGGCGCGGCTCGTTGAAGCGGTAGAACTGCGCGGCCCACATCTGGTGCTGGCCCACGCCCGTGGCGATGATGGCCTCGCCCTTGGTGAGCTCGAAGAGGGTCGCCACCGCCTCCTGCGGCATGATGTGCTTGCTCTTCTCGAAGCGGAAGGGGTGCTCCTTCTTCCACGTCGCGACCTGGGCATGCCACTCGGCGGTGTCCGGCGCCTTGAACTTCGCGGCGGCGGCCAGCGCGTTCAGGCGCGAGAGGGCCGCCTTCACGTCGCTCACGATCGGATGCAGCGCCCGCTTGTTCTTGTTGTGCTCGGACGCGTCGATGTCGATGTGGACGATCTTCGCGTGCGGCGCGAACTTGGAGGTGTCGCCGGTGATGCGGTCGTCAAACCGCGCGCCCACCGCGATCAGGAGGTCGCACTGGTCGACCGCCCAGTTGCCGTAGGCGGCGCCGTGCATGCCGAACCACTGCATGGACAGCGGATGCGACTCCGGGAAGGCGCCGAGGCCCATCAGCGTGGTCGCGACCTGGATGTTGGTCTTCTCGGCGAAGGCCTTCAGCTCGGCGTGGGCGTCGGCCGAGATGATGCCGCCGCCCGCGTAGATCACCGGGCGCTTCGCTTCGGCGATGAGGCCGAGCACCAGCTTCAGCTGCTCGTCGCTCGCCACCTGGGTGCCGGTCGCGTACGCATTGCGGAACTCGATCGTCGGCGGAAACACCGGGGTGAACCGTGCCTGCTGCACGTCCTTCGGCAGGTCGATCACGACCGGGCCGGGACGGCCGCTGCGGGCGAGTTGGAAGGCCTCCTTGAAGATCCGCGGCAGCTCGTGGACGTTCATCACGAGATACGA
>CAZUQB010000549.1:0-2324 GCA_964622405.1 uncultured Opitutaceae bacterium | reverse complement strand
GCACCAAGCTCGAGGTCCCGCCCCGCCAGCCCTACGCCGGCGAGCTCGTGTTCACGGCGTTCAGCGGCTCGCACCAGGACGCCATCAAGAAGTCGTGGCCGCACCAGGGTCCCGGCAAGCCGTGGGATGTCCTCTACATCCCGATCGACCCGGCCGACATCGGCCGCAGCTACAAGGCGATCATCCGCATCAACAGCCAGTCCGGCAAGGGCGGCGTCGCCTACGTGCTCGAGCACGAGTTCGGATTCTCGCTGCCCAAGGCCATGCACCGCGAGATCGGCCGGATCATCAACGACGTCGCCGACGCGAAGGGCACCGAGCTCACGCCCGCGGACATCCACGAGGCGTTCCAGCGGGAATACCTCGGCCGGACCGGCCCGGTCGCGCTGCAGCATTTCAAGACCACCGAGCGCGACAGCGACGTGAAGTGCGAGGCGACCATCGAGGTCTCCGGCCGCGCGCACAAGCTGACCGCCCACGGCAACGGTCCGATCGACGCATTCGTCCGCGCCCTCGCCTCGACCACGCTGCCCAAGTTCGAGGTCCTCTCCTACTCCGAGCACTCGCTCGGCAAGGGCGCCGAGGCCCGCGCCGTCTCGTACATCCAGATCAAGACCGACCGCGGCCTCACGCTCTACGGCGCCGGCATCGACACCAACATCGAGCTCGCCTCGATCAAGGCCATCGTCAGCGCGCTCAACCGCGTGCTGGGACGCTGACCGGATTTACGATCTACGAGTTACGATTTACGATTGCCGGGGTCGGTCGCCGGCTCCTGTCCACTGGCTTCTGTCCACCGGCTCTCGCCCACCGGCTCCCGTCCACCCTCCCCGCTTGCGTCCGGCCAATCGTAAATCGTAAATCCGAAATCGTAAATGCCCCCCAAGCTTCCCCTCACCGGTGAAACCCTCGAGTCGCTCTCGGCCCGCCTGGCCGAGCGCGGCGAGCCGGCGTTCCGGGCGAAGCAGATCCTGGAGTGGCTTTACAAGAAGCGCGTCACGTCCTGGGACGCGATGACCAACCTGTCGAAGCCGCTGCGCGCGTGGCTCGAGGAGACGTTCGACTTCCTGCCGGCCGAGCTCGTGGTCAACCAGCAGTCGGAGGACGTGACGGACAAGCTGCTGCTCGAGCTTCGCGACGGCTCGCTGATCGAGACGGTGATCATCCGCGCGCCCCAGGAGGGCGTCGGGCTCGATCACTCGCGCAAGACGATCTGCATCTCCACCCAGGTCGGCTGCGCCATGGGCTGCGTGTTCTGCGCCAGCGGCCTCGCCGGGCTCAAGCGGAACCTGACCGCCGGCGAGATCGTGGCCCAGCTGCTCCAGGTCTGCCGCCGCGAGGATGCCCGCACCCCGCGCGCCCGCCAGGAGCTCGCCTCCTTCGACAACATCGTCGTCATGGGCATGGGCGAGCCCCTGGCGAACTACGATGCGCTGCTGCGCGCCCTCACCATCCTCAACGCCGACTGGGGCCTCGGCTTCGGCGCCCGCCGGATCACGATCTCCACCAGCGGACTCGTCCCGAAGATTCTCCAGCTCGCCGACGAGCAGTTGGGCTTCCGCCTCGCCATCTCGCTCCACGGCGCGACCGACGAGGTCCGCGAGAAGATCATGCCGGTCAACCGCGCCTACCCGCTCGCCAAGCTCCTCCCGGCGGTGAAGGCCTTTTCCGAAAAGCACGGCCGCATGGTCACCCTCGAGTTCATCCTGATCGAGGACGTGAACGACTCGCTCGACCAGGCCCGGCTCCTGCGCGACATCGCGCTCGACCTCCACGCCCACGTGAACCTCATCCCGTACAACACGGTCGAGGGTCTCCCGTGGAAGCGCCCCAGCCTCACGCGGCAGGAGCGCTTTGCCGACGTGCTCCGCGCCGCCCGCGTGTCCGTCACGCTCCGCCGTGAGAAGGGTCACGACATCGACGCCGCCTGCGGCCAGCTGCGCCTGAAGACCGAAAAGTCCCGCCTGGTGAAGGCGGGATGAGCGCCGGGCGAGCGAGCGTCGAGTAACGAGCGTCCAGCGACGGACCCCGAGGCCGTGCACGGGTGGGTCCTCCCCGGTGGGCGCGCCAAGCTGATATCTGCGTTGCCATCGGCGGTCCGTCGGAAAGTAGATTCTCGCCGTGGGCGCGACGGACATTCTCCTGACGACAGCGCGGGTGATCCTGCTGTTCGCGGGCCTGTTGCTGCCCGGGGCCGCCCTGCTCCGGGCGCTGCGCCTGCCCGCGGGACTCGCCGGAAGTTTCATCGGCTCGGCCGCGAGCCTGTATGTGAGCGTCGTGTTCTTCGACGTGCTGCGGGTGCCGATCTCGCTGGCCACGCTCGC
>CAZUQB010000548.1:0-2334 GCA_964622405.1 uncultured Opitutaceae bacterium | reverse complement strand
GCTTGCGGAAGAGGCGGTAGGCCTGGCGCAGGGCGTCGTGGTCGATGATGAACAGTGGGGTGCCGTGTTGCTTGGCGAGTTTCTGCAGCCGCGGGAGCGAGATCATCGGGGGCGAATTACGATTTACGAATTACGGTTTACGATTGCTTCGAACCCATCCGGCCGGGGGCGGGTGCGATTGGGTTTTCCATCTTCCAGTTTCCAGCTCCGATCTCCGGCGCGCGAACCGCGCGCCGTCAGCCGGCGTCGGTGACGAGGAAGTTCTTGAACTGCCACGGATCCTTCAGGTCGAGGTCGGGCTTATTGTACTTGGCAAAGGTCGTGTCGCGGCCCTTGAGCGGGGTCCAGTCGGACGGCTTGGAGATCCAGCGGCCGAGGTACGGCTTGGCGGTCTTCAGGATGAACTCGTGCGGGAGGTCGTCCGGCACGCGCACGCCCTCGAGCGGATGCTGGATCATCCACATCGACGCGGCGACGACGGAGATCGCGACCTGCATGGTCGTCGCGTTCTGGTGCGGCACCAGCCGGCGCGACTCCTCGATGGAGAGGTCGGAGCCGATCCACCACGAGTTGTACGAGTGGCCCATCAGCAGCGCGCCGAGGATGTCGGAGCCCGCCGTGATCTCGTCGTTCATGATGCGCTGGTTCTCGTTCAGCTTGTAATTGTAGCCGCGCATCTCGTTGAGCGAGGCGATGGCCTCGTCGCACGGGCAGTACGCGTAGTGCATCGTCGGGCGGTACACGGCCTTCTTCCCGCTCCACACCGTGAGCTTGTCGGAGATCGTGAACGCCTCGCCGTGGCGGACCACCATGCCGAGGATGTTGTAGTCCGGCACCCAGGAGCGGACCCAGGTGTTGATGCCCATCTGGGCAAGACAGATCTGGTTCCGCGGGCCGTCGCGGTGCTGGAAGGCGTGCTTCGGCAGCGTCTTCTCGTGCGTGCCCCACCCCATCTCGGCGGTGGTCGTGCCCTCCTCGCGGAAGCCCTCGATGCTCCAGGTGTTGACGAACTCGTCCACCTGCTTCGGGACGTTCGTGATCTGCGTGTCGCGCTCGGAGCAGTGGATGACCTTCACGCCGAGGGCGCGGGCCAGGTGGTTGAACTGCTGCGTGCGGATCAGCTCCTGGAGGCGCTCGGCGGCGGCGCCCTTGGCGCGGCGGTCGGCGAGCGTGCGGCGACCGATGTCGATGAGGCCCTGCTTCACGAAGTGCGAGATCAGGCCGGGGTTCGCGCCGTGCTCGATCACCGCCGTCGCGCCCGGGCCCTTCCACTTCGCCGTCATGCGGCGGAGGTTCATGTGGCGCCAGTACAGCGTCTTCTCCGTCGGGTGGCCGCCCGTCTTGTACGGGTCCCACAGCTCGGTCGACGTGTTGATGTACATCACGCCGTGGTCGCGGCACCACTGGAGGATCTCCAGCGCGTCGATGTTCCACGCGAGGTCGATGAGCAGGTCGCCCGGCCCGACGTGCTTCGCGAGCAGGCGGCCCATGTTCTCCTCGGTCACGCGGTCGCGCACAAAGCGGACACCCTTCGCGGTCCACGGCTTCAGCTTCGCCGCGCGGTTCTCGAAATCCATCACGGTGACGTTTTTCGCCGGCACCTTCAGGTGCTTGAACAGGATCGGCAGCGTGCACTCGGCAACGGCGCCATAGCCCACGAAGAGGACTTTGTGTTTGAATTCGATCATGATGTCAGGACGGGTTGCCGCGCGCGGGAGGCGGGACGAACGCCCGACAACGGCCGTCGCGCGCGACGCTGGTTGATTCACTCTGCGCGGAGCGTGCGCGCAGTGACAAGAATTTTTGGACGGCCGCGGCCCGTCGTGACACCGCCGTCACGCGGGCGCGGGCCGGCCCTCAGACGAGGCCGGCGGTCTCCGGAAAGCCGCACCAGAGGTTCATGATCTGGACGGCCTGGCCGCTGGCGCCCTTCATGAGGTTGTCCTCGGCCGAGGTGATCACGAAGTTGCCGGTGCGCGGGTCGTGGACCGCGGAGAGATCGATCCGGTTCGTGCCGACGAGGTGTGCGGTGTCGGGCGTCTCGCCGCTCGGGAGCAGGTGCACGAACGCCGCCCCGCCGTAGGCCGCGCGCCACGTCGCGTAGAGCTGCTCGATCGTCGCGCCCTTGGCCGCCGGCACGGTGATCGTGGTGGCGATGCCGCGGCGCATCGGGGCGAGGTGCGGGTTGAACTGGATGACGGTCGGGGCGCCGGTGTGCAGCGCGAGCTGCTCCTCGACCTCGGCGAGATGCCGGTGCTTCAGGAGGCCGTAGGCCTTGGTGCTCTCGGCGCGCTCGCAGTACAGGTAGGTCTCCTCGACCTTCCGGCCCGCGCC
>CAZUQB010000547.1:0-2335 GCA_964622405.1 uncultured Opitutaceae bacterium | reverse complement strand
CGCGGGACCAGCCACTTCTCGCGGCCGACGAGGTAGAGCAGCACGCAGATCACCAGGAACGGGATCATCGACAGGGAGTCGGAGTACGGGCCCTCGAAGAACGGGTTGTGCGCCGACGACCAGGTGAAGAGCGCGACGTCAAAGCGGTCCAGGGCGCCGGCGAGAAACGCGATCAGGATGCCGGCGATCGCCCCGCCCGCGATGTAGCCCGAGGCCAGCAGCACGCCCGGGCTCTTGTCGCTCTCCGCTGTAAACTCCTCCTCCGACAACTGCGCATGGGACGCCTGCTGCCGCGTGCGCCGGTCCACCAGCCAGCGGATGAACCCGCCGAGGAAGATCGGGGTGGACGAGGACAGCGGCAGGTAGACGCCCACCGCGAAGGCCAGCGCCGGGATGAACGACATCTGGAGCGTCACCGCAATCATCACCCCGAGCAGGACCAGCGCCCACGGCAGTTTCCGGTCGAGAATGCCCTTGATGATGTACGACATCAGGGTCGCCTTCGGCGCGTCGAACTTCCGCACCGTGGTCCCATCGGGGCGCGTGTTGTACGCGCCGTTGATGCCCGGGTCGACCAGCCAAACCGCCTGGCCCGCGTCGTTGACCAAATAGCGCCCCGCCGGGCCACCCACGTCGTCGGTCTTCTGCCAGACATGGTACGTGTGGTGATCATCGCGCTCCTGCGGCCCGCGGAGCTTTTCGGTTTTGGTCAGAGTCTGCACGTCGGCATGCAGGCCCGCGGGCGCCACTTGCGCCACGGGCACGTACACGGTCGCGGCGTCATTCAGTTTGAGGAGGATCGGGCCCAGCAGCAGGGCCGAGAGCATCGAGCCGACCATGATCGCGATCTGCTGGAAGCGCGGCGTGGCGCCAAGCAGGTGGCCGGTCTTCAGGTCCTGCGAGGTCGAGCCGCCATTCGAGGCCGCGATGCAGACGATCGCGCCAACCGAGAGGGCCGTCACGTAGTACGTGCCGCCGGTCCAGCCCACGAGCAGGAAGATCAGGCAGGTGAAGAGCAGCGTCGCGACGGTCATGCCGGAGATCGGATTGGACGACGAGCCGATCTCACCCGTCAGCCGCGACGACACGGTCACGAAGAGAAAGCCGAACAGCACGATCAGCAGCGCGCCCAGCAGGTTCATGTGCAGGGTCGGCGCGAGCACGACGACCGCGATCAGGAGGACGATGCCGATGCCGACGACCTTCATGGAGAGGTCGCGGTCGGTGCGCGCCACGCCGCCGCCGCCGCCGAGCTCGCCCCGCATCAGGCCGAGGTCATGGAGCCCGCCGCGCAGGCCGTGCCAGATGGTCGGCAGCGACTGGATCAGGCTGATGAGCCCGCCCGCCGCGACCGCGCCGGCGCCGATGTAGAGGATGTAGGCGCCGCGGATCTGGCCCGGCCCCATGTCGGCGATCGGGATCGTGCCGGGCGCCAGCGGTCCCGGGATCGACTCGCCGAAGAACTTGATCATCGGGATCAGCAGCAGGTAGCTGAGTACGCCGCCGGCACACATGATCGACGCGATTCGCGGGCCGATGATGTAGCCGACGCCGAGCAACTCCGGGGAGATCTCCGCGCTCATGGACCCGGCCTTGAAGGGCGCGCCAAACACCTTTTCCGGCACGTCCTTCCAGCCCTTGAACGCCACGTTGAGGGTCTTGTAGACGAGCCCGAGGCCGAAGCCGGTGAAGATGACCTTGGCGCCGGGAGACTGGCCCAGCCCCGCCGCCTCGGCCGTGCGCATCTCAGCCTGGGCCGAGGGCGAAGCGGCGGCGCGGCACTCGGCGGAGGCGCCGGCCTTCAGCACGGCGGCGCAGGCCGTGCCCTCCGGGTACTTGAGCACGCCGTGCTCCTTCACGATCAGGGCGCGGCGCAGCGGGATCATCATCAGGATGCCCAGCATGCCGCCGAGCAGCGCCACGAGCATCACGCGCGTGAGCTCCAGGTCGAAGCCGAGGATCAGGATCGCCGGCATCGTCACGCCGATGCCGAACGCGAGCGACTCGCCGGCCGAGCCCGCGGTCTGGGTGATGTTGTGCTCGAGGATGGTCGCGTCGCGGCCGCCGACCTTGGACCAGCCGCGGAACATCGCGAGCGAGATGACCGCGACGGGGATCGAGGCGCTGACCGTGAGGCCGACCTTGAGGACGAGGTAGAGCGACGACGCCCCGAAGATGAGGCCGAGGATGGCGCCGGTGAGCACCGCGCGGAGGGTGAACTCCTTCATCACGGTCTCGGGCGCGATGTAGGGATCCACTTTGGGGACGGACGGGGAAGGCATGGGGAGGGTTTAGCCATGCGGGAGGCAAAACCAAGACCCTTTATCAATTCCGG
>CAZUQB010000546.1:0-2337 GCA_964622405.1 uncultured Opitutaceae bacterium | reverse complement strand
CATGCGCCTTCTGGAAGGCCTCCGCCTGGATCCAGAACCCGAACCGGCGCCAGCGTGGGTTGCTCTCATCGAGCGGCAGCAGCGCGCGCGGACCGTAGTACTCCTCGAGGATGTCCACCGGACTCGCCCCCGGCGCGCCCACCTCGGAGCGGAACAGCGCGTCGTCCTGCGCCCAGTAGCTCTCGGGCGCCGGCTGCCACGGGCCGTGAATCTCCCAGTGCAGACCCTGGCCAAACTCCTTTTCGTCGGCGTTGAACCGCGGGCCCGCCGGCGAGGTGTGCAGGAAGCGGCGACCCGGATCGAGCGCCGCCACCTCGGCCGCCATCATCGTAAGCAGCGGATGTGACGCGGGCGTTGGCACTCCAGTGCCCGCCTTGCCGCCGTCGAATCCGCCCTGCAGCTCGTTGCCGCCGCACCAGAGGAGCAGGCAGGCGTGGTGCTGCCGGCGCGTGATGTATGAGCGCACGATCGGCTGCGCGCCCGCGATCACCGCCGGGTCCTCCGGCGGCCAGTTGTCGATGCCGGACGAGGAGAAGGGAAACTCCTGCCAGACGAGCAGGCCGTGACGGTCACATAATTCGTAGAACTCCTCTTTTTCGAGGAAGCCGCCGCCCCACACGCGCAGGACGTTGCAGCCCATCTCGACGTACGCCTTGATGCGTTTCTCGTACTCGGCGCGGGTGACGTCCGCGTAGTTCGGCCGGATCGGCGTCCAGTTCACGCCCTGCAGGAAGATCGGCCGGCCGTTGATCGCGCAGATCCACGGGTCCGCGGCCGCCGGCGCACCCTCGCACGGGCGCCACTCGACCTCCTTGAAGCCGATCATTCGGATCCACTCGTCTGCGACGGTCCTCCCGTCGGCCGCGAAGAGCCGGCAGCTGAGCCGGTACGTCTTCTGCGGGCCCTCGCTGTGCGGCCACCAGCGGTCGACCCGGAGCGGTCCAAACGTCGCCCCGGCCGCCAGCGCGGCGGGCTCCACGGTTTCATTCATCAGCACGCGGGTGCCGTCCTCAAGTTTCACCTCCACCCGGCCCGGCGAGATCCCGAGCACGGTGAACCGATCCGCCCCGACGCGGCAGCGGAGGTCGGCGAACTCGTACCCATCGGTCACCTCCACGGTCACGCGGTCCCAGATGCCGATCTGCACCAGCCGCGGCTGCCAGTCCCACGTGTAGTTGAACCGCGCCCGCCAGTCCTTGATGCGCGAGGTGTAACCGAACTGGCCGATCCAGCGTGGCGGCAGGTCGAACACGATGGAGAGGAGGTTCTCGTCCGCGACCGGCACCGGCGAGAGGTCGAAGACGTGCTCGGTGAAACCGTTCTCGAACCGGCCGACGAGCCGGCCGTTGCAGCAGACCCAGCCCGCATGGTCGAGTCCGGCGCAGCGCAGCCGGCGAACCGTCCCGCCGGTCAGCCACGCGCGCGGCAGGACCGTGGAGAAAACCCAGTTGCGGTTTTCGACCCACTCGCAGGCCCGGCTGTCGAGCAGGTGGTTCCAGTCCGGGATGACATTGTGCTCGCGCAGGATCTGCTGCACCGACGCCGGCACCCGCGCCTTCAGTGGCGCCACCTCCGCGACACTTGGCGCGCCGAGTTCCACGCCCGCCAAGCCACGCCAGGTCTCCGGCGCGTAACCGGTCAAGGTCCAGGCGGCAGGGGTGAGGTCACGGGTGGATTTCATGCGAGGAAGTAACAGGAGCCAGGGACCAAGTAACAGGGTAGAGTGTGCGGCCAAGGGCCGAGCCACGAATGTTTTTGGAACGTGCGACAGAAGTGGGTGATCGCTTCACGGAAAACGACGCTATTGGAGGGAATCGAGTGAATGAAGAAAAGTCTTCCGGGTGCCAAATGGCGGCGCGCCAGCGGTGACCTCTTGATACCTGGATCCTGACACCTGTTACTTCACTTAGCTCGGCAACAGCCGAGCTAGGTGAGCAAGTTTCTCAGCGCCGCGAGGTACTTCTCCCGCGTGCGCTCAATCACGTCGGCGGGCAGGCGCGGGCCAGGCGGGGTCTGGTTCCATTTGATCGCAAGGAGGTGGTCCCGGACGAACTGCTTGTCGTAGCTCGGGGGCGACTGGTTGGGCGCGTACTGGTCGGCTGGCCAGTATCGCGAGGAATCCGGCGTGAGCACCTCGTCGATCAGGTAGAGTCCGCCGGACGTGTCTGTGCCGAACTCAAATTTCGTGTCGGCGAGGATCATGCCGGCCTGCTTGGCGCGTTCGTGACCGAAGTTGTAGAGCGCGAGGCTCGTCGCCTTCACCTGCGCATACAGCGTGGCGCCGATCGCGGCGGCGCCCTGGGCGTCGTCGATCGGCTCGTCGTGCTGGCCCTTCGG
>CAZUQB010000545.1:0-2338 GCA_964622405.1 uncultured Opitutaceae bacterium | reverse complement strand
CCTCAAAGCGTCTTGGCGTGAAGGTCTTCGGCGGCCAGAAGGTCCTCGCCGGCACCATCATCATCCGCCAGCGCGGCACCCGTCTCCACGCCGGCCGCAATGTCGGCACCGGCCGCGACTGGTCGCTGTTCGCCCTGGCGGACGGCACCGTCAAGTTCGACAAGGCCCACCGCCGCGTCTCGATCGTCACCGCCTAACCGCGGGGTCACTTTAGGCTTTCAAACGCAGCCCAAACCGGGCTGCGTTTTTTTTTGTCGCCGCCCCGCGCGGTCCGCCATGCCCGAACGCCTCGACGAACTCCGCCGCCAGCGCGCCCTCGTGCAGGAACAGCTCGCCTGGCTCGACCGCGAGATCGCGGCGCTCGCGCCATCCGCGGAGTCGCCGCCCTCCTCCGCGCCGGTCGCGCCGACCGAGACCGTGCGGGAGATTCCCGCCACCGCGTCAGCCGGAATCGAACCCGATTTCCGCGAGTACGAGCCCGATCCCGCCGCCGCCCGTCAGGCGGCCCGGCGCGGCTGCCTGCTCTACGCTGCCGCCGCTTTCGTCCTGCTCGCCCTGCTCACCTTCGGCATTCTCTTCTTCGTTTACCGCGATCACCCGCTGTTCGTCGCCGACCGGTCGGCAGACCGCGTGGAGAATCCGAAATAATCGGTCCGAATTCGGCAGATTTCGGCGAACTGGTCGCCTGGAGCCGGGTCTAGCGCGGCTACCTTTGACTGCCGAGACCACGCCACCTGTCTCCCCCGCCGCTGCGCCCCTGGGCGAACTGCGGCAGCTCTATCGGCGCATCTGCGTCCTGCGGGTGAACCGCCGGACGGCCGAGCTGCAGCGCCTCGAGACCCATGAGCTGCCCCGCGCCGTCGCCGCCGTCCGCGCCGCCGGCGACGGGCCTGACCTTGCCGCGCTTTTCGCCGCCGAGGAGGCCCGCGTCGACGAGGCGCACCTGCTGGCGGAGCTCCTTGCTCCTCTGCTCGTTACTCCCAACGGGACCACCGCCGCGTCGGTCGCCGCCTCCGGGACGTCCACCCGGCCGGCGCCGACGGCCCCCGGCAACCGCGGAGCGGCCCTCAGTATCGCCGATTTCATCGATGGCATGCTCGCCCAGGAGCAGGCCGGCCACCCCCCGCACCTTTCCGCTTCGGCTCCAACGCGTCCTCAACCCGCAACCAACCGTTAAATCATGTCCACCGCCCTCGCCGAAAAATCCACCGTTCCTCCCGCTCACGTTCCCAGCAACGCCGCCCCGGCGCCGACCACCGGTCGGTCCGCGGGCTCGGGCAGCGCCAAGTCCAAGGCCATCCTTGTCGGCTTCGATCTCGGCACCAACAAGTCCTGCCTCCTCGCCGGCACAGCCGGCACCGCCGACCTCACGGTCAGCAAGGTCGTGCCCACCGTCGTCGGCTATGTGAAGGACGACATCGTCGACGGCATCGTCGCGGGCAACCGCAGCATCCTGTTCGGCGAGGACGCCCTCACGAACCTGCTGCACGTCCGGCTCGTGGCGCCGCTCGAGCAGGGAATCATCGCCCATCCGGACGCCGCCCGGGACTTCCTGCGGCACATCCGCGCCCTCGCCGATCCCTCGGGCCAGGCCGAGATCCGCGCCGTGGTGGGCATCCCGGCCAACGCCGGGGAGCCGGCCCGGGAGGATATTCGCCGGTGCGCCTTCGGCATCTTCGACCGCATTCTCCTGATTCCCGAGCCGTTCCTGGCCGCCTTGGGCCATCGCGACGACGCGCGGGTCGGCCAGCCAGGCTACATCGACCCGGTGGTGAATTCGCTCTTCATCGACATCGGCGGCGGCACCAGCGACCTCTGCCTGGTACAGGGATATTTTCCCACCCGGGAGGATCAGATCAGCATTCCCTTCGCAGGCGACGCCATCGACGAGATCCTGCAGGGCGAATTGAACCGCACTTACCCGAACAACGGCCTTTCCCGCCTCAAGGTCCGCGAGATCAAGGAGGCTCACGGGTACGTGGGTCCCAGTCGCCGTCCGCTCGAGGTGAAGGTCATCATCGGCGGCAAGGCGCGGACCCTGGAACTGGGCGACGTCCTGGCCCAAGCCGGCAATGCGCTGATCGATCGGATCTACCCGGCGCTCACCAGCCTCATCCAGCGGGCGTCGTCCGACTCGGTCCTGACCCTGCTGCAGAACATCATCGTGACGGGCGGTGGCTCGCAAATTCGCGGGATCGACACCCTGCTCCAGAAACGACTCGCCGACGATGGCTTCGAGGCGCCCAAGGTTCGCCTCGCCGGACACGACTACAAGCGTTACGTCGCCCTCGGCGCCCTCAAGGCCGCCCGCGCCGCCCGCGAAAACCAGTGGCAGGTC
>CAZUQB010000544.1:0-2342 GCA_964622405.1 uncultured Opitutaceae bacterium | reverse complement strand
TGAGGTAAATCCGGAACCGGAGGCCCGGTTCGGCCCCAAAGGCCGACGGCTTGGTGAATCGCTCCACCAGCACGCCGCCGTTGGCCGTGATCACCCGCTGGGACGGAAGATTGTCCGGGTCGGACGTCAGCTCGACGTAAGGCAGCCCCTTGGGCCGCACGTCGTCGAGGATGAGCCGCAGGGCAGCGGTGGCGTAGCCGCGCCGACGCTTCCAAGGCACGACCGTATAGCCGATGTGCCCCAAGACATGCGATGGAAGCGCGGGAGAACCGGGTTGCCACCGGAAGCCAATGAGCCCGCAAAAGTCGCCGTCCCACATCCACCGGGTCAAACTCGGCAGCCGTGGCACAACCGAGCCGTCCGGCAACAGAATCGGCGGGCCCTTCGCCTCTCGATCAATCTGGCGGGCGACATATCCGGCCGGGTCCCGCTCAATCTCCTCCAGCGCCGCGCGGATGGCCGCCGCCCCGTCGACATTGCGCGGCGCCCAGCCGCGATGCAGCGCGTCGACGAACCGCGCCAGTTTTTCCAGGCTCGGCCAGACCAGTTCCATCGGTGGATGCGGCGCGGGAGTGGGACCGGGCCTGACTCAGGCGTCGGCCGTGAAGCTGACCCGAAAATCCACCACGAGCTCAATGACCTCCCCGTGGGCGCCGCCATGGACGCGGCCGGGCTCACGCATGTACGCCAGCCCAGCCTCACGCTCCGCCTGGGTGGCGTAGTCAATGATCACCTGAAATCGAGGCAGCGCCGGAAAACTCGCGGCATCGGTCACCCGCAGGATCCGGAAACCGCGCAGCTGCCCGGCCGACTTCAGCTCGTCGAGGAGGCGGCGAACCGCCCCGATCACCTCGTCCTCCGTCTTGCCGGGCCGCGGCGAGAAAAACACGTTGTAGGAGATCATGGCGGGGTCGGCCGGCGGGTCCGAAAGCTAGCAGCGGCAATCGGCAAGGCGAGCCGGCAGTTCCCGGGACCGAAACAGTCTGCGCCGGCCGCTTGCCCGCGGGGAGAATTGCCACAGCGTTGGCGGAATACCCCGCCATGAACCGACTCCTCCTTGACGCCTCGGTGCGTTCCCTGCGTTACCTCGAAGCCCTCCCCCACCGTCCGGTCGCGCCCAGCGCCGACGCGATCGCCGGCCTGCGCGCGTTTGACCAGCCGTTCCCCGAGCGCGGGCATGATCCGGCCGACACGCTCAAGCTGCTCGACGAGACGGGGTCGCCCGCGACGATGGCGATGGCGGGCCCGCGGTTCTTCGGTTTCGTGATCGGCGGCACACTGCCGGTGACGCTGGCCGCCAACTGGCTGGCGGGCGCATGGGACCAGAATACCGGCCTCTACCGGGCGACACCGGGCACGGCCTACCTTGAGCAGATTGCGCTGCGCTGGCTGCTGGACGCCCTGCATCTGCCGAGCGAATGCACCGGCGCGTTTGTCACCGGCGCCACCGTCGCCAACCTCTGCGCGCTGGCGGCGGCGCGCAACGTCGTGCTCAAGCGGGCCGGCTGGAATGTCGAGGCCGACGGCCTCTTCGGCGCCCCGCCGGTCACGGTCCTGATCGGCGCCGAGGCCCACCCGTCCGTGACCAAGGCGCTCGGCGTGCTCGGTCTCGGGCGCAGCCGGGTCGTCAAGGTCCCGGTGGACGGCCAGGGTCGCCTGATCGTCGATCGTCTGCCGCCGATCGCGGGCCCGACGATTGTCTGCACCCAGGCGGGGAACGTGAACACGGGCGCCTTTGACGACATCGGGGCGATCTGCCGGCGCGTCCAGGGCACCGGCGCCTGGGTCCACGTGGACGGGGCGTTCGGCCTGTGGGCCGCCGCGGCGCCGTCGCGCGCACCCTACACGGCGGGACTGGAGCTGGCGGATTCGTGGGCGACGGACGCGCACAAGTGGCTGAACGTGCCCTACGACTGCGGCCTTGCGTTTGTCCGCGACCCGCACGCGCTCAAGGCTGCGATGGCGATCACGGCGGAGTACCTTCCCACCGCGAGCGAGTTCCGGAATCCCTCGGACTTCACTCCCGAGCTCTCGCGCCGCGCCCGCGGCGTCGAGGTCTGGGCCGCGCTGCATTCGCTCGGGCGGGTCGGGCTCGCGGAGCTCATCGAGCGAAGTTGCGCGCAGGCGCGGCGGTTCGCCGAGAAGCTCTCGGCCGCGGGATTCGAGATCCTGAACGACGTGGTGCTGAACCAGGTGCTGGTGGCCTTTGGCGACGCCGAGAAGACCAAGCGCGTGATCCAGGGCATCCAAGACGAGGGCACCTGCTGGGCCGGCATCACGGTCTGGCAGGGCCGCACGGCAATGCGGATCAGCGTGTCGTGCTGGGCGACCACCGACGAGGA
>CAZUQB010000543.1:0-2343 GCA_964622405.1 uncultured Opitutaceae bacterium | reverse complement strand
TGGACATGCTGGCGACGACGTTCATGCCGCCCTACAGCTCCATCTCGGGCTGGCCCGCCCTGCCAATGCTGGTGGCGTTCTGGCTCGCGTGCCTCGTCGCAGTGCTCTGGGTGCTGCCTGGCGTGCGGCGCGAGGTGCGGTTGGCCTCCTTCGCATTCTGCGCGGGCGAATTCTACCTCACTACTTTCGTCGGCTTTCCCGTGCCGTGGTACGTCCCGACAAACACCGTATTCGCGCTGCTGGCGCTGGCCGGGGTGGTCGCCCAACTCGGAGGCCCGGCGACGGAATGGCCTCGCACGCGGCGTGCGATCGCGGTCGTCGCGGGCGGACTGATCGGGGCCGGCGCGCTGACCATCACGTTGCTGGCGGCGCAGCAGCTTCGGTTGCAGCAGGCGATCATTGAGCGGGGCGGGCGCCAGCAGATCGGCGAGTGGCTGCGGGCGCACGCGGCCACGCCGCGCGACACCGTGATGCTCGAGCCGCTGGGCTACATCGGCTTCTACTCCAACCTCAAGATGCTGGATTTCCCGGGCCTGAGCTCGCCCGAGGTGATTGCCGCCAGGCGACACGCGAAGCTGCGCGGTTATCCCGAGGTCTGGTCGGAGCTGATCCCGGACCTGAAGCCCGACTGGCTGGTGCTGCGGCCCTATGAGGCGGCGGTCGTGCGGCAGCACAATCCTGCGATCTTCGCCCAGGACTACGCCCTCGCGAAAGTCTTCGATGTCCGACCGCAGGTGGCCGCCATCCCGTGGATCGTCGGGCGGGGATACCTGACAAACGACGCGTGTTTCGAGGTCTACCACCGGGTGGCCCGGTAGGCCCCGGGCGGAGCGGGCACGAAAAAGGCCGCAGCCCTCGCGGGACTGCGGCCTGAATTCGGTTGCAGGCGGGATCAGCTCGCCTCGGTGGCCTTCTCCTCCTCGAGGGGGAGATCGGCGCCGAACGGCAGGGTGATCTTGAGCTTCGAGTAGGACGGCATGCCGGTGCCGGCCGGGATCATGTGACCCATGATCACGTTTTCCTTGAAGCCCTTCAGCATGTCGACCTTGCCCAGCGTCGAGGCGTCCGTGAGCACGCGCGTCGTCTCCTGGAAGGAGGCGGCCGCGAGGAAGCTCTCGGTCTCGAGCGAGGCCTTGGTGATGCCCAGCAGGATCGGCTCGGCCTCGGCGGGCTTGCCGCCGGCCTCCTCGATCCGCCGGTTCTCCATGAGGAACGCCGCGCGGTCGACCTGCTCGCCCCAGAAGTTCTCCGTGTCGCCCGGATCGGTGATCCGGACCTTGCGGAGCATCTGGCGGATGATGATCTCGATGTGCTTGTCGTTGATCGTCACACCCTGCAGGCGGTACACCTCCTGCACCTGGGAGATGAGGAAGTCGTAGAGCGCGGACGGCCCGAGGATCTCGAGGATCTCGTGCGGGTCAGCGGCGCCCTCGGTGAGGTGCTGGCCCTTGTGCACCACGTCGCCCGGCTGCACGATGATGTGGCGGCCGGTGGCGATGAGATGCTCCTCCTCCTGCGAGGTCTCCTCGTTCTTGACGACGAGTTTGCGCTTGCCGCGGACCGTGCCCTCGAACGAGACGATGCCGTCGATGCGGGACATCTCGGCCGCCTCCTTCGGGCGGCGAGCCTCGAAGAGCTCGGCGACGCGCGGGAGACCGCCGGTGATGTCCTTGGTCTTGGAGGCCTGGCGCGGGGTCTTGGCGAGCAGCGCGCCGGGGGCGATGGTGTCGCCCTCGTTGACCGCGATCTGCGCCCCGACCGGAATCGAGTAGGCCGCGAGCGGCTTGTTCTTCGCGTCGCGGATCTCGACCTGCGGGTTGAGGTCTTCCTTGTGCTCGATGACGACCGTGGCGATGCGGCCCGACGACTCGTCGAGCTCGCGCTTCACGGTGACGCCCGGGATCATGTCCTTGAACACGATCGTGCCGCCCTTCTCGGAGAGCACGGGAATGTTGTACGGGTCCCACTGGGCCAGGACCGCGCCCTTCTCGATCTTGGCGCCGTCGCCGACATGGAGGAAGGAGCCGACCACGATGTTGTAGGACTCCAGCTCCTTGTCGTCGGCGTCCACGATCTGGATCGAGCCGGTCTTGTTGAGGACGATGTTGGCCCCCTCGGCGGTCTCGACGAGGCGGAGACCGCGGTACCGGACCAGGCCGCTCGCGCGGACCCGGATCTCGGGGGTCTTGAAACCCGCGCTCGCGACGCCACCGATGTGGAACGTACGCATGGTGAGCTGCGTGCCGGGCTCGCCGATGGACTGGGCGGCGATGATGCCGACCGAGTCGCCGACCTTCGCGACCTTGTTGGTCGCGGGGTTGATGCCGTAGGACTTCGCGTCGA
>CAZUQB010000542.1:1263-2346 GCA_964622405.1 uncultured Opitutaceae bacterium | reverse complement strand
CGCCCCGGTCGCTGTCTTCCGGCTTGAAGCGGCTGGCGGCTGTGCCCTGCTGCGGGGATGGAATCGCACGCGGTGGTTTTCCCGGGGCCGAACCAAGTGGTGTTTCAGCCGATCACCTCGCCCGACCCGGGACCGGAGGACGTGGTCGTCGACGTGCACCACTCGTGGATCAGCAACGGCACCGAGGGCTCGTTCCTGCGCGGCGAGCGGCTGTCGGGCGACGTGGCGTGGCGGCCGGGGCATCCGTCCCCGTTCCCGATGGTCGCGGGCTACCAGAAGGTCGGGCGCGTCCGGTCCGTCGGCGCAGCCGTGAAGAAGTACTCCCCGGGCGACTGGGTGTTCGCGTCGATGAGCCGCGTCTGCGGGATGTTCGAGAACCGGTACGCGGGGCATGTCTCCCCCTCGGTGTGCAGCGAGGGTGCGCTGATGCCGCTGCCCCAGGGCTTGGACCCGGTGGCGTTCGCGGGGCTCGTGCTGACCCAGGTCGGCTACAACTGCGGCACGCGCTCACCGGTGAAGCCGGGGCAGGTCGCGGTGATCATGGGCGACGGCCTTGTCGGCCAGTGGGCCGGCCAGACGCTCAATCAGCTCGGCGTGAAGGTGGCGATGGTCGGGCGGCACCCCGACCGGCTCGCGCGGTTCGCGCGCCACGGGAAGACTTTCCTCAGCGGGAACGACAACGGCGTCGGGGCGGTGTCCGCGTGGGCGCCGGGTCCGGTGCAGGTGCTCGTTGAGACAGTGGGCAGCGCGCGGGCCATGCGCGACTACCTGCCGCTGCTGGCGCGCGACGCGCACATCGTGGTGGCGGGATTCTACAAGCCCGCCGGCGACGTGAACCTGCAGGAGGCGCTGCAGGAGTTCCGGAACTCCGAGATCTCCTTCGATCTCGTGTCGGGCGCGACGCTGCCCCGGCTGGAGGAGACGATGCGCTGGGTCGCGGCCGGCAAGCTCGACACCCTGGGCCTCCTCACGCACCGCTTTCCCGTCGAGCGCGCGGCGGAGGCGTGGGCGCTGATCGAGTCGAAGCGCGAGCCGGTGCTCGGCGTGGTGCTTGACTGGCCGGCGGCGCGGACGAAGTCCTAA
>CAZUQB010000542.1:0-1163 GCA_964622405.1 uncultured Opitutaceae bacterium | reverse complement strand
CGCGCGGCCTGGCGGGAGGCGCCGGTGCCGGTGCCCGCGGCGGGCGAGGTGCTGGTGCGGATTCTGGGCGTGACCACGTGTCCGCAGTGGGACCTCCACATCTTCGGTGGTTCGCCGATGTTCCCGGGTCAGCAGCTGACGTATCCGTATTTTCCCGGCCAGCCGGGCCATGAGGCGACGGGAGAGGTGGTGGCGGTCGGCGCGGGAGTGACCACGCCGCGGGTCGGCGCCCGCGTGGCGGTGTGGAAGGACACCGGGGCGCGTCCGCACGGCTGTTACGCGCAGTTCAACAACCTGCGGGCGGTGGACGTGATCGAGGTGCCGGCGAACCTGCCGGTGGCGCAGATTGCGTCGCTGGAGCTGGCAATGTGCGTCGAGACCTCGTTCCAGCAGCTGGAACGGATCGGCGGCATCGTGGGCCGTCGCGTGGGCGCCGCGGGACTGGGACCGGCGGGCCTGCTGGCCGTGCAGCTGGCGCGGGCGCACGGCGCGGCGGAAGTGGTGGGCATCGACCCGGTGGCGGAACGGCGCGAACTGGCGGCGAAGCTGGGCGCGCACCGGACCGTGGCCCCCGACGCGACGAGCTGGCCGGCGGACCGCGGGGAAGGCGCCCTGGACGACGCGCTCGACCTGACGGGCGTGCCGGCGTCGATCGAGTTCCTGATGGACCGAACGCGCCGCTGCGTGACCCTCTTCGGCGTGCTGCGCGAGGAAGTGCGCTTCACGATGCGGCACTGGTATCCCGGGCTGCTGCTGATGGGCTACGGCGACCACAACCGCCAGGCGGCGGAGACGGTGCTGTGCTTCATCGTCGACGGCCGGCTGCGGCTGGACCCGCTCGTCACGCAGACCCTGCCCTTCACGCGCTACGCCGAAGGCGTGGACCTGCTGCGGCAGAAAAAGGCCGTGAAAATCCTCTTCGACCCCTGGGCGTGAGCGGGAGACGCGGGGCGTCCCATGGGGCGCCGGCGCAGAATCGACCCTACGCGTCCTCCGGCTTGAGGTCGTCGAGGAACCACTCGAGGCGCGAGCAATTGGCGCAGACGAGGACGGTGGCCTCGGTGTCGCTCCACTCGGTGCCGGTGAGGGCGCTCAGTGCGGTGCTCAGGGAGGCCTTGCGCTTGTGGAAGAGGATGTTCTCGCACTGCCGGCACTCCACCAGC
>CAZUQB010000541.1:0-2354 GCA_964622405.1 uncultured Opitutaceae bacterium | reverse complement strand
GCCGTCGGGATCAGGCCAGTAGCTGACGACCAGATCGAAGCTCGCGAGCCAGTCGCGAAATTCTGCGGGCAAGGGCGGGGCTCCGTACAGGGTGGCCCAGCGTCCCTCGTGCTGGGAGTGCACCGCGTCGACCAAGCCGGCCTCGCGAGCCAGCTGCCCGGCCACGGGATTTCCGGCGAGCTCGAGGCGGGCACCCGGCCAGTGCTCGCGCAGCAGCGCGAGGGCGGGCAGCGTGACTATCAGGTCGCCGAGGGCGCCGCCCCTAAGGACGAGGATCCGCATTGGCGACCGCGGCGGTGGGCGGCGTGTACCGCGTGAGGGTCGAGACGCCGACGCCGAACTTAAACTCGACCTCAAACTTCACCGGCAGCCGCTGCTCGTCCTGCGCAATCCAGACCCGAACGGTCGAGCCCCGCTTGAACATGCCCTTGGGCGCGGTCTTCTCCATCCGCGGCTCGATCACCAGCGTGTTGAACGTCCCGATGGGCGTGCGGACGGTTTCATAGCCTAGCGCGTGAAACGTGAGCTCGTAGGGCTCCTCCTCGAACATGACGAGCACGTCGCGCTGCTCGCCGGGCTTGAGGTTCCAGGCGCGGGTCTGCACGAGGCAGGTGATGAGATCCATCGGGTCACCCGCGGGGAGCTTCACCATCTGGTTCTTCTCGGGCCGCACCAGGTCGCGGTAGTCGGCGAGCTTCTGCTCGTAGTCAAAGGTCAGCAGCGTGTCGGTCGGCTTCTTGCCGGCGGCGCTCTTCTCGGTGTGCACGACCATCCGGCCGGTGTCGTTCACGAAGACCGACTCGGCCCGCGCGTCGAACGGATACAGGCCCCGCAGGAATCCGCGGGTCGAGGTGGTGGTGGTGACGATCGTGCAGGGCTTGGACTCGTTGGTCTCGGAGCGCGCCGCCACGGTGATCTCCCCGGCGTGGGCGAACAGCCCCCAGCTGACCCGGTAGGTCAGCTCCTCGCCCGGACGGAGGGCCAGCTGGGTGTTGGCCAGCAACGGCGAGGCGCACAGGAAAGGAAGGATAAGGAGACGACGCATGGAATAGGGACTCAACCTGACAGCCGGAACTCAAGTTGGTTGCCTTGGCCGATGGCAAGCGCGTCCCATCCCCGTTCGCGTAAAGTCTGCGCAAACTCCCGGGCAAATCCGTGCAGGGTCAGGATGCGCCTGGGCCGGACCTGCTCGACGAACCGGAGGAGGTCGTCGAAACCGGCGTGATCCGACAAGGGAAAGGCCGCGTCGCAGCGCATCCGGTAGGTCGCCCCCGAATCGAGCGCCCACCCGGTGATCGCCGCCGTGCGGGGGGCCGGGATTCGTCCGAGCAGCCCGCTGGAATACGGCGGGCAGATGACGACATGGCCGGGCAGCTGGTCGGCGTCGAATTCCCGGTAGGCCGGGAAAACCAGTCCCTGCTGCTCACAGATGCGGGTCAGGCGGAAGGTCTCGGCGTGCAGCATCACCGGCAGGCGCGCCGGCGTCAGCGCGCGGAGGACCTCCTGACTCTTGCCAAGGCTGTAGCAGAGGAGGACCGGCGTGGTTCCGGCCGCGACGGATTCCTGGCAGAAGGCGATGATGCGGTCGATCGTCTCCGCCTCCGGCGGGAAGACGTACCGCGGCAGCCCGAAGGTGGTCTCCATCACCAGCGTGTCCGCCGCCGGCGTGGCGCAGGGTTCGGCGGCCAGGCTGGGACGCAGCTTGAAATCGCCGGTGTAGAGCAGGGTGCCGTGCTCCTCGTGCGCCAGCAGGATCTGGCTCGAGCCGAGGATGTGGCCGGCGGGATGGAGCGTGGCCGTGACGCCGAACTCGAGCGGGTGCGGCTGGCCGAACGGCAGCGTGGTGACGGCCCGCCGGCCCGGGAGCCGGGCGTGAAGCAGCCGGGCCGTCGGCGCCGAGCAGAGCACCTCCTTGTGCCGCGCGATGTGGTCGCTGTGCGCGTGGGAAACGAACGAGCGCTCGGCGCGCGCCTGGGCATCGAGCCACCAGCCGACCTGCGGCAGCCAGAGTCCCTTGCGATGATGCAGTTCCCAGGGCATGCGCGACCGCCACCGTCCGCGCCGTCAGTCCGCGGCCGCGCCGAAGTACTTGTGCTTCACGAGGCGCCAGGCCGTCACGACGAACGCTGTGAGGGGAATCGCGAAGAGCATGCCCAGGACGCCGTGAAACGCCGTGCCCCAGAAGAAAATCGCGACGATGATGGTCACCGGGTGGAGGCCGGTCCGATCGCCCATGATCTTCGGCGTGAGGAGCCAGCCCTCGATGAGCTGCACCACCAGCTTCACGAGCAGCACCAGCCCCACCAGCCGCCAGCCGCCGTCGGACTGGAGCAGCGCCAGCGGCACGGCGGCGC
>CAZUQB010000540.1:0-2356 GCA_964622405.1 uncultured Opitutaceae bacterium | reverse complement strand
CTGCCTTTCCTGACGTTCGCGGACAGCGACAAGCTGCGGGTCGGCGACGTGGTCTTTGCCGTGGGCAATCCTCTCGGGGTCGGCCAGACGGTGACCATGGGTATCGTCTCCGCCAAGGGCCGCAGCCAGCTGGGTCTGCTCGAAGGCGGTTACGAGAGCTTCATCCAGACCGATGCCGCGATCAACATGGGCAATTCGGGCGGGGCGCTGGTCGACGCCAAGGGGCGGCTGGTCGGCATCAACAGCGCGATCATCTCAACCTCGCGCGGCAGCATCGGCCTCGGCTTCGCCATTCCCATCAATCTCGCCTCCAGTGTCATGCAGAGCCTCATCGCCACGGGCACCGTGACCCGCGGTTACCTCGGTGTGAACGCCCAGACGGTCACGCCCGAGGACGTGGACTCGCTCAAGCTGCCCGAGGGTACGCATGGGGTGATGATCACGGATGTCTCGCCGGATTCGCCCGCCAACCGGGCCAAGCTTGAGCGCGGCGACGTGGTGCTCTCGCTGAACGACAAGACCGTCAATTCCTGGGAGGAACTCCAGCTCGCCATCGCCGGCACCGCACCGGGATCCAAGGTCAAGCTGGCAATCTCGCGCGACGGCAAGCCGCTGACGGTCGAGGTCACCCTCGCCAAGAAGGAAGACCGGCCGAACGAGCTGCTGCCCGGAGTCGAGGTGGTGCCGCTCTCCGATGAGCTCCGGGCGCGTCTGCGCATCCCGAGCCGCGTCGACGGCCTGCTCATCACCACGGTGGACAAGGACTCCCCCTACGCTGACTTCCTCGCGCCGGAAATCGTGATCGTCCAGATCGACCGCGAATACGTCTCCGACCTCGCCTCCGCGCGGGAGGCCCTCAAGCCGGGCCGTCACATGCTCTACGTCTACTACCGCGGCGCCATCCGGGTGGCGCGGATCGAGGTGAAGTAGGCGCCAGCCGTTTGGCGCCAGGGCCCGGGGTCCGGGCCCTGGCGGTTGAAAGGTGAAGGTTGAAAGTTGAAGGACCGGTAGGCTGAGCGGTTGGGCGGTACAGGGTGCCGCCGCTGGGCCTCTGAGGCCGCGACCTTCAACCGACACCTTTCAACCTTCAACTGCTCCGATCCGGCTCAGCTGCCCGGCTTCTGCACCGGGATCTTCGCCAGCCAGTCCGGCACCGCGTCGGCAGGGTAGGTGGGAAAGCTGAGCTCGAGCAGCGAAATGGCCGGGATGTCGAACCGGGCCTGGCCGGCGCTGCGGTCGACCAGCATCGCGATGGCAACCGGGACGGCACCCGCCTTGCGGACAATGTCGATGCACTCGATCACGCGGCCTCCGCGGGTCACGACATCCTCGACGATCAGGACCTTTTCCCCGGGGGAGAAGGTGAAGCCGCGGCGCATGACCAGGACGTTGTTTTCCTTCTCGGCGAAGATGTAACGGACCTTGGCCTGGCGGGCAACCTCCTGCCCGATCACCAGCCCGCCCATGGCCGGCGCGAGCACCGTCTGGAAGACGTGGCCCTTGAGCTTGCCGACCAGCAGTTCGGCGAGCCGCTCGACGGCGTCCATCCGCTGGCACACCTGGGCGCACTGGAAGTAGTGGCCGCTGTGCAGGCCGGAGCGGAGGACGAAATGGCCCTGCAGCAGGGCGCGGGTACGGGTGAAGATGTCGAGGATCTCGTTTTGTTCCGTGGCCATATGGCTCGACGGTGGGAGATGCGGGGCAAAAGCCAAAAACATTTTGCACCGCGCCGCCGCCGGCCCTAGCGTCGCGGCGCCATGGTGAACGCTGTCGTACCTCTCGAAGACGAATTGGGCGACGTGATCGAGAAAGCCATGCGTCAGGCCGGCGTCGGCGAAGTGGAGTTGAGCCAGCGCAGCGGAGTGCCGACGGGAAAGATCCTCGACGCGATTGACTACCGGCCCGACTTGTCCGCCGACGAGCTGCGGCGCCTCGCCGGTGCGCTTCATCTCAACGAGGTCGGCCTGTGCGCCCTGGGTTGCGGCCAGTATCCGCTGCCGAAAACGGCCGCGCTGCCGTTCTGCGTTTTCCCGCTGCGGATGCCCCACGGGATCGGCTTTGCGAACGCCTACCTCGTC
The DNA here is from genome assembly GCA_964622405.1 of uncultured Opitutaceae bacterium. Taxonomy (GTDB): domain Bacteria; phylum Verrucomicrobiota; class Verrucomicrobiia; order Opitutales; family Opitutaceae; genus Opi-474. The sequence continues at coordinate 278 of CAZUQB010000540.1, read as the reverse complement.
GCCGACTGCGCGGCGGATCGCGGGATCCTGTTCGACACCGGACCCGACATGACGGCACTCGATTCCGTCTGGCCCAAGTCGATCCGCAAGGTCGACGCCGTGTTCGTGACCCATGTGGAGGCGGAGCACAGCGGCGGGCTGTGCGATGTGGTCGCGCGGTTTGGCGTGCCCAAGGCCTGCTGCCCGGTCGGGGCGAAGAGCCCGTGCGGGCAGCCCATGGCCGAGGGCCAGCGACTGCGCTTCGGGGACTTCGAGGTCACCGCCTTCAGCACGCCGGG
>CAZUQB010000539.1:0-2359 GCA_964622405.1 uncultured Opitutaceae bacterium | reverse complement strand
CGTTGGCGCCGGTGAGCCCGCCCAGACCGCTGCCGATCACGATCACATCGTACTCGTCGGCGACGCCTTTCAGCCAGTCGTAAGCCATGGAACGAGCAGAGTGAAAGCGGCGCCGGAGCGAGGGCAAGGGGTTTCGTGCCCCGGCCCGGCCAGCCCGCCTAGTTCTGCTTTTCCTGGCGATCGGGATCCCGGGTGCGGACTGGTGGCGGCGGCGGAGGAGGAGGCGGGGGCGGTGGGGAGAAACTGCGGGCCGGGGCGGCCGACGGCGGAGGCCCGCTCGGGAGTTGGCGCGAGACCGCCGGCGCCGCGACGCTCGGCGGCGGGACGTTGGCCGGTGGCCGCGGCTGGGCGTGGCTCGGCGGCGGATTCGACGGCGGCGGGCGCGGCTCCTGGCGGTCGCGCGGCGGTCCCCGGCGCTCGGGAGCCGGTGACGTATTGGGCGGCAACGGCGTGGCCCGGTTCTGCGGCGGGATGGCCGGCGGAGTGGCCCGATTTTCGGTCGGGAATCCGGGCGGCGTCGCGCGGTTCTGGGGCGAGGTGCCCGGAGCGGTGGCACGATTGTAGTCAACCGGAGCCGGCTGATTGCGCGGCTCGCCGCGACGGTCCGGATCGTCATGCTGACGCGGGGGACGCGGCGGACGGGTGCGGACCGGAGTTCCCGGGGTCCCGGGGAACGGGTGCGGGCGCTCAACCCGCGGCCCGCCGTGCCAACCGTCCGGCGGCGGGGGGCGGTTCGCTGGCGGCTTCCAGGCCCGCCAGTTCGGGTCCCTCGGTCGCTGCGGCAGGTGCGGCGGCAGGCTCCGCCGCCAGTCGCGGTGCTCCCGCCAATCGTGGCGGCCGCCGCCCACCCAGATCACGCGGTCGTACCAGTCGAAGTCGTAGGCGAGCCAGAAGCCCATCGAGAAACCGGCGCCAAAGGTGAGGTACGGACCATAGGGATAGATGTAGCCCGGCGGATGCGAGATGTAGACGACCGTCGGATCATAACGCGGGACGTAGATCACGTCCGGCCGCACGGGCAGGATCTCGATCACGTCGCCATCGACGACCACCTGCTGCTCCGGCGTGGTGACCAGGGCCCCGGTCGCCCGCGCGGTCGCCCGGAGACGCTGGATGGCGTTCATCACGTCGGCCGGCTGGCGGATGAACGCCTCGCCGAGCTGCTTCGTCCAGTGCAGGTTTTCGTCCATCCACTGGACCACCTCGGGAAACCGAACCAGCGACTTGACGCTGTCATCCCACGGCTGGTCGTCGGCTTTCGTCGGGTCGCCGTTCGCATCGAGATAGCGCGCCGCGAGGACGATGTCGGCCGGGAAGGTCGAGGCCGGCAGGAGGATCGCGACGACCGCATCCGGGTAGAGCGCGATCGGACCCAGCAGCTGGTCGAGCTGCTGGGCGCTCAGCGGGGCCTGGGCCTCGGCCGAGGAGTTGGTGTAGATCTTGGTGTCCTCCGCGGTCAGCGGACCGGACGCAACGAGCCAGAGGCCCGGGAGAAGGAACGGCAGGCGGCGGAGCAGGAAGCCGGAGTTCATGGGGCGGGGGTTTCGTACTGAGACACGGGCGGGAACCGCGCGTGCCATGAATCTTAACCCTTTTGGAGGACGTGCAGATTGGCCATCGAGATGCCGCTCAACATGGCCCCGACGATGCCAAGGAAGCCCTGGTCGGTCCCGCACAGGTAGAGGTTCGCCAGCTCCGTCCGGCCCTGCCGGTTCTTCTCCGCCGCGCCATAGATCGCCCCGGCCAGGTGGCCGGTGAACCGGGTGATCGTCCGCGGGGTGAACATGTCGGTCGTCACCGTCGCCCGGCTGAAGAGGTCGGCATCTGCCAGCGGCGGCAGGAAACGCCGGGCGCTGGCCTGGATCGCGCCGTACCAGCGCTGCTTGTCGGCGCGGTAGGTTTCCTCCGGCAGGTGCGCCCAGCTCTCGTAGTTCGCGAGGCAGGTGCAGCGGAAGATGCCCTCCGGCAGCTCGCGACCAGGGCCAAAATCGAAATTGTTCGGGATGCAAATCACGCCGCTGCGCGGATCCACCTGGTCCGCTGGCCGGGCGTAGTCGAAGCGCGGCGAATCGTTGAAGAAAACGATCGTGTCGCTCCCCCACCCGAGCGCCGCCGGCTGGCGGTCGAGGATCGTGATGGTCTCGACGAACGACAGGCGGCCGGGCGCCACGGTTGCCGCGGCGTGATGACCCGACTGGATGAGCCGCGCGGTCTCCGGCGCACCGATGGACGAGAGGACGTGGTCAGCCGTGAGGTGCTCGCCGCTGTCGAGAACCAGCTCGGCGGCGCGGCCCTCGCGGGCCACGATGTGCTTCACGCCGGTCTTCATCCGGCGCTCGCCGCCGGCCGCGCGGTACTT
>CAZUQB010000538.1:0-2364 GCA_964622405.1 uncultured Opitutaceae bacterium | reverse complement strand
GGCGCCGACTACGAGCGCTCCACCACGCTCGCCTTCACGTCCGCCGGCAACAACTTCGAGCTCGCGATCGCCGTCGCCATCGCGGTCTTCGGCCTGAACTCCAATGTCGCCTTCGCCGCCGTCGTCGGCCCCTTGATCGAGGTGCCCGCCCTGATCCTCCTCGTGCAGGTGGCCCTGCGGCTCCGCGGAAACAACGCCCGGTAGATTTCCTGCATCCTGCGGCGGCCAGCTGCGTCTGTGTAGGCAGATGAACTCATCCACTCCCGACTCCGAAACCCTCCGCGAGGAGGTCCGCCGCCACTACGGCTCCGTCGCCGCCCACGCCGAGCCGTCCTCGGGCTGCTGCTCGTCCGCCGCCGCCCGCCCGGCCGCGGTCGGCGGCGGCTGTTGCTCGCGCGACAGCCAGGCCCGCACCCTCGGCTACTCGGAGGCCGACCTCGCCGCCGTCCCCGACGGCGCCAACCTCGGCCTCGGCTGCGGCAACCCCGTCGCCCTCGCCTCCCTCGTCGCTGGCCAGACGGTCCTCGATCTCGGCGCCGGCGCCGGCTTCGACGCCTTCCTCGCCGCGCGGCAGGTCGGTCCCACCGGCCGCGTCATCGGCGTCGACATGACCGCCGAGATGGTCGCCAAGGCCCGCGCCAACGCGAAGCGCGGCCAGTACGCCAACGTCGAGTTCCGCCTCGGCGAGATCGAGGCGCTGCCCGTCGCCGACGGCTCCGTCGATGTCATCATCTCGAACTGCGTGATCAACCTCTGCCCCGACAAGCGCCCGGTCTACCGCGAGGCGTTCCGCGTGCTCAAGGGCGGCGGCCGGCTGGCCGTGTCCGACGTCGTTGCCCGGGCCGAGCTGCCCGACGAGGTGAAGCGCGATCTCGCGCTGCACAGCGGGTGCCTCTCCGGCGCCACCCCGCTCGCCGAGCTGATCCGGATCCTCGAGGAGGCCGGCTTCACCGACATCGCCATCAAGCCCAAGGGCAACTCCGACGAGATCATCACGAGCTGGGAGGCCAAGCGCGGCTTCGAGAGCCAGGTGTTCGCCGCCGAGGTGACCGCCCGCAAGCCGTCCGCGGCGTGTTGCGCTGCGGACTGCTGCACGTGAGGCTCCCGCCATGCCCGCCGCCCCGACCTGCCGCCCCATGACCGAGGCCGACCTCGCTTCGGCGCATCGGCTCTGGGCGGAGGCGGACGGCGTCGAGCTGGCCGAGGGCGACAGTCTCCCGCAGCTCGCCGGCTACCTCCGCCGCAATCCCGGCCTGAGCTTCGTTGCGTGCCAGGGCGACCGGCTGGTCGGCGCGATCCTCGCCGGCCACGACGGCCGGCGCGGCTATCTCTACCATCTCGCCGTGACTCCCTCCGCCCGCGGCGCCGGCCTCGGCCGGGAGCTGGTCGACCGCTCGCTCGCCGCGCTGCGTCAGGCCGGGCTCACGCGGGCGCTGGTGCTCGTCGCGCGCGACAACGCCCTCGGCCGGGGCTTCTGGGTCCGGCGCGGCTGGGAGTCGCTCGAGTTCGCCGAACCGATGGGACTCGACCTATGATCGCGACGCCGCCCCTCCCCCCGGCCCCGGCCGCCGACGTCTCCGCCCTCTGGAAGGAGTTCGCCGGCCCGCTGCGTCGCTTTCTGCGCGCCCGGGTCGGTTCCGACGCCGACGCGGAGGACCTGCTGCAGGACGTGTTTGTCCGCATCCACCGCCGCCTGCCCGAGCTGCGCGAGACGGCGAAACTGCAAGGCTGGGTCTACCGCATCGCGCGCAACGCCGTCATCGACCATTACCGACGGCACCGCCCAGCCGAACCCCTCAACGAGTCCGCAGAATCCGAGGATCCGGTGGGACGCGACGCGGTCGACCTGACTCCCGCGCTCCGGCGTTTTCTGGCCGTGCTGCCGCACGACCTGCGCGAGCCGCTGGTGCGGCACGAGTTTCAGGGCGAGGCGCTGGCTGACGTGGCCCGGGCGATGGGCCTGACGCTGGCCGCGACCAAGAGCCGCGTTCGCCGCGCCCGGCTGCAGCTGCGGGAAATGCTGGATCGCTGCTGCCGGTTCGAATTCGACCGCCGCGGCCGGGTGATCGAGGCCATTCCGCGGCAGCGCTGCGAGTGCAAGCCGTCAGCCTGAGGTTGATCCGGCCTGAACACCGCAAACTGCGCGGGCCGGTCCTAATAATCCGGCGGCACAAAGCGGCTGGCGCTGCCGAGCGAGCGGATGAGACCGGCGCGGTCAACAAACTGGCTGGTCGAAGTCGAACTGAAGCCAGACACGGTGCGGCCATTGACGACGTTCGAGGTCAGATTGGTGCTCGTCACGGCCGCATAGCCCAGTTTGTCCCCGATCTTCGCGCGCTTGATGGAGATGGACTTGGTCTGCAG
>CAZUQB010000537.1:0-2367 GCA_964622405.1 uncultured Opitutaceae bacterium | reverse complement strand
TGGATCGCGCGGGAGTACCGCGATCCCGTCGCGCAGTACGGCGCCCGCCGCGCCGGCGCCTTCAACCCCAACGTCCTCTCGCTCTGGGGCGTCGTCTGGTACGACCCGGACCTGCCCGCCCCGCGGCCGACGGACGTGCCGCTCGACCTGCGCACCGAGCTGGGGATCGTGGTGAGCCGCACCGGCTGGGAGACCCCCGACAACGTCGTGGCCTTCCGCTGCGGCGGCCCGGAGAACCACGAGCACGCCGACCGGAACAGCGTCATCTTCAAGGCTCACGGCGAGCGCCTGCTCCACGACCCGCTGCACGCCGCCTATGCCACGACCGATCCGAAATGGCTCCTGCGTCAGACCGTCGCCCACACCGCCGTCTTGATCGACGGGCACGGGCACCTCTACCACGACGGGCGCGACGGCACCAACGCGTCGAGCGCCCAGGCCCGCCTGCTCGACTTTCGCACCGGGCCGCAGTGGATGGCCGCCACGGGCGATGCCGCCGAGGCCTACCGCGGCGCCCAGCTCCCGGCCCGGACCGTGCGCCGCACCGTGGTGTACCTGAAGCCGGACGTCCTCGTGCTGCTCGACCGCGTTGAGCTGGACGAGCCCCGGCCCGTCCAGGCGCGGTTCCAGGTCTTCAACGAGGACGGCGCCGGAAAAATCTCCACCCACGGACTCAGCTTCGTGATCACCCGGCCGGGCGCCGCGTTGCACGGCACCGTCGCCGCCCTCGGGGCCGGCCGGGTGGCCGCCGGCACCTTGCCGCTGCCGGCGGCCAGCGGGGTCTATCCGTTTGTCGAGTATGCCTCGGAACCCGCCGCGGTTCACGAGTTCGTCACGGTCTGCACGGCGGCGCCGGCCGGTGAAGCGCACGGCGCGCTCGCGGTCACCCGGGAGCGCGAGGGCTGGAGGATCGAGGGCACGCACCGCGGGCAGGCGGTGAAGCTGCGCCTCGGTCCGGCGGTCCAGGGCGTGCCGGCGCTGGAAATCTGACCGGAACCGCGCACCTTTCGCCCGAACCATGGATCCCCACCCCGCCGTCCTCCACCGCCGCGACTTTGTCCGCCTGCTCGGGAGCGGCGCGCTCGCGGCGTCGCTGCTCGGCCCGCGCCTCGCGGCCGGCCCGGATCCGGACGCGGCGGTGGTGCTCTCCCGGTCCGGGAGCGGTCGCGCCACCGGGTACGCCGAGGCGCCGAAGATCGTCACGCTCGGCGACCGCACCCATGTCGCCTGGCTCGACGCGGACGCCGCGGGCTTCTGGGTGCGCGTGCGCAGCCTTGACCGGCGCACCGGGCTATGGTCGCCGAGCGTGACGGTGGGCCCGGCGATGGACAACCACGGCGGCCCCGCGCTGGTGCCGGACCCCGAGGGCTATCTCCACCTCGTCTATTTTCCCCATCACCGGCCGTTCCATTACCGCCGCTCCGTCCGGCCCAACGACAGCAGCGAGTGGGGGCCGGAGATCATCTTCGGCGAGAGCCTGTCCTATCCGGTCGTGCTGTGCGCGCCCGACGGCGCCCTCGTGATGACCTGCCGGCGGTACTACGAGGCCAACGACCGGCTCAATGAGATGGAATTGTGGCGCAAGCCGCCGGGCGCCGACTGGCAGCGCCAGCGCGTGGTGATGCGCTCGCGGCACCTCGACTACGTGCACTTCCAGGAATCAACGGCCTGGGGGCCGGACCACCGGACCATTCACCTGGGCTGCCGGATCTACGAGACGCATCCCCGGAAGGGCGGCACCCCGATCGAAACGCTCGGCTACCTGCGCAGCCCGGACGCCGGCGTGACGTGGCAGCGGCTGGACGGGACCCCGGTGGACCTGCCGGCCACGGCCGACACGGTCGACGTGCTGCTGCGCGGCGGGGACGACACCGGCCGCACCCTCTATGCCGGCGCCATCGCGGTCAGCCCGGCGGGCGTGCCCCACCTGCTGCACAGCGTGCGGGAGCACGGCGTGGGCCGTACCTACCTCGCCACGCCCGCGGACGGCGGCTGGCACCGGCGCGATCTCCACGAGTTTCTCCCGCCGGCCTGGCGCGACCACGACTTCGTCATGGTCGGCGCGATGACCTTCAGCACCGCGGGCCGCGCGACCATCGTCGGGACCCTCGTCAAGCTGGCGCCCGGCGAGTCCGACTGGGCGCACCCGAGCAGCCAGATCGTGCGCCTGTGGTCAGACGACGGCGCGAAGACCTTCCGCAGCGAGGTCCTGCTGCCGGTCGAGGGCCACGGCCCGCACTGGCTGCCGAATCTCGAGCGCCCCACGGGTCATCACCGCATCCCGGACGAACCCGGCATCATCTACACCGCCGGCAGCGGCGGCAGCGGCCTGCACGATCGCGAGCTGAACAACCAGGTCTGGTGGCG
>CAZUQB010000536.1:0-2369 GCA_964622405.1 uncultured Opitutaceae bacterium | reverse complement strand
TCATTCTCTGGGTCGGCCGGAAGCAGTATGTGATGGTCCCGCCCGCGCCGCCCAACCCCGACTCGTTCATCCGGGTCTGCCGCACCGCCCTCGGCGCCGGCCTCCCCGGCCGGGCGCTCGCCGCGCTCGGCCTGGCCGCAGCCGCGGGCTCTTTAGCCCTGGTGCCATCGTCCGGGATCGTCATCGCGGCCTGCACCGCGCTCGTCGCGCTGCTGACGTTTGCCGGCCTCGGCGTCTGGATTCAGCTCGACCGCGTCGGCAACCGCCATCCCCGCGAGTCGGTCGACGGCGTCCGCACCGTGCTGCGAGTGCTCGTGTTGTTTTTCCTCGTGACCCCGTTCTGGTCGCTCTTCGACCAGAAGGCGTCCACCTGGGTGCTCCAGGCGGACGCGATGTCGAAGCCGGGCTGGTTCCAGTCGTCGCAGATGCAGGCCCTGAACCCGCTGCTCGTGATGCTGCTGATTCCGTTCAACAATCTCGTGCTGTACCCCTGGCTGCGCCGGATCGGCGTCGAGGTGACTGCGCTGCGCCGCATGACCGCAGGCATCGCGTTCTCCGGGCTCGCCTGGATCGTGGTGGGCGGCATGCAGCTGGTGCTCGACCACGGCCAGGTCTTCTCGATCGCGTGGCAGATTCTCCCCTACGCCCTGCTGACCCTCGGCGAGGTGCTCGTGTCCGCCACCGGACTGGAATTCGCCTACAGCCAGGCGCCCCATGCGATGAAGGGCGCGATCATGAGTTTCTGGAGCCTCTCGGTGACGATCGGCAATCTCTGGGTCCTGGTGGTGAACGCCGCGGTGCGGAACCGGACGGTGACCGACGGCATCGCGAGCACCGGGTTTGGCGTCACCGCCTTCCAGATGTTTTTCTTTGCCGCCTTCGCCTTCGCCGCCGCCCTCGCCTTCGGCCTCGTCGCCCGCAGCTATCCGGTCGTGGACCATTATCGCAGCCAGTGACGAGTTACTGGGTCAATCCATCCGGATTGTTGCCAGCCTGGCTCCTCACCCGTCAACCGGCACTTCTCACTGCTCCTCGCTCCGACGCATCGGCACGAAGCGCACGGGAATGACCTCGTGCTGCTCGAGGCGGCCCTGGCGCTTGTGCAGCGTGTAGAGGACCTGGTCGCCGGGCGGACCGACGGGAATCACCATGCGGCCGTCTTCCTTGAGTTGGTCCACGAGGGCGGCAGGCACGGACTCCGGGGCGCAAGTCACGATGATGGCGTCAAACGGCGCCTGCTCCGGCCAACCGAGATGGCCGTCGCCGATGCGGATCTGGATTGAGCGAAAGCCCAGCCGGGCGAACCTCGCGGCGGCGCGACAGGCGAGCTCGTCGTTAAGCTCCATGGTGAACACCCGGGCCCCCACGCTTGCCAGCACGGCCGCCTGGTAACCTGATCCGGTCCCCACTTCCAGGACGCGGTCGCTCGACTGGAGCTGCAGGAGCTCGGTCATGAGCGCGACGATGTACGGCTGGGAGATGGTCTGTCCGAAGCCGATGGGCAGCGGCCAGTCGGCATAGGCCTCGCTGCGCACGTTCTCCGGCACGAACTCGTGCCGCGGCACGCGGTCCATCGCGGCCAGCACCCCCGCGTGACGAATTGGACGGCGCCGGTCTCCGCTCAGCTGCTCGAGCACCATCCGCCGACGCTCGACCGCCTGACGGTCCTTCGGGTCCGGTTCCGGCTCCGCCCAGCCCCCGCGATCCGCGCGCTCCAAAAACCCCAGCCCCCACGGCCATCTCAGCTCCAGCCTCACAGCTGGAATGTAGCCCTTTTCCCGACCCGCGGCAACTTCGCTTTGCCGAGAGCCAACTCCCGACGGATCCCCGGCGCCGGTCCCAAGGCGCCCATCATCCAGCGGCCGACGAGCCGCGGACGAATCCTGCGACTTGCCAACCTGCGACCTGTAACTTGCGCGCGGCGCCCGGCGCCGCGCGCTACGCCTGGCTGCCCGGTCCGGCCTTCACGCCCTGGGTCAGCCACTTCTCCAGCACCGCGGCGATCACGCAGCCGGCCATCGCGTAGGCCCCCAGCACGAGCCACATCGCTTCGGGACGATGCCAGTAGTCGAGCTGGTGGTTGATCATGGCCTGCTGGAGCGGGATCTCGGCGCCGTTGATGGTCACCTTTTCCGGAGACCAGTGAGCCAACAGGTGACCCGACAGCGCGCTCACCAGGGTCTTGGCGAGGAACCACGGGATCAGCGACAGGCCGAGATAGGCGCCCTCCTGACCCTTCGGCGCGATCGCGGCGGTGTACTCGTAGAGCTTCGGCGACCACACCACCTCACCGATCGTGACCAGGATCATGGCCAGCAGGGCCATGAGATAGTGGGTCTTCTCAATCGACAGGCCGTACATCGTCCACG
>CAZUQB010000535.1:0-2369 GCA_964622405.1 uncultured Opitutaceae bacterium | reverse complement strand
ACGGCGATCCAGGGGTTCGTGACCGACATCACCGACCGCCGCCTTGCCGAGGCGGCGCTGCGCGACAGCGAGGAGCGGTACCGTGGCCTGTATCTGGCCAATCCCTATCCGATGTGGATCTACGACCGGGAGACCATGCGGATCATCTCGGTGAACGACGCCGCCATCGCGGTCTACGGGTACACGCGCTCCGAGCTTGAGCAGATGGTCCTGACCGACCTGCGCCCGGAGCGGGAATGGGAGCACGTGCGCAGCGCGGTGCGCTCCATGCAGTCGGGCCCGAACCAGATGGGGGTGTTTGTCCACCGGTGCAAGGACGGCCGCGAACTCCAGGTCGAGGTCACGACGCTGGTCTTCACCTTCCACGGTCGCGAGCAGGTGCTCTGCATCGGCAACGACCTCACCGAGCGCGAGCAGACCCGCGCCGCCCTGCACGACAGCGAATTCCGCTACCGGCTCCTGTTTGAAAACTCGCCGCTGGCGCTGGTCGAGTTCGACTACCGCTCCACCGTCGAGTGGATGGACGGGCTGCGGGCCTCGGGTGTGCCCGACCTGGCGCTCTGGGCCGACGAGCATCCGCAGGAGTTCGCCGCCGCCATGCGCCGGGTGCCCCTCATCGGCATCAATCGCGCCGCGCTCGGGCTGCTCAAGGCGTCGACGCTCGACGAGGCCATGGCGAACCAGGAGCGGATCATGACCGAGTCCGCCTGGTCCCTGCGCCGGCGGACGCTGTTGGCCGTGTGGTCCGGTCGCAACGAGTCCGAGGGCGAGATGATCGTCCGGGCCACGGACGGGACGGAGTGCCACGTGCACAGCCACTGGTGGGTGCCCACCCTGAACAACCGCGCCCACTTCGAGCGCACCCCGGCCGTCATCGTCGATCTCACCGCCACCCGATCCGCCGAGCGGGCGCTCGCCGAGGAGCGCGAGCGCCTCGCCGTCACCCTGCGCGCCATGGCCGAGGGCGTCATCACGACCGACCGGGCCGGCTGCGTGGTGTTCATCAACCAGGCCGCCATCAAACTCACCGGCTGGACCGCCTCGGCCGCCGTCGGCCGCCCCATCACCGAGATCTGCGTCATGCGCCACGCCCGCACCGACCTCCCAGTCCCGACGCCGGTGGCCGCCGCGATCGCGAGCGGCGGGGTGATCGACCTGCCGCCGCAGACCCAGGTGCTGCGTCGCGTCGGCGGCCGCGGGTTGGTGGAGGGCTGCTGTGCCCCGATGCTCGACGCCACCGGCCGCGGCACCGGGGCGGTGCTTGTGCTGCGCGACGTGACCGAGCGCTCGCGCATGGAGTCCGAGCTGGAGCGCGCGTCCAAGCTCGAGTCGGTCGGCATCCTCGCCGGCGGCATCGCCCACGATTTCAACAACATCCTCGCGGTGGTGATGGGCAACCTGACCCTCGCGCAGCTCGATCCGTCGACCGAGAACACCCCGGTGGCGAAGTGGCTGCAGGAGGCCGAGCGCGCGACGCTGCGGGCCCGCGACCTCACCCAGCAGCTCCTGACCTTCGCCAAGGGCGGCGACCCGGTCCGCACCGCGGTGCGCCTCCCGGAGGTGGTGCGCGAGGCCACGGAATTCTCGCTGCACGGCTCCTCGGTCCGGGCGGAATTCAGCACCGGCGCCAACCTCTGGGCCGCGGACGTCGACCGCAGCCAGATCGGCCAAGTCGTGCAGAACCTCGTGATCAACGCCATGCAGGCGATGAAGAACGGGGGCATCCTCCGCGTGTCCCTGCGAAACGTGGAGCTGGCGGCCGAGGGCCCGGTGCCCCTGCCCGCGGGGCGCTACCTCGAGCTGAGCATTGCCGACACCGGCGCCGGCATCTCGCCGGAGCACTTGGCGCGGATCTTCGAGCCGTATTTCACGACGAAGGAGCAGGGTAGCGGCCTGGGCCTCGCCACCGTCTACTCGATCATCCGCAAGCACCAGGGCCATGTCGCCGTCGAGTCCGAGGTCGGCAAGGGCACCACGTTCCGCCTTTGGCTGCCGGCCGCCAAGGAGGCGCCGCCCGCGCCGCCCGCCGGCAAGTCCGCGATGGAGCCCATGACCGGCAAGGTGCTGTTCATGGACGACGAGGATCCCATCCGCACAATGGTCGAAGTGCTGCTCACGCGCCTCGGCCTGGACGTGAAGACGGTGCCCGACGGCTCCGATCTGATCCGCGAATATCAGGCGGCCCGGGAGGCCGGCCAGCCCTACGACCTCGTCATCATGGATCTCACGGTGCCGGGCGGCATGGGCGGCAAGGAGGCGATGCAGGAGCTGCGGAAGATCGAGCCCGACGTCCGTGCCATCGTGTCCAGCGGCTACTCCGGCGACCCGGTCCTCGCCAACTTCCGCGCCCATGGCTTCTGCGGCATCGT
>CAZUQB010000534.1:0-2374 GCA_964622405.1 uncultured Opitutaceae bacterium | reverse complement strand
CCTTCTTCGCGGCGATGAACGGGTAGTCGGCCTTCTGGTCGATGACGAGGGCGGTCGAGCCGGGGATTGCCCGCCAGTGGTACAGCACGCGGGGAATGTGGTGGACGAGCTCGGGCGCGAGGCCGGTCACCACGCGGAGCGTGAGATCCCAGTCCTGGCTGCCCTCGTAGCCGGCGCGGAAGCCGCCGACGGACCGCACGCGCTCGGTGCGGAAGACCGAGAGGTGGCAGGTGTAGTTCTGGCCCAGCAGGAGGTCGGGATTCCAGTCGGGCTTGAAGTACGGGTCGTAGCGCCGGCCGAGAAGATCGATCTTGTCCTCGTCCGAGTAGATGAACTGGAGGCCGGGTCGCCGCGCCACGGCGAGCACGACCTCGGCCAGCGCCCGCGCGGCGAGCTCGTCGTCGTGGTCCAGCAGCGCGACCCAGGCGCCGGTCGCCAGCTCCAGCGCGGAATTCGAGGCGCGGGAAATGTGGCCGTTCTCCGTCCGGAAGGTCACCCGGATGCGCGGGTCGCGGGCGGCGTAGTCCTCCAGGATCCGGCGCACGTGCGGCTCATGCGAGGCGTCGTCGGCGATGCAGAGCTCCCAGTGCGGGTACACCTGGCCGCGCACCGACTCGATCGCGCGCACCAGCCAGCGCTCGGGCGAGTTGTAGGTTGGGAGCAGGATCGAGATCAGCGGGCGCTGCTCGGGGCGGAGGGCCTCGAGTTCCGCCCGCAGGATGACCGTGTCCTCCAGGGTCGGGGTGTCGAACCGGCGGACCCAGGTGGTGTAATCGCGCCGGAGGTGCGCCGGCAGCTCGGCGCTCACCTGGGCGGCGGGCGCGGCAAAGCAGCGCCACTGGCCCTCCTCGGTGAGGGCCTCGAAGACCAGGGTCTGCTCGGACTTGGCCGGCAGCGTCACCCGCACGGCGAAACCCGACTGGCCGGCCCGCGGGTGGCCGGGATGGCCCAGTTCCACGTCGTGGCGCGGCATCCCGTACAGGCCCGCAAAGGTGCGGCCCGCGGCGCGCACGCGCACCGCCACGATCCGCTCGCGGCTCTCCGCCAGGACCCAGCCGCGCACCTCCCCGAACGGATCGACGTCGGACCAGTCCGACGGTTCGTCGATCATGTAGGCGAAGCCGGGCGCGATCGGCGGCGGCGGCGTGCGCCGCGGCGCCTTCCCGGCCGCCGGCTTGTCGAGGAACACGCGGCGCAGCGCGCGCAGCGGGGCCGTGACCTTCCACGAGAACGAATCGGTCATCCGGCGGATCTTGTCCTCCCGTTGCCGGAGCTCGTCCGGGTTGACGGTGCGGGCCAGGCGGTTCATCGCGTCGGCGGACTCCTCGAGGCGCCGGCGCAGGATCTCGACCTGGTTCTGCTCGCCGGCGAGCTTGGCGCGGTTGTAGGCCTGCTCGGCGGCCAGGCGGGAGTTCTCGGCCTGGAGGCGCGCGGCCGAGGCGCGGAGCGCCGCCAGCGAAAGGTCCTTGGCGCGCATGCGCAGCGCGGTGTCGCCCTCGGCCAGCAGCACGTCCTCCGACGGCGGCGTGGCGGGATCGGCGAAGAGCGGCGCGGCCCCGGCCCGGACGGTCTCGTAGAATTCAAGTAGGCCGGCGGTGTTGGCCCGGAGGTCGAAGTGCCGGCGGGCGAACTCGAGCGCGCCCTCGCTCAGGCGCTGGGCCAGCGCCTCGTCGGCGAAGACCTGGAGGCACTTGTCCGCGATCTCCTCGGCCGCGCCGGTCTCCAGCAGCAGGGCGTGGCGGCCGTCCTCCATCTCGCGCGCGAGGTTGGCCCGCGGGACGATCACGGGGCGGCCGACGCAGAGGAACTCGGGCACCTTGGAGGGCAGGCGGAAGTCGTTGAACGCGTCGGCCGCGCCCGGCTGGACCAGCACGTCGGCCAGCGCGAGCAGCGGGCCGAGGCGGGCCTTCGCCACGAAGCCGAGGTCGAGCACGTGCCCCCCGCCGATGGCCGCGAGCTCGCGCGCCAGCTCCGGCGGGTTGAGCCCCGTGCGCACCAGCTGGGTGGGGGTGCCGCGCTCGTTCAGCAGGCGCACCGCGAGGAGCAGCGTGCGGACGTCGGCGAGGTTCGCGAACGTGGTGCTGCCGGTGTAGACGAGGAGGCGCGCGTCCGGCCGGGCCCCGATCTCCGTCCGCAGGGCCGGGTCGGGGATCAGCGGCTGGTACAGCGCGGCGTCGATGCCCGGCAGCAGCCGGTGCACCGGCTTGCCCGGCGGGACCAGCTCGCGCAGGCGGTCGGTGATGCAGGTCACGCCGTGGGCGACGCGCAGGAAATTCCGGAAGCGCACCGGGTGGCTCAGGCGCGGGGAGAGGCGGGCCGCCAGCTCCTCGTCGGACCGCAGCCGCAGCGTCGCGAGCGGCTCGCGCGCGTAGCT
>CAZUQB010000533.1:0-2383 GCA_964622405.1 uncultured Opitutaceae bacterium | reverse complement strand
GGATGACCGTCCCGGGATGCCGGTTCGGGAACGTCATGATGTTCTCGAAGTCGGCCCCCCGCCACGAGTAGATGCACTGCGCGTCGTCCCCGACCGCCATCACGCGGTGGTGCCGGGCGACGCAGTCGACGATCTGGGCCTGGAGCGTGTTCGTGTCCTGGTACTCGTCGACCAGCACGTGCCGGAAGCGATGGGCGAAGTACTCCGCGACATCGGGCGCCCGCTGCAGCACCTCGAGCCAGAGTTCGAGAAGGTCGTCGTAGTCGACCACGTTTTGCTCGCGCTTCCGCTTTTGGTAGGCCGCGGCAAAGCCCGGGAACCGGTGGCTGATCTCGGCGTACTGGGGAAAATTCCGGGTGACCGTGTCGGCGAGCGAGAGCTGGGTGTTGCGGGCGAGCGACAGCACGCTGAACAGCGGGCCGGGCCGGGGGTTGGTCTTGTCCTTGAAGAACAGCTTGTCCTCGTGCTCGACCACCTGCTTGAGGAGCGACTCGGACTCGTCGGCGTCGAGGATCGTGAAGTTGCGCGGCAGCCCGACGGCCTCGCCGTACATGCGCAGCGCGCGGTGCCCGAGCGAGTGAAAGGTGCCGCCCCAGAAGCGCTGCGGTTCGATGCCGGTGAGATCGTGCACGCGGTGCAGCATCTCCTTCGCCGCCTTGTTCGTGAACGTGAGGAGGAGGATCTCGCCCGGCTTCACGCCCTGCGACAGGAGGTAGGCGACGCGGTAGGTGAGCGTGCGGGTCTTGCCCGAGCCCGCCCCGGCCAGCACCAGCAGCGGGCCGGGCTCCGCGGTCACGGCGGCGAACTGCTCGTCGTTCAGCTGCGCGCGGAAATCGATCGGCGGGATGCCGTCGGGCGGGCGCGTGCGGTCGAGCGAGAGTTCCATCGCGGGCCCCACGCTCATGCAAAGCCGGCCCGGGGCAAAGCGAAAATCAGGCCATTGCCAAACGCGGGCGGATGGAGCGGGCCGCGGGGCATGGGGCCTCTGGACTCCGGGGGAGCAGGAGGCTGCGGGGTGAGGGCACCCCGCCCACATGGGCGGCGCCCCGCGCGGCCTACAGCAGCACCAGGTCGTTGCGGTGGATGACCTCGAGGCGCTTGCGGTTCGGGTGGAGCGCGGCGACGCCGTCGGTCTTCTTGCCGGCAATCGCCGGGATCTCCTCGCTGGCGAAGGCGGCCTTGCCGCGGGCGAAGACGGTGCCGTCGGGCCCGGCGAGGTTCACGATGTCGCCCGCGGCGAACTCGCCGCTGGCGCCGGTGACGCCCACGGCGAGGAGGCTGCGGCCCTGCTCGCGCAGGACGGGCACGGCGCAGACATTGACGTGGATGGTGCCGGCGGGGCGCTGGAAGTAGGCGAGCCAGTGCTTCTTGGCCTCGAGCCGGAGGCCGCTGGGCACGAAGAAGGTGCCGGGACCCCGCCCGCCGAGCAGCCGCGCGAGGATTTCCGGCTCGGCGCCGCTGGCGATGAACACGCCGCAGCCCGACTTCGTCGCCAGCTTGGCCGCGGCAATCTTGCTGATCATGCCGCCGGTGGCGGTCTCGCTCGTCGTGCCGCCGGCCATCGCCTCAATCTCCGGCGTGATCCGCTCGACGACCGGCACCACCTGGCGCGTCCCGCGCAGGTCGACGAGGCCCGGGGCCGTGGAGAGGATGACCAAGTGCTCGGCGCCGGTGAGGCTCGCGACGAGCGCGGACAGCGTGTCGTTGTCGCCGAACTTGATCTCGGCCGCGCTCACCGTGTCGTTCTCGTTGATGATCGGGATCGTGCCGTAGCGGATCAGCTGGCGCAGGCTCTCGCGGACGCCGAGGTAGCGCGAGCGCAGACGGAGGTCGTCGTGGGTGAGGAGGACCTGGGCGACGGTGATGCCGTGCGGGTTGAACGCCGCCTGCCACGTCTGCATGAGGAGCGACTGGCCGACGGCGGCGCAGGCCTGCTTTTGGGAGATGACCTTCGGGCGCTTCGACAGCCCGAGGCGTCCCATCCCGAGCCCGACGGCACCGGAGGACACGACGATGACCTCGGTCCCGCGGGCCCGGAGTGCCGCGATGTCGGCGCACACCGCGGCGATGCGGGCCGTGTTCAGCTCGCCGATGCCGGAGGTCAGCACGCCGGTGCCGAGCTTCACGACGACCCGCTTCGGGGCCGCCGCGTGGGTGGAGGACGAGGTGCCGGGCATGGGGGCGGGAAGGGTAGCGAGTAGCGGGTAGCGCGTAGCGAGGAGAGGGAGTCGGTCAGCGGCAGGCCCGAGGCGGATACACGGTGGGCTGGCCGCTCGGAGGGATCAGCATGCTCGCTACCCGCTACTCGCTACGCGCTACTCCCGCATCACACCGTCAGCAGGTCCTTCTCCTTGTGGGCGAGGTGGTCGCCGATCTCCTTGAT
>CAZUQB010000532.1:0-2386 GCA_964622405.1 uncultured Opitutaceae bacterium | reverse complement strand
GGAACTCGAGGTCGACCTTGGGATGGTAGATCACGCGCTCGGGCCAGTTCCAATGCTCGGAGCCGGGGGCGGGACCGTCGTATAGCGGAAAAGTCCGATCCCCCTGGGGCAGCGGCGCGGTGGGCGGTGAGCTCATGAGCGGGGATGCGAACGCAACGAGCAGGCACAAGACGCGACGCATGGGAGCAGTACGGCGGGAGCAGCGGACTTACTCAACGGCATTTGGTGAACGGCCGCCGAATGGCAGATTTTTGCCTAAGGCTGCGGCCGTGCCGGTCGATAGGGAAAGGATGGCCCGGCGGAGGCGGGTCAGCCCGGAAAACGGGCATTGACAACCTGCGCCCGCGCCCTGTTTTTCATCCCCTCTTCCAGCGGACGAAGGTCAGCCGGAAAGCCACGTTGCCCGGTAGCTCAGTGGCAGAGCAGGTGACTGTTAATCACTTGGTCGCTGGTTCGATCCCAGCCCGGGCAGCCATTTTCACGATTTGGCCGGAAGTGACAGAGAGTGCCAAATCGTGCCGTACACCATCGGTGCCAGTGGCTTGGGCCAGCATCTTCAGTTGTTGAAGAATGTCAGGGAGTGACACGACCGGACCCGAAACGCCGGAATTTTGTGCACTGTGTTGTGCTACGACTCCCTCGGGAGAAATCCACGGGAGCTTCGCAATTTCAGAGTGCAACTGCAGCGAAGGAACATGAACGTGTTTCTTGACGAGGCCACGCGAGATAAGGTCGGTCTCGTATTCCATTACCAGGTCAGCCAGTCCTTTTCCCGCTGTGTCTCGCACAGTTCGAGGAGCGATCAAGCCTTCCTGCTCTCGCTGTGCTTGGAGCGCGTAATCCATGATGCGCTTTTCGGCAATGACCCGATCCGGCGTGCCGAGGTTTTTCCACACGCGGCGACCTGATTTTTCCAGAGTAAAGTACTGTTCCGCGCAGACGTGTTCGACGACGGCCGCACGTTTCCCTCTTGGGTGATACCTTAACGATCTTGCGGATCTTCTCCTTGGTATCGGCTCGGCTCGCGTATGCCATAGCGGAACGAAACTCAGCTAGTTTCTCGTTGTACCCACCCCCTTCGGCGCTTGTGGCAAGGACCTCGCTGAAAACCCACCGACCTTCCACGAGGACCATATTTCGGTCTTGGATCTTACCACCAGACGCGATTCTGACCGTGGCTGTCCCCTTTGCGTCGTCTTCGGTTACCAGGGTGATAGTTGCCGCCTTATAGTCCGCCAATTGTTTAGGCGAAATGACGTACCCAAGCAACGCTCGCGCGCTCGCGCTCCTAAAGAACTCTCCGAGGTCGAGAACTTGAACGGTCTGAAGGTCGCTCAGTTCGCTAAAGGCAACGGCTGCAAGCAAAGTCTCATAGTCAACCGAAAGCCCGGCGGAACCGCCTTTTCCCCCTTGGGCTTGGATGGCCAACTCCCGGGCACGCACGAATTCGCGCTTTTCGGCCCGCACCATTAACGACAATCGAATTGCGTGGACAATGCTCCGCCACAGATCCGGGTCGATGGTCCGAGCATATTCGTGAAACTCGTTTTCGATTGAGTTCCTTTCGCCCTCGGGCACGGCATCCCACAGTCGGCCATAGTCCCCAGAAGCGAGGGCATCGTAGGATTCGGTAGCACTTTCGACCGGGCTATGCGCAGCGCTTGCCTCCGACAGGTTTGGAATGGCGAGCGTCAGCGTGCAAAGCCCGACAAGCATGGAGCGCCGTGAATACTTAGTCATGCGGTCAACGTTATGGGTTCTAGGGTAAGGGGCGAAGCCATTGGCTACCGGGAACCCGGTAGTTCTGGATTCGTAGTTTCTCGCGAACCGCACAAATACACCAGAAGGTCTCGCTAGAGATCTCCGGCGTTAGTGCCATTACAAGCCCCCTAGATAGTGCGCATTGAGTCCGGCCCATTCACTTCCAGCCGCCCACCTTAGCTCCGAGTAAATGGAAGGCGGACGACCGTTCGCAGTTGTCGCGGTCAGAACAGTCGGCGCAGCGCGTCCAGGTTCAGCGCGCAGATCGCGGAAGCGGCGGCGATGAAGACTGCGAGGAGCAGGGTCGGGTCGCTGAGCTGGCGACAGAGATCGAGGCCGACGTTCCCGGCCTCGGCCGCCGGGGCCCAGCCGGAACTGAAGGCCCCCTGCCAGATCGCGAAGGCGATACCGGCCACGGCGCCGACGATCCCGGCGCTGAGGGACAGGGAGCGGCGCCGCGGGGCGCGCGGCGGCAGGGCGGCGATCACCTGCGCGGAGAAACCGTTGTCCGGCAGGGGCGGGAGGACGGAGGACTGGCGCAGCCAGGCGTCGAGTTGGGCGTCGTCCGGCGACTGGGAGTTCAGGTCTGCGGGTTCCATGGCGCGAGAAGGAGTCTGAGTTTTTC
>CAZUQB010000531.1:0-2391 GCA_964622405.1 uncultured Opitutaceae bacterium | reverse complement strand
AGCCGTGCTGCTCGTCATCGACAACTACGACTCGTTCACCTTCAACCTGGTGCAGTATTTCGGCCAGCTGGGGGTGACGCAGCGCGTTTTCCGCAACAATGAGATCACGCCGGCCGAGGCGCTCGCCCTGAAGCCCGACCGCGTGCTGCTCTCCCCCGGACCCTGCTCCCCGAAGGAGGCGGGGGTGACGCTGGACATCATCAAGGCCTTTGCCGGGGTTAAGCCGATCTTTGGGGTCTGCCTTGGGCACCAGTCGATCGGGCACTACTTCGGCGGCAAGGTCGTACGGGCGGCGCGCCTGATGCACGGCAAGACCTCGCCGATCCGGCACAAGGACACGGACGTTTTCAAGGGCCTGCCCCAGGGCTTCCAAGCCACGCGGTACCACTCGCTGCTGGTCGAGCGGGAGACGTTTCCGGCCGAGCTGGAAATCACCGCGGAGACCGCCGAGGGCGAGGTCATGGGCCTCCGCCACCGCACGCTGCCCATCTGGGGCGTGCAATTCCACCCCGAGTCCATCGCCACCGAGGGCGGCATGCGGATTCTGGAGAACTTCCTAACTTTGAAGTAGCGAGTAGCGGGTAGCGCGTAGCGAGCATGTCATTCATCAGCCCGGACCTCTTTTCCAATTCCGCTGTCTACCCATCCCACCCGTCCTTCCAGCTACCATCTTCTAGCTCCTAGCTACTTCTCCATCCATGCGCTGCCCGAAATGCACCTCCATTGAGGACAAGGTTATCGACTCCCGGATATCGAAGGAGGGATCGACGATCCGCCGCCGCCGCGAATGCCTGGAGTGCGGTCATCGCTTCACGACCACCGAGGGGCTGGTCCGGGACGGAATGGTGGTGATCAAGCGCGACGGCCGCCGGGAGGAGTTTTCCCGCGAAAAGCTGCTGCACGCGGTGCGGGCCGCCTGCCACAAGCGCCCGGTCGACGCTGAACAGATCAGCATGCTGCTGGAGGACGTGATCGACGTGCTGGAGGCGCAGTACGAGAGCGAGATTCCGTCGGCGGCGATCGGCGACGCGGTCATGCAGCGCCTCAAGGCCGTGGACCAGGTGGCGTACGTGCGCTTTGCGAGCGTGTACAAGGAATTCCGGGACGTGGCGGAATTCATGACCGAGATCAGCGCCCTGGCGAAGAAACCGAAATGAGCCGCGACCGCGCCGATCTGCGCCGCCTCCATTTCATCAACGCGTTGTTCGGGCACGCGACCGGTCACGACCTCTACCTCGCGGAGCAGATCAAGCAGGCGATCACGTTCAGCCTGTCGGACCTGGCCGAGCAGACCGCCGCCCATCCGGACTACGCGGCGAAATTCGACACCGAGTTCAACGCCGCCGCCGCGCTGCTGATGGCGCGGCTGTTCTCGCACCTGCCGCGACGGGGTTTCTATCACTGGGACGCCGCGCTGACCCCCGAGGCCGCGACCCCGCTCTTCGCCCGCGCCGAGCTGATGGCGGGATTGCGGCACCTGGCCCGCTTCCGCGAATCCACCCTGCTGGTGACCAATCTCCGCCCCGCGCTGATCCCGCCCGCGAAGCGCGCCACGCCCCGCCGTCGCCGCGACTACGAGGAGGCGCTCGCGTTCATCCAGGACCTCACCGCCGCGCGCACGACGCGGACCGCGGAGCTGCAGCTGTTGTTTTTGTAGCAGCGAGTAGTGGGTAGCGAGTAGCGAGCATGGGGCGGACGGCCTGCGGCGACCGACTGCGGAGAGACGTTGCCACTCGGCGAAATCTCGGCAGACTTTTGCCTACCTACGGCACTACTCGCTACCCGCTACTCTCCATGAAGACCATCTTCCAAAAAATCATCGCCCGGGAGATTCCGGCCAAGATCGAGCATGAGGATGAACACTGCGTGGTGATCCACGACATCCAGCCGCAGGCGCCCGTGCACATGCTCGTGATTCCCAAGCGGCTCGTCACTCGGCTGAGCGAGGCGCGGGCGGACGACCAGTTTCTCCTGGGTCACCTGCTGCTCACCGCGAGCACGGTCGCGCGGAAACTCCAGCTCTCTGAGGGCTACCGCGTCGTGATCAACAACGGGCCGTTCGGCGGCGAGTCCGTGCCGCACCTGCACGTCCACGTGCTCGGCCGCCGTCAGCTGACCTGGCCGCCGGGATAGCCGCTGGCCGCTGACGCGACTGGAGTTGGGAGCTGGCAGTGGGAAGATCGGATTCCCGCCTTCAGAGGGTATTCCAACTTCCATCTCCCATCTCCTATCTCCAAGCGGCGGCGCTCCGCGCGGCCGCTTAGCGCAGTCCGGGATAATCGAGCGTGCCGAAGTGATCGGCGAGAGTCTCGGCGCGACGGATGACCTTGAATTTGGTGCCGCCCTGCCAGAGGACCTCGGCGGAGCGGAGCTTGCCGTTGTAATTGAAAC
>CAZUQB010000530.1:0-2400 GCA_964622405.1 uncultured Opitutaceae bacterium | reverse complement strand
ATCCACAGCTTCTGCCTGCGCCTCGCCCAGCTCTACGGCCAGACCGTCGGCATCAACCTCAACCCGACGGTCGTGGACGAGGACGATCCGGCGCTGTGGGAGGAGTTCCTGGAGCAGGATCCGATGGAGTTCACGAGCCTGTCCGCCGAGGCGCAGGCGGCGTTCCTGCGCCACGTGCCGCTCGATGCGATCTTCGGGTTTGCCGCCGACCTCGATGCCGGCACGGCGGCGGCGCTGCGGGCGCGCGGTCCGGCCGGCCCCGCGCCGATTCCGTCCGCCGCGGCGCTCGACCAGCTGCTCGCGCTCCCCGCGAAGGGCCCGGGCCAGAAGAACCTGCGCCTGAGCCAGCAGCGCGCGCGCGACTGGCAGGCGGCGTGGACGCGCGGCGAGGGCTTCCTGCCGCTGTACGAGCCCTCGGGCGCGGCGGCGGCCGTGGTGCTCCACGCGCAGGCGTGGATGGCGCCGCTGAAGCGCTGGCTGGCCGACGCCGCGGCGGTGCTCGCGGCCGAGCTGGCCGAGCGGTTCCGCGCCTGGCGCTTCACGCGCGGCGTGCAGACCTATGCGGACCAGATCGACGCGGCGATGGCCGTGCTGCGCGACGACGGGCTGCTTGACCGCATGCGCGGCGAGGGCTGGCGGATCATCCTCGACGAGGCGCAGGACACCGACCCGCAGCAGTTCGCCGTGCTGGTGGAACTCGCCCGGCCGCCGGGGGCGCCGCGCGGGACGTGGCCGGGCGCCGGCGGCCCCGGCCCGCGGCCCGGTCACTTCTGCCTGGTGGGCGACGGCCAGCAGGCGATCTACGGACGGCGGGCGGACATCGCGAATTTCACCCGGCACCTGGACGCCTTCCGCCGCGGCGACGGCGGCGAGTTGCTCGAGTTCCAGGTGACCTTCCGGGCCCCGCGGACCCTCATCACGCTGCTCAACCGCACCCTGCCAGCGGCGTTCGGCCCGGAGCGGACGCATAACTTCGGCCTGCCGCCCGAGGAAGGAGCGCCGCCGCCGCGCCTGCAGGTCGACTATGTGCCGCTGGAGGCGGGACCGGCAAACGTCGGGGGCCGGGTGGGGCGCATCCCGCTCGTGCAGCCGGCGGTCCCGCCGCGCGGCGTGGAGGCGTGGCTGGCCGAGGAGGCGCGGCAGGTGGCCGAGTGGCTGCACCGGCACGGACCCGCGGCGGTCGGGGCGGAGCGCTGGGGCGATGTCGCGGTGCTTGCGCCCCGCAACGAGTGGCTTTCGACCGCGCGCAAGGCCTTTGAACGCGCCGGCCTCCAGGTGGCGCTGCAGACCCGGCGCAACCGGAACGGCGACCATCCCGTCTACGCGTGGCTCGCGGGCCTGCTGGCGGTGTGCGCGGATCCGGAAAACACCTTCGAGTGGGTGGGCGTGCTGCGCGAGGTGTTTGCCGTGAGCGACGGGCTCATCGCGGCGGAACTGCGGGCGCACGGCCGGCTCGCCTGGGACGAGCCGACGGTGCACGCCGCGCCCCTGGCGGCGGCGCTCGCCACGGTCCGACCCCACGTGATGCGGGTGAACGACGAGGGACGCTCGCTGGCGACCTTTGCCCACGAGCTGGCCGCGGCCGCCGGCCTGCCGGACAAGGCCCGGCGACTCGATCCGACCGGCGGACTGGCGGCCGAGCTGGACCGGCTGCTGGCGCAGGCGGCCGAACTCGGCCTGCAGGGCCTGAGTCCGCGCGGCTGGCTGGCGGAGCTGCTGGCGCACCTCGAGGACGGGCGACCGGCCGGCAAGCCGACCGCCGATGCGGTGAACCTGCTGACCTCGCATTCGGCAAAGGGACTGGAGTGGCCCGTCGTGATCGTGCTGGGCATCTGGCGCGGGATCGGCCGTCCGCCTGAAAAGGGCTTGCGGCTCGTGCGCGAGACCGGGGCGGCGCCGCGCGTCTACTTCGACCTCGCCAGCCTGCCGGGCGACACCCGGGAGTCGCGGGACCGGGAGCGGGTCCGCGAGCTGACGCGCCTGCTCTATGTGACCCTGACCCGGCCGCGGCGTTCGCTGATCGTGCCGTGGGCGGACGGCTTCGGCGGGTCCCAGCGGGAGCAGCCCAGCTTCGCGGACCTGTGGATGGCCGAGCTGGCACTCCTGCCGGAACTGGACGGCACCCCGGCCGAGCCGACCGTGGCGGCGACCCCGGCGAAACCGGACTCCCATCCGGCGATCGCCGCCGAGACGGAGACGGCGATCCTGAACCTCACCCCCTTGCCGGCCCGCCTATTGCCACACCAATTGGCGCAGGCGCCGGACGCGGCGAGGTCGGCGCGCCATGAGGCGAGCGCGGAGGAGCCGTGGGCGCCGGAGGGCGGCGACGATCCGATCCGTTACGGCCTGTGGTGGCACGAGACCATGGAGCGCCTGCCGTGGCAGGCGGACGAGGCGACC
>CAZUQB010000529.1:0-2407 GCA_964622405.1 uncultured Opitutaceae bacterium | reverse complement strand
ACCGCGTTCCACCTCTCGGTCGCCAACGCGTTCCTCGCCGCGCCGACGTTCCCGCCGATGGACCTGGACATGGCGCCGTTTCCGCTGAAGTACCACTTCCTGGCCGATTTCCTGGTCGCGCACCTGGTCCGGCTCGGCTGGGAGGGACTGCACGCCATCTGGATCATGAACCTCGTGAGCGCGGCCGTGATGGTCGGGGCGCTGTGGGCCGTGTTGCAGCGCTGGCTGGCCCTGCCGGCCCGCTGGGTGATGCTCGCGGCGTTCATCTTCCTGTTCCTGAACATCGCGCTGATGAACGTCGTGCACTACCTGGTGCTCGCGCCGCAGTATCTCAATCCAAAGGACCTCTACTACGGCCTGCTGCGGTTCCCGTACTTCAACTTCGAGTCGGCCCAGTCAAACATGCTGGAGCCCCAGCGCGGGCTGCTGTTCAGCCTGCCGATCGCACTGCTGATCATGGACGCGGCCTTCGGGCCTCGGCTCGACCCCGACACCGACCGCCGCCGCCTGCTCGGGGCGCTGGTCCTGGTCTGCCTGCTGCCGCTCTCGCACATCGTCGCGTTCGCCGTGCTCTCGGTCGCGCTGGTTCCGCCGTTGTGGTCTCACCTCCGGTGGATCCTCGCCCGGTGGCGGATCTGGGCGCCGGTGTTCGCCATCGGGCTCCTGCAGCTGGCCTACCTGCTGGCCTACGGGCCGCCGACCAACGACGACTACTCGGACTGGGACCTCGACTCCACCCTGCCCCTCGGCGAATACGGCCGGGTGCCCGCCCTGATTCGCCCGGTGCTGTTCTGGCTGTTTGCCAACGGCGACTATCTGTTCTGGGGGCTGGTGTTCGCCGCCCTTGCCTTTTTTCGCCGGCGCGAGACCGATCCGGCGATCAATCCGTCGCGCCCGGTCTGGGACTTCCTCCTCCGCTGGCGCTGGTACTACCTGACCTGCGCCGGGTTTTTCCTGCTGATGAACGTCTACCGGTACTCGTTCGACTGGGGCGACAGCAACAAGTTCATCTTCTTCCTGAACCTCGGGCTCACGCTCGTGATCACGCTCGGCGCCGCCCAGTGGGTGGGACGGCGGCAATGGCCGCTGTCGGCCGCGCTGTGGACGTTTTTCCTGGCCCTCAGCGCCGGGCCGCCGGCGTATGCGTTCTACCTTCACGTGATCAAGGCGGAGCACGGCATGGTGCTGATGTGGACCCGGAGCGGCCGCGAGGCGGCGGAGTGGACCCGGCGCCATCTGCCGCGCGACGAGGTGATTCTCACGGCCGCCTACAACACGATGCACTGGGTGACGCCGCTGGCGGGCCGGCCCACCCGCGCCGGCATCTACGCGGACTCGAATCCCTACCGCCAGGACGAGCGGGCCGAGATGATCCGGAAGGTG
Organism: uncultured Opitutaceae bacterium; assembly: GCA_964622405.1. Taxonomy (GTDB): domain Bacteria; phylum Verrucomicrobiota; class Verrucomicrobiia; order Opitutales; family Opitutaceae; genus Opi-474. The sequence goes on along the minus strand of CAZUQB010000529.1, from coordinate 1,024 downwards.
TTCGAGGACGGCGCCGTCGACCTGATCGACGACCTCGGCGCCCGCTACGTCTGCCTGTCGCGCGCCGAGCGCCGCAAGTACCACATCAGCCAGAAATGGAACGACCTCGCGGCCAAGGGCACCGGGGTGATCTTCTCCTCCGGCCAGGGCGTGCAGGACACGTATTCCGTCTACATCTTCGACGCGACCAAGCTGGGCGCGCTGTAGGGCTGGGCCGCGAAGGCCGCTTGCTCCTTGCCGGACCGCGGTGCCGCGGACAGGCTGCCACCGTACGTTCTATCGAGGATCCGACCATGCGCTGGACCCACATCGCATTCCGCCTGGCGCTCCCACTCGCAATGCTGGGTGGCGCGACCCGAGTCCACGGACTGGTTGGCGACACCGACGCCGAGAATCGGCTGGTCGTGCTCACGGTCGATTTGTCGCGTGAGGGCCGGCACACGCCCCCCGCGACGCCGAAGCAACCCGTGTACTACGTTCCCGTTGTGCTCGGCTACCACGAGCGCGGCGACATCGTGAAGCACTACGAGCGCAGGCCCAACGAGGAGGCGATCCTTGCCACGCTGGTCGCGACCCTCGCGCAGCAGGGGTACCGGCTCGCCTCCAAGGAAAATCCGCCGTCGCTCACGATCACCTTCGAGTGGGGCACCATCGCCCCGGTGTTCCACGGCCGGAGCGTGCTCAACGCAAGCGAGATGCGCACGATCATCATCGGGGATTCGGCCTGGGAGGTGTACGATCGCTATGCCGGATACAACGACGAGATGAGGAGCCTGACCGCCCGGCACTACCTGATGGTCTCCGCCTTTCGCTACCAGCGCAGCGCGTCCAAGGGCCATGAAGACGTCCTGCTCTGGCGCGCCCACACGACCACCAGCGCATGGGGCGACTATCTCGACGGCGTGATCAAGCCGATGATCAAGATCGCGTCCGCCGGTTTCGGCCGCGGCGTGAAGCCCGGCGCCTCCTGGTTCAACGAACGTACCGGCACGGTAAAGCTGGGCGAACTGAAGGTGATCGAGGA
>CAZUQB010000528.1:0-2410 GCA_964622405.1 uncultured Opitutaceae bacterium | reverse complement strand
GCGGTGTACCGCCTCGAGGACCTGATCACGCAGTACCACATCGACTGCATGTGCAAGATCACCCTCGCGACGGGCACCATCGTCGGCTACGCGTACGCGATGGAGTTCTTCATCGCGTGGTACGGCGCGAACCCGTATGAGGGCTTCGCCTTCATCAACCGCGCGTTCGGCCACTACGCCTGGGCCTACTGGATCATGATCTCGTGCAACGTGATCACGCCCCAGTTCTTCTGGTTCAAGGCGGTGCGCGAGAACACCACCATGGTGTGGGTCCTCTCGATCTTCGTGAACGTCGGCATGTGGTTCGAGCGCTTCGTGATCATCGTCACGTCGCTCGCCCGCGACTTCCTGCCGTCGAGCTGGGGCTACTACAGCCCGTCGATCGTCGAGATCTTCACCTTCTTCGGCACCTTCGGCGTGTTCTCGGTGCTGTTCCTCCTCTTCATCCGCTTCCTGCCCATCATGCCGATGGCGGAGCTCAAGGCCGTCACCCCGCAGGCGAACGTGCACGGCGACCACGACGACCACCACTAATCTCCCCCGACCATGGCTGCCTCCTCCTATGGCCTGATCGCCACCTTCGACACGCCCGCGGCGCTGTACCACGCGGCGGAGAAGGTGCGCGACGCCGGATACAAGAACTGGGACTGCATCACGCCGTTCCCCGTGCACGGCCTGGACAAGGCCATGGGCCTGCGCCGCTCCATCGTGCCGCGCATCTCGCTCGCCGGCGGCATCACCGGCTTCTGCACCGGCATGACGATGATCTGGTGGACGGGGGCGGTGGACTACACCCTCACGGTCGGCGGCAAGCCGCTGTTCAGCCCGATGTTCGCCTTCCCGGTCAGCTATGAGCTGACCATCCTCTTCACCGCCTTCGCCACCATCGGCGGCATGTTCTTCCTGAACGGCCTCCCGATGCACTACCACCCCGTCCTGAAGTACGACCAGATCAAGCGGGGCATGGACGACACGTTCTTCATCGTCATCGAGGCGCGCGACCCGCGCTTCAACCTCGCCAACACCCGCGGCCTGCTCGAGCAGGCCGGCGGCAAGGAAGTCAAGGAACTGGAAGCCTGAGCCATGCGCCACGTCTACCTCGTCACTGCGTTCGTCGTGGTCCTCGCGGTCTCCATCCTCGGGTTCCGCGGCACGCCCTTCACCAAGCCCCCGATCGACGTCTTCCCCGAGTGGGCCTTCCCCGGGATGAAGCGCCAGCCGAAACCCCTCCCGCAGGGCGCCAGCACGTTCTTCGCGGACGGCCGCGCCGACCGGCCGCTCCCCGCCGGCGTCGTCTCGCGCGACCCGCTCCGCAACGACTCCGCCCTCTACGAGGGCAAGGCCGACGATGGCTCCTGGGTCCGCGGCTTCCCGGCCGCCGTCACCGTCGACGCCCGGCTCATGGCGCGCGGCAAGGAGCGCTACACGATCTACTGCTCGCCCTGCCACGGCGCCGTCGGCGACGGCAACGGCATCACGAAGCAGTACGGCATGGGCGCCACGCCCACCTACCACGACCCGCGGCTCCGCGACATGGCCGAGGGCGAGATCTTCAACACCATCACGCACGGGAAGAACAACATGCTCTCGTACGCCGACAAGCTGCTCCCGACCGACCGCTGGGCCGTGATCCTCTACGTCCGCGCCCTCCAGCGCGCGCAGACCGGGACCGCGGCCGACGTGCCGGCTGACCATCGAAAGGAGCTCGGCCTCTAATGACCTCCCACGCTGCCACCGCTCCCGCCGCGCTCGCGCCGGACGCCGCCACCGCCTCGTCGGCCACCAAGGCCCTCACGGCCGGCCTCGTCGGCCTCGCGCTCACCGCGCTCGGCGTCGCCTTTTCCCCCGACAAGCACGGCCCCGTGCTGTCCTACCTCGTCGGTGTCACCTACTGGACGGCCATCGCGATCGGCATGCTGCTGATGGTGATGATCCATCACATCGTCGACGCCTCGTGGTCCGTCGTGATCCGCCGCCAGTGGGAGCACGGCCTCGCCGCCTTCAAGTGGCTCGGCCTCCTGTTCCTCCCCCTGCTGATCCTGGCCTGGTGGAAGCCCGGCTTCGTCTGGCCCTGGATGGATCTCAATCACCCGCTGCATGGCCACGGCACGGTCGGCTCCGACGTGCTCTACCAGAAGAAGTCCGGCTTCCTGAACCTGAACATGTTCACCTACATGACGGTCGGGTTCTTCCTCATCTGGGTCTGGCTGTCCGCCCGCCTGCGCAAGGCGTCGTTCACGCAGGACAGCGACGGCAACGCCGGCTGGACGAGCACGAACCGCGTGACCTCGGCCTTCGGCCTGCCGCTCGCGGCGCTGTCGCTGACCTTTGCCGCGATCTACTGGATGAAGAGCCTCGAGTACCACTGGTTCTCGACGATGTACGGCGTGTGGTTCTTCGCGAACTGCGT
>CAZUQB010000527.1:0-2413 GCA_964622405.1 uncultured Opitutaceae bacterium | reverse complement strand
GCCAGCGCGGCAACTTCCTCGAGGTGCCCACCGACTGCCCGCAGCGCAACGAGCGGCTCGGCTGGATGGGCGACGCCCAGGTGTTCAGCCGCACCGCCGCGTGGAACCGCGACGTCGCGGCGTTCTTCACCAAGTGGCTCCGCGACATCGTCGATTCGCAGGGCGCCGAGGGCCAGATGCCCGCGGTCGCGCCGCACATCGACGGCATCGGGGACGACGGCGGTCCGGCCTGGGCCGACGCCGGCGTGATCTGTCCCTGGACGATGTACCTCTGCTACGGCGACAAGGCCCTGCTGGCCCGCCACTATGACTCGTACCGGCGGTTCATCGGTCACCTGGAGAAATACGCCAAGGACCACATCCGGTCGCATCCGGACTCCAAGGTCTGGCACGGCTACGGCGACTGGCTCGCGCTCGACGGCAGCGGCAATGTCTTCGGCAACACGCCGAAGGACCTGATCGGCACCGCGATGTTCGCGTACAGCGCCTCGATCGTGGCCAAGATGGCGCGGGTCCTCGGCCAGTCCGCCGACGCCGCGCGCTACGAGCGCCTGACCGAACGCGTGCGCCGGGCCTACCAAAAGCGCTTCCTCACCGGCGACGGCGTGGCAACCGGACTCACCCAGACCAGCTACGTGCTGACCCTGGCCTTCGACCTCGCGCCCGAGGCGCTGCGCCCGAAGCTGCTGCACGAGCTGGTGCGCGACATCGAGGTGCGCGGCAACAAGCTCACCACCGGCTTCGTCGGCGCCTCCTATCTCCCGCTGGTCCTGACCAAGCTCGGCCGCACCGACCTCGCCTACAAGCTGCTCCACCAGAAGACGTGGCCGTCGTGGCTCTATGCGGTCACGCAGGGCGCCACCACGATCTGGGAGCGCTGGGACGGCTGGACGCAGGAAAAGGGTTTCCAGGACAAGGGCATGAACTCGTTCAACCACTACGCGTACGGCGCCATCGGCACCTGGCTATACACGGTGGTCGCGGGGATCGACCTCGATCCGGCCGCGCCCGGCTACAAGCGCATCCGGCTCGCCCCGCAGCCAGGCGGAGAGATCACGTCCGCCCGCGGCGAGCTCCACAGCGTGCACGGGCCGATCCTCAGCCAGTGGAAACTGCGCCCCGGCCGCTTCGAGTGGGAGGTCACGGTGCCACCGAACACCACGGCCTCGGCCACCTTCCCGGTGCCCGCCGGGGCCCGGATCGTCGAGGGCCGCGCGCCGCTGGCCAAGGCGGCCGGCGTCACGGGCGCCCGCGGCAACCGCTGCACGCTCGCGCCCGGTCACTACACGTTCACCGCCACCTGGAAGGCCTGATCATGAAATCACGCCAGCGCTGGAAGGTCGCCGGGATCAACTTCGATTTCCGGCACATGGATCATCTGCTGCATCTGGCGCATCAGGCGCCGAATGCCGAGATCGTCGGCATCTGCCACCACGACCGGCGCGAGATGCAGGACGTGATCCGCAACCTGCACGTTCCCGCCGACCGGGTGTTCACCGACTGGCGCGCCTGCCTGGAGCAGACCCGCCCGGACGTGGTGATTCTCTGTCCCGCTAGCGGCGTCCACGCCGATTGGGTCGAGCAGGTCGCGCCTTATGGCGCCCACCTGCTGGTCGAGAAGCCCTTCGCCGGCAATCTCCAGCAGGCCGACCGCATGATTGCCGCCGTGCGTCGGGCCAAGCGGCGGATGGCGATCAACTGGCCGCTGGCCTGGTACCCGCCGCACCTCACGGCCCGCCGGCTCATCGCCGAGGGCCGCATCGGCCAGCTGCAGGAGGTCCATTTCTACGACGGCAACCGCGGCCCGATCGCTGATCACCGCAATGTCTACGCCCCCGAGCCCACGCTGGCGGCGAAGAAAAAGAACTGGTTCTACGCGAGGGTCGGCGGCGGCTCGCTGATCGACTATCTTGGCTATGGCGCGACGCTCGGCACGTGGTTCTTCGATGGCCGCAAGCCGGATGAGATCACGGCGGTGACCGGTGGCGCCAAGGGCGTGCCGGTCAACGAGCAGAGTGTGACCGTGGCGCGCTACGGCGAGTGGCTGTCCACCTTCCAGACCCGCTGGGGCACGTTCACCAGCCCCTGGAATCACCAGCCCCAGCCCAAGTGCGGCTTCGTCCTCAAGGGCACCGATGGCACGATCGCGAACTACGACTACGAGCCGACCATCCGGCTGCAGACCAAGAAGCACCCCGAGGGCGTCGTCATCCCGGTCGACCCGCTCCGGTCCCCGCGCTCGAACCCGGTGGAGTATTTCCTCCACTGCCTCGAGACCGGCGCGCCCATCGAGGGCCCAATCTCCGTCGAGACCAGCCGCATCGGCCAGCAGATCGTGGACACCGCGACCAGGAGCGCGCAGCTCAGGAAACCCCTCAAGCTGATCCGGAAGTAGGCGGGCGAAATTCCAAAC
>CAZUQB010000526.1:0-2418 GCA_964622405.1 uncultured Opitutaceae bacterium | reverse complement strand
AGGTCCGACACGAGGATGCCGCGGAACTTCATGCCGGTGGTGTCGCAGGCCTCGATCTCGACGTTGGTCAGGTTCAGATTGCTGAACTTGGTGCCGCTGAAATTGATGTCGGTGAACGTCGCCTTCGAGAGGTTGATGTTGTTGAACGTGGTGCCCTCCAGGTTCACGTCGTCGAATCTGGATTGCGCGAGATTGGACCGGGTGACGTCAAGGGGCTCCTTGGTCTGATGGATCTTCATGATGATTTGCGCGGGGTGGTTCCTGTTCTGATTGAAAAGTGAGTCCGCGACGGGAAGGCCGGATTTGCTCCGTCAGGCCGGAAAGCCATCCAGTCGGAGAATGTATTCCTCGGTGTTCTCGCCCCGGCCCTTGGCGAAGCCTTGGTCACTTCCGATGATCGTGAAGCCGCACTTCTGGAGCACCCGGAGCGAGCCGTGATTGTCCTTGGCCGACCGGGCCATGATCGGTCGCGCCGGCACCAGCCGGACCAACTGCCGCAGCGCCTGCGTCGCAAGGCCGCGGCCCCAGAAATTCCGTCCCAGCCAGTAGGTGACTTCGAGTTCGTCGCCCTGCGGGAAGCACGCCACGTGGCCGACGACCTGGCCGCCGGCGACGATGGTCCGCTGCGTGATGCGCGGGTCCCCCAGGATTTTCCTCCAGTGGGCATTGAAGGCCGTCCGGTCGGTCGGGTCGTCGCAGGTGAATGCCGCCAGCCGGATCGCCTCCGGGTCGAGCTGGTGCACGAAGAAGGCCTCGAGGTCGGAGGCCTCGACCTCGCGGAGGGTCACGGAATGGGAGTCGCTCATGGCTGGGGCTATTTCGCGGTCACTGCAGCGCCGTAACAAGCACGACGCCATCCCGCAGCTCCAGCCGGACCACCGTGGGCTCGCCGCGGCGATGGGCGACTTTCAGGGGCAGGGGCACCCGGACAAAATTCAGGTGATACGTGGTGCCGCTCCAGAGCGGCCCGTCATAGGACTTCGCCGTCATCAGCCCGCGCCGTCCATCGTTCGGCCCGTGGGGTCCCACGAATTCGATCCGGTAATCGCCGGTCAACCCGTCGGGCCAGCGGGCCGGTACATGGGTGAACGTGCGCGTGGTTTGACCCGAGGCACGCAACGCGGCCGCTTCATCGCGCAACTGGAACGCAAACCGGGTCGCGGAATCCGAGACGATCGCCTCGAAGACCTTGGTACAGCCGCAGAGCCCAAGCAGTGACACCGCCAGGACGGCCCGACCGATGGACCCAATCTTCGGATGCATAAGGGCGGAGCGAAGCGCAGGGGAGAATGCAGTCGGCCGGGTCAGCGCCGGGCCTGGGGACTGGCGTCCTTGGAGCGCAGGATCGTGTCCATGGGCTTACCTTTCGCCAGCTCGTCGATCAGTTTGTCGAGATACCGGATCTCCCGCATGAGGGGATCCTTGATGTCCTCGACGCGGACGCCGCAGACGACGCCCGTGATCAGGCGGCGCAGGGGATTAAGCTTCGGCGCCTCGCCGTAGAACGCCTCGAAGTCCTTCTCTTTCTTCAGCTGTCCCTCGAACTGCCGCTGCGTGTAGCCAGTCAGCCAGCGGATGATCGTATCGAGCTCGGCCTTGGTGCGGCCTTTCTTCTCGGCCTTGGCGACATAGTAGGGATAAACGTGCGCGAAACTGACGGAGTAGATGCGGTGTTTCTTGGCGGGCATGGTGAACGCAGGGGTGGGGTTCAGCTTTGCGGCTCGGCGCGTTTCCCGCGCAGAGCCTTGCTCCCGATGAGGCGTACCTGATGATGCCGGTGAATCCAAGCACCGTGAATGCGGGACCAGGGAAAAACTGGCGGGAACGCCGTACCGGCCCGGCCGTAGGCCCACTGGGCGACTAAGCTCCAGCCGGCCATCTCCTTCGGCGTCCGGCGTTCAGCGTTTGAAGGTCGGCGTTTGCCTGGCCTCTCGCCCCATGGCCGGGCGCTGGATTCCCCCTTCCGGTCGGGGCTTGACAAGCCAATCCCCGGCCGGTGTTGTCCTCGCTTTTCCAAGCACGTATCGCTCCGCTAAACCACTGTCATGGCTCTCAAAATCCGTCTCACCCGCATCGGCACCACGCACCAGCCGCATTACCGCTTCGTTGTCGCCGAAGCCCGTTCGCGCCGCGATGGTGCGCCCGTCGAAGTCGTTGGCATCTATGATCCCCGCCTCAAGGGCGAGACCGTCAAGCTGAAGCTCGACCGCGTCGAGTACTGGCTCGGCAAGGGTGCGACCCCGACCGACACGGCCCACGCCCTCATCAAGAAGGCCCGCCGCAAGGCCGCCGCCACCGCCTGATTTTCACCGCCAAGCCCGCGCAGGGCGCGAAGGTGACCTTCCCGAAGCCTCGGATTGTTCCGGGGCTTTTTGCTTTCGGAATCCCTTCGCCTGCCGCGCGGTCTCGTGATTGCGT
>CAZUQB010000525.1:0-2419 GCA_964622405.1 uncultured Opitutaceae bacterium | reverse complement strand
GTCTCGACGCGCGGGGCGGCGGCCGCGGGGGCGTCGGTGGGGCCGACGGCGCGGGCGGTGCGGCTGAGGAGGGCGAGCATGTTCTCGAACGACTCGAGATTGGAGGCGCTGCGGAAGAGGCCGGTGCAGATCTGCAGCCGGACATTGTTCATGAGCTCCTCGAAGAAGCGGTAGGCCTCGGACTTGTACTCGACGAGCGGGTCCTTCTGGCCGTAGGTGCGCAGGCCGATGCTCTTGCGCAGGTCCTCCATCTCGGTGAGGTGCTCCTGCCAGTGGTGATCGATGGCGTTGATCACGACATAGCGCTCGAGGGAGCCGAGCGCCTCGGGAATCTCGGCGGACTCCTTGATCGCGTACGCCTGCTGGATCCGCTCGAGGACAAGGCGGCCGAGCGGCTCGACCTCGTTGCCGGCGAGCTCGTCGACGCGGAGCGTGATCGGGAAGTGGGAGTTGACCCAGCCGACGAAGCTCTCGAGCGCGGCCGGGGCGGCCCCGGCCTTGTCGCCGAAGCCGGCGGCCTCGAGCCGGTTGAGGACCTCCTCCTCGACCTGCTCGAAGATGATGGTCTTGGGGCGCTCGGCGTGGATGGCGGCGTTGCGGATGCCGTAGACGACCTCGCGCTGCTGGTTGAGCACGTCGTCGTACTGGAGCAGGCGCTTGCGGATGGAGAAATTCTGCTGCTCGACCTTCTTCTGGGCGGACTCGATGGAGCGGTTGAGCCACGGGTGCTCGAGCTCCTCGCCCTCCTTCATCGAGCCCTCCATGAGGCGCGACGCGAGGTTGCCCTGGAGGAAGAGACGCATCAGGTCGTCCTCGAGCGAGAGGAAGAACTTGGTGAGGCCGGGGTCGCCCTGGCGCGAGCAGCGGCCGCGCAGCTGGCGGTCGATGCGGCGGGACTCGTGGCGCTCGGTGCCGATGACGTAGAGGCCGCCGAGCTCGCGGACGCCCTCGCCCAGCTTGATGTCGGTGCCGCGGCCCGCCATGTTGGTGGCGATCGTGACGGCGCTGCGCTGGCCGGCGCGGGCGACGATCTCGGACTCCTGCTGGTGGAACTTCGCGTTGAGGACGGTGTGGACGACGCCGGCGCGCTTGAGCATGCGCGAGAGGATCTCGGACGACTCGACGGACACGGTGCCGACCAGCACGGGCTGGCCGCGCCCGTGGGCGGCCTCGATCTCGCGCACGACGGCGGCGTACTTGTCGCGGCGCGTCTTGAAGATCGAGTCGTTCTTGTCGATGCGGATGCAGGGCTTGTTGGTCGGGATGACCTGCACCCCGAGCCGGTAGATGTCGTGGAACTCCGTCGCCTCCGTCTCGGCCGTGCCGGTCATGCCGGCCAGCTTCTCGTACATGCGGAAGTAGTTCTGGATGGTGATCGTCGCGTAGGTGCGGGTCTCGCGCTCGATCGTGACGCCCTCCTTGGCCTCGACGGCCTGGTGGAGGCCGTCGGACCAGCGGCGGCCGGGCATGACGCGGCCGGTGTTCTCGTCGACGATCATGACCTTGCCCTCCTGCACGACGTACTCGACGTCCTTCTCGTAGAGCGAGTAGGCGCGGAGCAGCTGGGAGATGGCGTGGATGTCCTCGGAGACCTCGGTGTAGCGGGCCTGGGAGGCGAGCTTGCGCTCCTCGCGCTGCTCGGGGGTGAGGGCGTGGTCCTTGTCGAGGTCGCTGAACTCGGTGGCGAGGTCGGGCAGGACGAAGGCGTCGGGATTGTCGGGCCGGAGCGCCTTGCGGCCGATCTCGGTGAGGTCGGCCTGGTGCTGGCGCTCGTCGATCGTGAAGTAGAGCTCCTCCTTGAGGCGGTAGAGCTCGTCCTTGTTGAGGTCCGAGTTCATCTCCGTCTCGGTCTTGTCGAGGAGCTTGCGCCACTCGGGCGTCTCCATGAGGCGGAGGAGGAACTTGTTCTTCGGGTTGCCCATCTTCACCTGCAGGAGCTTGCGGGCGGCGAGGAGCTGGTCGTCCTCGCTGGCGCCGGCCTTCTCAAGCATCGCCTTGGCATCGGACACGATGCGGTTGCAGAGGCGGGTCTGGTCGCTGACGAGGCGCTCGACCGGGGGCTTGATGCGGGTGAACGGCTGCTCGCGCTCGATGGGCGCGGGGCCGGAGATGATGAGCGGGGTGCGGGCCTCGTCGATGAGGATGGAGTCGATTTCGTCGACGATGCAGTACCAGTGGTCGCGCTGGACCTGGTCCTCCTTGCGCGTGGCCATGCCGTTGTCGCGGAGGTAGTCGAAGCCAAACTCGCTGGCGGTGCCGTAGGTGATGTCGCGGCCGTACATCTCGCGGCGGAGGTCGGGGGCCATCTGCTGCTGGATGCAGCCGACGGAGACGCCGAGGAAGTTGTACAGGTGGCCCATCCACTCGGAGTCGCGGCGGGCGAGGTAGTCGTTGACCGTGACGAGCTGGGTGTTCCGGC
>CAZUQB010000524.1:0-2421 GCA_964622405.1 uncultured Opitutaceae bacterium | reverse complement strand
CGGCTCAGGTTCGAGCCGCTCAGGTTCGAGCCGCTCAGGTCCGAGCCGCTCAGGTCCGAGCCGCTCAGGTTCGAGTCGCTCTTGATTCCCCACAGGACGGCGAGCCGAAGCTTCAAGCTCCTGGGCGCATCTTCGGCGCAGTCGATCTTTGCGGTGAACTGGACGGCGCCGGTCCAGCAGTTCAGGACGTCGAACTTGAGCATCTCCCTCTCCTCCTTCCCGGCCGGGGCGGCTCGGGGTGGCATGGAGAGAACAACTGCTCTCCAGCTAAACTGGAAATTAATTCCAGATCGCCGGCAGGTCAATACCGATCTGGAATATTTTTCCAGTTTTCTGTTCGAAAACCTATAGTAGGTAGGGGTGCACGAAGCACCATCCCTAGACGACGGCGTTGCGGTTAAGCGGACGCAACCGGCGTCGGAAAGGAGGTGTGTGTTATGGCAGTTCGTAAGATCGGTCGGGACGCTGGCTCAGGCCAGTTCATCCCCGTGCGGGTCGCTCAACAACAGCAAAAGACCGCCGTTGTTGAGACGATTAAGGTGAAGAAGGGCAAGTAGCTTCCCAGGCGAAGCCCCTCAAGCCGGGAATGGCGGTCGAAAGGCCGCCATTTCTTTTAGTGCGCCAGTCCGAGCTGCGCAACAGGCGCCCCTATCCACGGCGCAACCAGGTGATTGGCGCAACCCACTGCACCCTCACATTTTCGATATCCGAGAAGTCGGGATTGTAGCTTCGAAGCGTATAAAGACCGACTCGGGCGCCCCGCGTAAACCGCTTGAGGTATCCTTCTGCATTTGCGGTCATCACGATACAGTCACGGTTAACGGCGCCGGCGATCCTCGCTTCCCCTGATAGCTTATCGCCGATCACGCGGTCGCCAGGCCTATAGACCGGCACCATGGAGGTGCTGCGCACTTCTGCGGCAATAGGGTTGTCGCCGAACTCGATGGGCACAGGGTCAAGAGCTCCAGCAAGATCGTCGAGCTGCACGAACGCTTCGCCCGCAGAGACGAAGCCAGCCAATGGGATCTCTGATACCATTAGGCCGTCGCCGGTACGGAGCCAGTATTCATTCACGGATAGGGCTGTGGCGATCCGTTTCAGTACGTCGCCGCGCGGCTGGTCGACCTCTCTCAACTGCTTGTAGAGGGTGTCATAGGTGATGCCTGTGCGACGGCCAAGCTCGGCGGTCGACCAGCCCTTGTTCTTGAGTACCTGCTTCGCTCTATCGCTCCAGTTCATTGAAAGAGAATGGCTTTCTGTGAACAAAGCTGGTCTGGAAATGAACCGCTTGAAAATTGGAAATAAATTCCATATCCTCAAGCAATGGCACAGCAGTCGGACCTAATTCATCGAGCGGGCGGCGACGCAAGAGTCGCGGGAGCCTGCGGAATCACAACCGATGCCCTCAGAAAGTGGCGTGTCGCGGGTCGTGTGCCGCCGAAGCACTGGAATGCGATGGCGAGCTTGGTGGGCGCTCCTCTCGATGAAATTGCCACCGCGCGCCTCAAGCCGGGGCCAGCCCCCAAGAAGCGGAGGACCGCGTGATGGGCCCGCAGGACTGGCAATTACTCCTTGCCGAAACGAATTGCAGGCTGACCGACAAGATCATCGACCGCACCGGCATAGTGGAGGAGGGCGCACGCCGCCGCGCGGCTCACCCGCAGCACGTCTACATCGCGCCCTACGACCGCATCCCTCGACCGCCCCAGCCCGCGCGACCAGCGCCGCCCGTGCGCTCTGCCGCGCCGAACCTCGAAACCGCCGTCATGGTCCAGTTCTGCGAGGCCTACACTGCGGCGAGCGGCGAGCTTTACACCCTCCCTCACCTTCGCGGCGAAAAGCGCAATCGTGGGAATGCCGCGCCGCGTCATGTCTGCATGCTGCTGGTCCGAAATATCTGCCGCATCAGCACCCCGCGCATCGGCAATCTCTTCGGCTCGCGCGACCACACGACGGTCCTGAAGGCGCTGCGCCGCGCCCCGGAATGGCTGGCGACCAACCCGGCGATGCGGCGGGCGCACGATGCTGTAGCCGCGCACTTCGCCCGGCATGGAGTAGCCCCATGAAGACCGTCGCCCTCTCTATCGCCGAATGGTCGATCCTCGCCGCGATGGCGCTGCTGATCGTCCTCCCGTGGACCGATGCCGCCGCGCCCCGGATGGTGACGGCCATCGAGCGGCTGCGGGTGGGGCGGTAGATGACCGACGCGCTGAACGAGAACATCGAAAGCCTCGAGGCCCGACTCAAGGAACTTCGTCGAGCGCGGAAGGCGTTTGCAGCCAGCGAGCGGATGAAGCGGCTGAACGCCGACCCGGAGTTCAAGGCCAAGATCGCCGCCAGCGCCAGCGAGCGGATGAAGCGGCTGCACGCCGACCCGGAGTTCAAGGCCAAGATCGCCGCCAGCGCCAGCGAGCGGATGAA
>CAZUQB010000523.1:0-2429 GCA_964622405.1 uncultured Opitutaceae bacterium | reverse complement strand
TTCGAGCGTGGCCTGCTGGAAGTAGTCGAGGTCGGAACTCTGGGCCTTGATCAGCCGCCACTTGCCGTTGAAGCCGTCGCCCTGGGCCTGCACCCAGCCGGCGAGCAGGAGGAACACGAAGCCAAGCCGCGCGCGAATTTTCATGGTGGAAGGTTCCGGAGCCTAGTCGGATTCTCTCGGCCGCACAAGCTTCCGGGCCGGCCCGACGGCGATGATCCGCGGACGCCCGTGAATCCTGCATTGTCGATTTCCGCCAGCGGGCCATGATCCCGGGTGGTCCTCCCATGCGATTCCCTGCCGCCCTGATCGCGACGTTCCTCCTGCCCTTGGCCGCGCACGCCATGGTCTATGGCGATTCCAAGATCCTCGACCGCGACGGACTCAAGGAGATCGGCGTCGCGTACCTGGCTAAACGCGGATCCGACGGGCTGACGATCACGGTGTCCGCCGAGAAGACCGGCGGCCCGCCGCGCTTCGAGTCGATGTCGTGCATCGTGCTGCGGCAGCCGATCGATGCCGCCGCCGTCGTGGCCGATGCGGCGAAGCGCGGGTTTGTGGTGACGACGAAGTGGGGACGGGAGGAGCGCCGCGAGACGTCGCGCGATCTCCGCTGGACCTTCACCGTCCCGCCGGACGAGGTGCCGCGCGCGTACCTGATCGTGCGGCTCAACCTCCCGCCGAAGGAAGGCGTGCCGGTGTTCGGCACCTATTATCTCCTGCTCAGCCGGGCCGAGTGAACCTCTCGATCCGCCCCAGCTGGCGCCACCACTCCCCATGCTCCTCCAGCCAACCTCCTCCACGCCCGCCAAGGTGACCAACTGCCATGATGGCCAGGGGGTGCTGTGGTGCACCGAACTGCTGGGCGACTACGCGAAGACGGACGGCGGCTTCAAGTTCATCCACGACAATCGGCTCGAGCCGGGGGCCTCGATCGGCGAGCACCGGCATGAGCGGGACGAGGAGCTCTACGTGATCCTTAGCGGGAGCGGCACGATGAAGATCGATGGGGTGGAGCGGCCGGTCGGCCCTGGCGACCTGTGCCTCACGCGCATCGGCCACAGCCATGACCTCGTGAATCGCGGCGACACGCCGCTGCATTTCCTGGTGATCTGCGCGAATCCGTAGGAGGTCGCCCGCGATGGATTCCGAGTGACGCCGCCGTCGCCGGGTGCGAGGATGCTCCATCCGCATCCATGAAACGTGTGCTCTTGGTCCTGTTTGTGGTGAACCTGCTGGCGGGGACCCGGTCCCCGGCCACCGTCGAAAAGCCGCCGCTGATCCCGGAGGCGACCGTGGCGAACGTCGCGTACGGGCCGGAGCCGAAGCAGACCCTCGATTTCTGGCGGGCGGATGCGGCGGCGCCGACGCCGGTGGTGGTGTTCATCCACGGCGGCGGTTTGACGGCCGGCGACAAGGCGGAGGCGCGGCGCGATCCAACCGTCAAGGCCTGCCTCGACGCCGGCGTCTCGGTGGTGTCGATCAACTACCGGTACCTCGCGCCGGGAGTGACGGTGGTGGATGTGCTCCATGACGCGGCGCGGGCGGTCCAGCTGATGCGATCGAAGGCGGCGGAGTGGCGGCTCGACGGCGCGCGCGTGGCGGCATTCGGCGAGTCCGCGGGCGCCAGCCTTTCGCTCTGGCTGGCGTTTCACGACGACCTCGCCGATCTCGCCAGCGCCGATCCGGTGGCGCGGCAGTCGAGCCGCCTGACGTGCGCGGGCGCGAAGGCGCCGCAATGCTCGTTCGATCCGCTGCGCTGGGAGTCCGAGTTTGGCGTGGAAGCCGTCGAGCGCCTGGGCGGCATGTACAAGTCGCCGGCGCATTTCGGCTTCGCCACGCGCGAGGCGCTCCACGCGCCGGCGGCCGCGGCGATCCGGGCGGAAGGGGACTTCGTCGGGCTGATCACGCCCGACGATCCGCCGGTGTTCATCGACGTGCCGGGGCGGGGTCTCGCCCTGCAGACCCTGGGCCAGCTCCTGCACCATCCGCGCCACGCCTTGCTGCTCCATGTGCGATGCCGCGATGCCGGGGTGGCGGACGTCGCGAACATCCCCGCGTACGACATCGCGCCGAGCGGCGCCGAGCCGACCAGCCTGCGCGAGTTCCTCCTTCGGCACCTCGCCGGGGCGGCGCCCCCGGCGAAGCAACCGTGACCAGGACGAGTTAGTCGCTGATGGCCGGCGGTTTGGCCATCGGCGCGGTTACGGCCGGGTTAATTTCGCGGGGTTTGACGATTTGGCCTCGTAGCTGCTAAATTCGCGGCGGAGAAGAGCTCCACGCTCTTCCAACACGCCATGAAAAAAACGACCAAGACCACGAAGACGCCCGCCCCGGCGAAGAAATCGAAGCAGGCCTCCCCCAAGGCGCCTGCCGCTCCCGCGGTAAAGAAGACGGCGCCCAAGGCGATCACCACCTGCATTGCAGCCCAG
>CAZUQB010000522.1:0-2441 GCA_964622405.1 uncultured Opitutaceae bacterium | reverse complement strand
ACGAGATCGTCATGGCCCGCACCCAGGGCGTCGGCCGCCTCTCCGCGGAACTCGCCGTCAACGCCAGCGTGACCGGCCCCGTGCTGCGCGCGACCGGCGTCGCGCACGACCTCCGCAAGGTCGACGGGTACGGCGTGTACCCGAAATTCGATTTCCGCGTGCCGCTCGGCGAGCATGGCGACACCTACGACCGGTACATGATCCGCATCCTCGAGATGCGCGAGTCGCTCAAGATCCTCCGCCAGGCGCTGGCCGGGCTCCCCGGCGGGCCGATCATGGACCCGAAGGCCAAGCTCCGCGGTTTCCGTCCCAAGGCCGGCGAGGCCTACGGCCGCATCGAGGGCCCGAAGGGCGAGATCGGTTTTTATCTCATCAGCGACGGCGGCCCGAACCCGTACCGCTACCGGGTGCGCCCACCCTCCTTCATCAACCTCACGATCCTCGAGGACCTCTGCCTCGGGCATACCGTGGCCGACGCCGTGATCATCCTCGGCAGCGTCGACATCGTCCTTGGCGAGGTGGATCGCTAGACGACAGCCGTCAGCTCCCAGCCATCCACCGCCTTCCATCTCCCAGCTCCTAGTTCCCAACTCCTTTCCAGAAAATGCTCGGCACCGGCTTAATCAAGGGACTCGCGGTCACCGCGAAAAACTTCGTGGGCAGTTACCACGATCCGGCCCGCCTGACCACGATCGAGTACCCCGAGCAGAAGGCGCCGATCCCGGAGAACTACCGCAATTTCCCGTTCCTGGTCAGCGAGAGCGACGACGACCTGATGGGCACGCTGCGCTGCGTGGCCTGCCAGATCTGCGAGAAGGAATGCCCGCCGCAGTGCATCTACATCGAGAAGAGCAAGGACAAGAAGCCCGACGCCACCGGCAAGCTGCAGATCTACCCGACGATCTTCGCCATCGACACGTCGGTCTGCATGAGCTGCCAGATCTGCGTCGAGGTCTGCCCGTTTGACTCGATCAAGATGGACAAGGTCTACGAGATCGCCGCGGAAGACCGCTATCACGGCCTCCTCGTGAACCGCGAGCAGCTGGCCAAGTCCAACGCCTACTACCACCAGATCCGGCCGACCGAGGCCGAGGAGGTGGACACGCGCCTCGCCGCCGAACGCAAGGCCGCCGAGGAGAAAGCCAAGGCCGCCGCCGCCGCGAAGGCGGCGAAAGCCGCGAACCCCGCTGCCGCGCCCGCGGCGACAGCGCCCAAGCCTCCGACCCCGAACGCATGAGCGCCGCGCCGATGGTCGTCTCGCCCGCCCCGCTCCTGGAGCGGCTGCCGCTTGACCTGCGCGACGCGGTGCTGGGCCTGCTGCCCGAGTCGCTGCGCTGGCTCGCCTCCGGCCTGATCACCATTGTCGTGCTGCTGGCCGTCTTCGGGCTGCTGTTCGCCTACCTGACGCTGGCCGAGCGCAAGCTCCTCGGCCGCATCCAGAATCGGCCCGGCCCGAACCGCACCGGCTGGTTCGGCCTGCTCCAACCGTTCGCCGACGCCGTCAAGGCGCTGACCAAGGAGGATGTCGTCCCGCGCGCCGCCGATCAGGTGCTCCACTATCTCGCGCCGGTCGTGCTGGTCGCCCTGTCGCTGATGGGTTTCGCCGTCATCCCGTTCGGCCGCCTGCTGGTGCCGATCGAGCTCGACGCCGCCGTCCTCTATTTCTTCGCCGCCGGCGCCGCTACCGAGCTGGCGGTCTTCATGGCCGGCTGGGCCAGCCGCAACAAGTACTCGCTCCTCGCCGCGATGCGCGCGCTCGCCCAGCTGATCAGCTACGAGCTCCCGCTGCTGCTCTCCTTCGTCCCGGTCATCATGCTCGCCGGCACCCTCTCCACCACCGAGATCGTGACTGCGCAGGGCGGCTGGAAGTTCGGCTTCGTCCCCCACTGGCATGTCCTCACCCCGTGGGGCTTCGCCGGGTTCGTGATCTTCATGATCGCCGCCTTCGCCGAGTCGAACCGCTCGCCGTTCGACCTGCCCGAGGCGGAGTCCGAGCTGATCGCCGGCCATCTCACCGAGTACTCCGGGTTCAAGTACGCGCTCTTCTTCATGGCCGAGTATTTCGGCATGTGCGCCCTCAGCGCGATGGCCGTCACGCTCTTCCTCGGCGGCTGGCAGGCCCCGCTGCCGGTCCTGGAGTTCATCCCGAGCTACGCCTGGTTCGGCGCCAAGCTCCTCGCGCTCCTGGTCGGGTTCATCTGGGTCCGCGCCACCATGCCCCGCCTCCGGATGGACCAGCTCACCCGGCTCGCGTGGAAGTTCCTCGTGCCGCTCGCCCTCATCAACCTCGGCACCGCCGCCTTCTGGTCGCTCACGGGCGGCTGGACCGGCCCGCTTTACCTCGCGCGCTGGGCCGTCGCCCTCGCCCTCGTGGTCGTCCCGTTTGTCACGCTCGGGCGCCATCTCTCCGCCGGCAACGGCCCGCGCACCTACCGGTATGC
>CAZUQB010000521.1:0-2442 GCA_964622405.1 uncultured Opitutaceae bacterium | reverse complement strand
GGCGTGGGCATCGCGATCTACTTCGCGGTGATCATCTACACCTACTTCAAGGGCGCGAAGGTCGGCCGCGACCCGTGGGACGGCCGCACGCTGGAGTGGTCGCTGCCCAACCCGCCGCCGGAGTACAACTATCACGTCATCCCGACGGTCCACGCTCGCGACGCCTACTGGTATGAGAAGCACCACCGCGAGGAGATCGCCAAGGAGAACGCGGCCCACGCCAAGGAGGACGAGGCGCACGGCGGCCTCCACATGCCCCACCAGTCGATCTATCCGCTGGTGGCGAGCATCGGGGCTCTGATCGGCGCGTTTGGCGCCTGCTATCACACCTTCAACGTGGCGGTGCTCGGTGGCGTCGTGCTGCTGGCCGGCGTCTACCTCTGGTCGCTGGAGGGCAACGAGGGCTACCACCTCCACCTCGACGAGCACGGCAATCCGGTCGAGGACCCGCACGCGAAGCACTAAACCCTTCCCTTTCCATGAGCAGTCAAGCTGCCACCGCCACCATCGATCATCACCACGATCACACGACGACGACGGGCATTCCGAACAAGAAGCTCCTGATGTGGGCTTTCCTGGCCTCGGACTGCATGTTCTTCGGCTCGCTGATCTCCACGCACCTCATCTACCGGCTGCACCCGCCCCCGGGCAACCCGTCGCCCCGCGACGTGTTCGACATCCCGCTGACGTCGTTCTCGACGTTCATCCTCCTGATGTCGTCGCTGATGATGGCGCTGGCGGTGAACGCGATCCAGAAGGGCAACCTCCGGAGCATGCGGTTCTCGCTGCTGACGACGATCTTCTTCGGGTCGATCTTCCTCGGCGGCCAGGTGTACGAGTTCACGAACTTCGTCCACGAGAAGCACCTCACCATCACGAACAGCATCCTCGGCACCACGTTCTACACGCTGACCGGCACCCACGGCACGCACGTGGCGATCGGCGTGCTGTGGCTGATCATGATGTACGTCCGCTCGTTCAAGCCCGCGGACACCGCCGCCCATCCGTTCTGGTTCTTCCGGAATCTCCTCCACGTGGCGGTCATGATCGGCCTGATCCTCAGCGCCATGTTCACCGTGCTTGCCTTCGTGCACACGCTGGAGGCGGGCGGCTCGTTCGGCACCTTCGCGAGCCACAACCTTCCGCTGGTGGCTGCCTTTGTGGTGGCCTTGGTCGCCTCCGTCATCCTCTCCCGGCCGCAGGGCCCGGTGCACTTCGGCGAGGCCAACGCCATCGACGTCGAGTCGATGGGCCTCTACTGGCACTTCGTCGACATCGTCTGGATCGTCATCTTCACCGCCGTCTACCTGCTCGAATACCTCTGATCCCGCCATGAGTGACTCCCACGCCTCCGCCGCCGGCCACCAGGCCGAAGAGAACAAGTTCCAGATCTACGTCCGGATCGCCATGATCCTGGCGGTGATCACGGGCGTCGAGATCGCGGTGATCGGCCTGCCCTTCGCCAAGTGGCTGCTGGTCACGACTCTCGTCGTCCTCTCCGCCGTGAAGTTCCTGTACGTCATTTTCTACTTCATGCACCTGCGGTGGGACAAAGTGTTCTGCACGGTCCTGTTCTTCATCGGGCTGGTGATCGCCGGCGCCACGATGTGGGCCCTGCTGAAGCTGTTTTCGGTGCACGACAGCATCCCGCTGACGGTGAGCCTGAACGCGGTGACCCAACTCGGCGGTCTCGCCTGACCGGTTTATCCGCTTCCGGAAAAGCTTTACGGCGGCCCCCGGGCCGCCGTTTTTTATTGGCCGGATGATCGACTGGCGCCACTGGCACAACGAACCCTACCTCGTCGGCGGGCTGGTGCTGCTGGGCTGGCTCTGGGCCCTGGCCGCCGGGCCGCTGCGCTCGCGCCTGGCGCCGGGCGAGCCCTATCCCCGCCGGCACGCGTGGTGCCTCTACTCTTCGCTGGTACTGTTCTACCTCGCGGTCGGCTCGCCGCTCGACCAGGTCGGCGAGCGGTTCCTGTTCAGCGCGCACATGTTCCAGCACCAGCTGCTCATGTACCCGGTGCCGGTGCTGTTCCTCTGCGGCC
Source organism: uncultured Opitutaceae bacterium (assembly GCA_964622405.1). Classification (GTDB taxonomy): domain Bacteria; phylum Verrucomicrobiota; class Verrucomicrobiia; order Opitutales; family Opitutaceae; genus Opi-474. The sequence continues at coordinate 397 of CAZUQB010000521.1, read as the reverse complement.
TGCCCGCCTGGATGGCCGACCGCGTCCTCGACCACCGCCCCTTGCGCGTCCCGCTGCGGCTGGCGCTCAACCCGCTGGGCTGCGGCGTGATCTCAACCCTGGTGATCAGCCTCTGGCATGCGCCGCTCCTCTACGAGTGGGCCCTCCAGAACAAGCTCGTCCACGTGGGCGAACACCTCTGCTTCTTTGCGGCGTCGCTTGCCTTCTGGTGGCCGCTGCTCAGCCCCTCGCGCGCGTTTCCCCCGACGAGCTACGGCGCGCAGATGCTGTACCTGCTGGCCATCGAGATCTCGATGACCCCGCTCTTCGCGTACATCACCTTCTCCCCGGACATCCTCTACCCCACCTACGAGTACGCGCCGCGGATCGTGACCGACTTCGGGCCGGGCGACGACCA
>CAZUQB010000520.1:0-2443 GCA_964622405.1 uncultured Opitutaceae bacterium | reverse complement strand
CCACGGCGCTCTCGCTGCGGCGGTTCTTCTCGTCCCAGACCTCGACGCGCCACCACGCACGCTGGCGCGAGGCGAGGGCCTTGCCGCGGTAGACGATCTGGGTCGTGGCGTCGGACTTCACGCGGCCGCTGTCCCAGAGGTTGGCGGGCCCATGGCGCTGGGTGGAGACGGTGACGCGGTAGGCGGTCTGTCGCGCGCCGCGGCGGCCGTCGGTGGCGAGCCGCCAGCTCAACTGCGGCGCCGGGTCATGAACCCCGAGGGGATGGTCGAGGTGGTTGCAACGCAGCTGAACAGCGAGGGTGGGCGAAGGCATCTTTGCCAAGCAAAGACGACCCCCCCGCCGCGAGGCAAGGTTGGCCTCAGCGAACAATCAGCAGCGGCAACGCCGCTGCTGATTGTTCGGTCGAAAGTCGAACGTCTCAGGTCGAAAGTCCGACTTCGGCGGAGAGCCCGTTGGAGACTGCAGCCGCTAGCCATCTTGAGACCTGCGACCTGTGACCTGTCACCTGCGCGCGCCCCGCGCGCTAGAGCACTTCCTTCGGCAGGTGCGGCATCAGCTGCTTGATGTCGCCGACCTTCTCCTTGTGGCAGACGAGAATGGCGTCGGGGGTCTCGACCACGACGAGGTCGCTCACGCCGACCAGCGCGATGATGCGGCCGTTGCTGACCGCGATGTTGTTGCCGGCGCCACCGGCGCTCACCACGTGGCCGCGGATCGTGTTGCCGGCGGCGTCGGCGGTGAGATGGGCGGGCAGCGCGGTCCAGAGGCCGACGTCATCCCAGTCGAACTCGGCGAGGATCGTCTCGACCGACTGCGCCTTTTCCATGATCGCGTAGTCGACCGACACCTTGGGCTCGAGCGTGGGAAAATGCTGGGCCAGGTGCGGCGCGGGATCACCGCTCGGGAATTCCTTGATGAACTTCGCGAGCATCGGGGTGTGCCGCTCGGCCTCGGCGAGGAAGGCATTCACGCTCCACACGAACATGCCGGCATTCCAGGCAAACGTCCCGCTCGCGACGTACTTGGCCGCCGTGGCTGCGTCGGGTTTCTCGACGAATCGCACGACCTGCCGGAAGCCATGGCCGCCCGGGACCAGGTCGCCGACCTCCAGGTACCCAAAACTCGTGGCGGCGTATTTCGGCTTGATGGCGAACGTGAGCAGGGAGCGCGTGTGGGCCGCGTGGTTGATTCCGGCCCGGAGCTGGGTGGCGAACGTCGCGGAATCGCGGATGAAGGCGTCGGCGGGCAGCAGCGCGAGAACCGCCTGCGGGTCGCGGGCGCGGACCAGGCCCGTGGCGAGCGCGGCGGCCGCGGCGGTGTCCCGCTTCGCCGGCTCGGCGATGATCTGCTCCGGCGGGAGGACCTCGGCGAGGGCCGTGCGGGTGGACTCCAGCTGCGCCGTGTTGGTGAGGACGAAGATGTGCGTGTGCGGCACGACCCGTTCGACGCGGCGGACCGCCTCCTCGACGAGCGTCCGGTTGGACACGAGCTTGAGGAGATGCTTGGGCGTGCGCTGCCGGCTCATCGGCCAGAAGCGTTCGCCGCTGCCGCCGGCCATGATGCAGACAAAGGAGTGGGGGAGTTCTTTCATGCGGGGTACGCGCAGACCGAGACCGGCCCGATGCGGGGTGACTTTTGGGTCCGCCGGGCCCGGAGGCAAGGGACGAGTGGCGGACGGAAGTGCCGAGGTCCTGCCAACGCCCAACCGCCTAACGCCAAGCCGAAGGACAGGTGAGCGGCACCCAGAGCCATCTTGAGGAACCTTGCCCCAAGCCCCGGCTCACCCGCCAACAGCCTACCGCCTACAGCTTACCGCCTACCGCCCATCGCTTCTCCTACCTCGCCGCCCAACTCATGCCGCGCAGCGTGATTTCCAGCTGCGACGGATGGGCGGTGAACTCGGAGCAGACGTGACCCATGGCGGAATAGAACACCCGGCCCTTGCCGTGGACCTTCTTCCAGACGAACGGCATCACGACCCCGTTGGTCCAGGGCGCGCTGACCGACTGGTGCGTCGTGGTCGCGAGCACCTCGTTCCGCGGGTCGACCAGCATGTAGTACTGTTCGCTGCGCACCTTGAAGTCGGCGATCCCGGCCGTGATCGGGTCGGTCTTGTTCACGATGTTGATCGTGTACTCCTTGACGTTGTCCGGGTGGGCGAGGAACTGCCCGCCGGTCATCCACTGCCAGTCAATGTTGCTGCGAAACGCGTCGCACATGCCGCCGTGGAAGCCGGCGAGGCCCACGCCGGAGGAGACGGCCTCCACGACGTTCTTCGACTGGTCGTTCGTGAGCGTGCCGCCGGTCCAGATCGGCACGATCAGCGAGAGCGGCGCGAGACGCGCGGCGTCGTTGAACGCGTCGAGCGTGTTGGCGACGTCGACCTTGAATCCGCGCGCGGAGAGCTTCGCGGCGAACAGGTCGGCGCACTGCTTGGGTTCG
>CAZUQB010000519.1:0-2444 GCA_964622405.1 uncultured Opitutaceae bacterium | reverse complement strand
GCCCTCGACTCCGCCCGGGGCGTCGCCGTGCCCGGCTGGCACCTGGAAGGCCCGTTCCTGAAACTGCCGGGCGCCGGGGCCGAGACGATCCCCGGCGACCTCGGCCTGCTCGAGGAACTGCTGGCGGCCACCGGTCCGCGCACCGCCGCCATGTCGATCAGCCCCGACACGCCCAACATCCTGCCCGTGATCGAGCGCCTCGTGGAGCGCCGCATCGTGCCGTTCATCACGCACACCCGCGCGTCGACCGAGGAGACGGAGCGCGCGATCGACGCCGGCGCGCGGCATGCCACGCATTTCTACGACGTGTTCCCGCTGCCCGACATCACCGAGCCGGGCGTGCGGCCCTGCGGCGCCGTCGAGGCGATCCTGGCCGACCCGCGCTGCCGCGTGGACTTCATCTGCGACGGCGTGCACGTCGCCCCCGTGGCGGTCCGCGCGGCCCTCGCCGCCAAGGGATTCGGCGGCATCGTGCTGATCACCGACTCCAACATCGGCGCCGGCCTGCCCGACGGGATCTATCCCACCACCTTCGGCTTTCCCGTGAAGGTCAGCCGCGGCAACGCCGCCCGCATCCACGACCCGGCGCACAAGAATCACGGGGCGCTCGCGGGCAGCGCCCTCACCATGAACGTCGGCATCGCGAACCTGCACCAGTGGCTGAAACTCCCGCCGGAGCAGATCTGGGCCATGGGCAGCACCAATCCCGCCCAACTGCTCGGTCTCGACCGCAAGGGCGTGCTCGCGCCGGGCGCCGACGCCGACGTCGTGGTGTGGGAGGCGGACTTCACGGCCCGCCACACCTGGGTCGGCGGCGAGCTCGTGTACTCCGCGGCGTGACCGCGGGAGCGCAGTCGGGACTCGAACCCGGCACCGTCCCGCCCATGCTCGCCGCTGCCTGACCGCATCCGACCCGGCCCATGATCTTTCCCACCAAGAAGCGCGACCCCGGGCTCTTCCCGCACCGTCACGGGCTCTACTTCTCGTTCTACAACGCGCTGAACTGGCAGGTCGCGATCGGCACGCCGACAGTGCTGTTCATGCAGCAGCTCGGCGCGGACTCGTTCCAGGTCGGGCTCGTGTTTTCCTGGACCTTTCTCCTGACCCCGGTGCAGGTGCTCGCGACGGCCTTCCTGCCGCACCTCGGCTTCAAGCGCCTGACCCTCGTGGGCTGGAGCGCGCGCGCGTGGTGCCTCGTGGTGCCGATCGGCCTTGCGCTCCTCGCGCCCCGCCAGCCGCTGCCGTGGATGATCTACGCGATGGTGACCGCGATGTTCGTCTACAGCCTCGCGCGCGCCGTGGGCTCGGCGGCGCTGACCACCTGGCTGTACCAACTCGTGCCGGCGCCGATCCGCGGACGGTACTGGGCGACCGACCAGATGCTCTCGGGCATCGCGATCATGGGCTCGCTCATCGTCTACGCGGGCCTGTTCCTCGTGCTGCCGGTCTACCTGGCGTTTCTCGTGCAATATCTCGTGGCAGTCTTCGGGGCGTGGATGGCGAACCACGAGCTCAACCAGCTCGCGGACGTCGAGCGGCCCAAGATGCTGAGCCTGGAGAAGATCGTCACCGAGACCCCGCGGCTCATCACCGAGCCGAGCCTCTTCCGCTCCTACCTGTGGCTGTCGATCCCGCTCTACGTGACGATCACGCCCATCGCGCCGTTCGCGGCGTATTACCTCAAGGCGACCGGCGGGCTCACGGCATCGAGCATCCTCCTGCTCACCATGCTGACCTACGTCGGCCTGATCGGGGCGAATCTGTTCATGCGGACCCACATGGACCACCACGGGGCGAAGCCATTCTTCCGGCTCTCCTACGGTCTGCTCGCGTTGATCGCGACCGGCTGGTTGTACTACCTGCAGGGCGGCGGGCGCTCGCCGTTCATGCTCGCGGCGCTCTACACGCTGCAGGGGGCCGCGTCGGGCTGCTGGACTTCGGCCAATCTCAACTACCTCGCGAAGATCGTGCCTGAGCAGGACCGCGCGCTCCCGGTCTCGATCCACGGCGCGGTGATCACCTTCCTCGGCGGCTGCTCGCCGGTGCTGTGGGGCCTCTTCATGAAGGGACCCTCCGAGGCGCAGCCCGTGAACGTGCCCGTGTTCCAGGCCTTCTTCGCCTCCCTGCTGCTCACCACCGCCGTGCTGTTCTGGGTGGTGCGCCGGCTGCCGGAGAAGACCGGCCCGGCCTATCCGCTCCTGCAGGGCGGGTGGCTGCTGCGGCCGTTCCGCGGCGTCGGCAACCTGATCAACCTCGTCGAGCGGCCCGTCGAGCACGCCGAGCCGCAGGACTGACCGGCGCTTGGCTCCCCAAGGGAGCCAAGCCTCGCCCCTTGAGTCCGCGCCGGACCCCGCCAGATTCCGCCCCGCGCCCGTCCCACCGGGCTTCACCTGAACCTCCAACCCCCTCCGTCATGTGCGCCAAGCTTGATTACGACGCGCTGC
>CAZUQB010000518.1:1377-2448 GCA_964622405.1 uncultured Opitutaceae bacterium | reverse complement strand
CGGCCCCGGGATACCCCTGATTCCCTATGGAGTGGCTAAAGAAGTTCTTCGGCAAAGAGGAAAAGTTCTTCGACCTGCTCGAAGCTGGCGCCGGTGAGGCCAAGACCAGCGTGAATCTGCTGGCGAGGTATCTCAACACGCTCAGCACGGGCGGTCCGCCGGCCAATCTCGACGACTTCGTGCAATCGCGCCGGAAGGAAAAGCGCATCCGGCACGAGATGACCGAGCAGCTCAGCCGGACCTTTGTCACGCCGCTGGAGCGCGAGGACATCGAGGCCCTTTCGTTCGCCCTCTACCGAATCCCGAAGGCCGTCGAGAAGATCGTCGAGCGCCTTTCGATCTACCCCGGCCGCGTGCCGCACGCCGCCTTCCAGCGCCAGGCCGAGTTGCTGAACCTCGCGGCCGACGCTGTGGTCTTCATGGTCAAGGAACTCCGCGGCGGCACCGACATGGAGAAGATCCGGGAGGCCAACGACCGCCTGCAGTACGCCGAGGGCGAGGCCGACAAGGTCATGCTGACGCTGCTCAAGGATCTTTACCACGGACCCTACGACGCCAAGGAGCTGGTCATCCTCCAGGAAATCTACGAGATGGTCGAGCAGGCCGTGGACCGGTGCCGCAACGCCGGCAACATTGTTGTCCAGATCGTCCTGAAGCACTCCTGAGCCGCCTGACGCCCTCCGCGCCATGACGCTCTTCCTGCTCGTACTGCTGGCCGCGCTGGTCTTCGAGTACATCAACGGCTTCCACGACACGGCCAACGCGATCGCCACGGTCGTGTCGACGAAGGTCCTGCCGCCGCGCTGGGCCGTGGTCTGGGCCGCGGCGTTCAACCTCGTCGGCGCCCTCATGGGGACCGCCGTGGCGACCACCATCGGCAAGGGCCTCGTCGACACGCAGTATGTGACGATGGCGACCGTGATGGGCGCCCTGCTGGCGGCGATCGTCTGGGGCCTGTTCACCTGGTGGCTGGGCCTGCCGTCCAGCTCGAGTCACGCCCTGGTCGGCGGACTGTGCGGCGCCGCCCTGGGCACGGCCGGCGGCAACTGGAAGGTGCTGCACTGGTCGATC
>CAZUQB010000518.1:0-1277 GCA_964622405.1 uncultured Opitutaceae bacterium | reverse complement strand
ACTCGCGCGCCCCGGGCAGCGTGAAATAAAAGGCCGCACCCTGACCCGGCTCGCTCTCGACGCGCACCTGGCCGCCATGGGCCTGGACGGCGTGCTTGACGATCGCGAGGCCGAGGCCGGTGCCGCCCTGCTCGCGCGAGCGGGCCTTGTCGACGCGGTAGAAACGCTCGAAGACCCGGCCGATCGACTCGGCCGGAATGCCCGGGCCGTCATCGCGCACACACACCTCGATCAGGCTGCCTTCAAGCCGGCGGGCGGTCACCGTCAGTTGTCCACCGGCGCGCCCGTACTTGATGCCGTTGTCCACGAGATTCGAGAGCACCTGCCGCAGCCGATTCGGATCCGCCTGGGCGACCAGGCCGCCCGGCACCTGGTTCTCCAACCGGACGTTGCGCCCTTCGGCCCGCTTGGCGAGGTCGCCGAACACCTCCTGCACGGCCGCCTGCAACGGCGCGGGCTCGGGACGCAGGTCGATCCGCCCGGAATCGAGCTTCGCCAGCAGCAGCAGGTCGTCGATGAGGAGGGTCAGGCGGTCGGCCTGGCGGTCGATGATGGACAGCAGCTTCACGAGGGCCGCCGGATCCGACTTGCCCCCATCGATCAGGGTCTCTGCGGCGCCCTTGATCAGCGACAGCGGCGTGCGCAGCTCGTGACTGACATTCGCCACGAATTCCTGCCGCGCACCCTCGAGCTCGCGGAGCCGGGTCAGGTCGTGGAACACCAGCATCGATCCCGCCGCGACGCCGGCGGAGTCGTGCAGCGCGACCGCGTTGACCTGCAGGATCCGCGTGGGCGGGCCCTCCAGGCGCAATTCGTGATCCAGGATGGCCCGTTCGCTCGCCACCCGCGCCGCCACCGCCGCGACCTCGTGGTGGCGCACCGCCTCCAGCAAGGTGCCGCCCACCATCTGCCGCGAGAAACCGAACAGGGTTTCCGCGGCCCGATTCGTGAGCACGATCCGTCCCTGGGGATCCATCACGATCAGTCCCTCGATCATGCTGTCGAGGAGCGTCTCCAGCCGGTGCTGGTGGTCGTCCAGCGCCTGCCCGTGCGCCGCCTTCAGCGCGGCCAGCTCCTGCGCGTGCGCCGCCGCCTCGGCCTGCCGGCGCCGATGGGAATCCCGCCAGGCCAGGGCGAGGCCGACGGCGAGGAGGAGGAAAAAAACGGTCACGGCAGGAGCAAAGCCCGCGGTCCGCCTACGTGCCAGCCTTGAAACGATAGCCGACGCCGCGGATGGTCTCGAGATACTCCGCCGCCGGGCCGATCTTCTCGCGCAG
>CAZUQB010000517.1:0-2449 GCA_964622405.1 uncultured Opitutaceae bacterium | reverse complement strand
TGCAGCCAGCCGGCGGACCCGACGCCCGCGAGGGCGGTCACGCCGTAGCCAAAGGCGATCATCATCACCGCGGACGGCAGCGTGAAACAGAGGGAGGCCGTCAGGGCACCGGGGAGACCCGCGCGTTTCTGCCCCAGCGCGAAGACCACCTGGCTGCTGGCCGGGCCGGGCAGGAACTGGCAGAGCGCGACGAGATCGGCGTACTCCGCCTCGTCCAGCCACTTTCGGCGACGAACGATTTCCTCGTGCAGGTAGCCGAGATGGGCCACCGGGCCGCCGAATGACGTCAGGCCCAGCCGGAGGAAGATCCGGGCGATCTCGGAAAGCGAAGGGCGCGAACTCGGCATGGCGGATGGAGCGTGGCAGGTGGCGCGGCCACGCCAAGCGCGGGATTAGAGTCCGGCGTTTTCGGTGCCGCTAGAACGCATGGGTCTTCCCCGCGGGCACGCGAATGGCGGGGCGACCCGGAAGGTGCAGCGTGCCCGCGGTGCCGGCCGGCAGAAGCACTTCGCCGTGGCCGTCACCTTCAAGGGCGACATGGATCGGCCCATGCGGGGTCGCGACGTCGCCCTCAGCCCACGCGAGGTCGCCGAGAGCGGGACGGATCGAAACCTCGCGGTAACCGGGCGCAGTCGGGATCACGCCGAGAATCTGGGCCGCGCAATGGTACGCGGGCCCGGCGGACCAGCCGTGGCAATGGCTGCGGCCCGCGGGCACGATGTGGTCGATCCCCGGCTCGCGGCGGTCGACCAGCTCCCACGTGGTGGTCGCGCCGCTGCGGAGCATCTGGCCATAGTAGGAGCGCAGCTCGGCGAGCGCCTCGCGCGTCAGGCCGGCGTCGAACCACGCCTGGAGCATATAGAACTCCATGAAGCCGGCCATGGGCCTTCGCACCGTCTGATCGGCCTGCAGCTGCGGGTGGACCGAGCGGAGTTCGGCGGCGTTGAGCGCGCCCGCATGGTAGGCCGCCGCATGCGCGTGCCAGCTGCGGGTGGCCTTCGCGTCCTCGTGGTCCCGGCAGGCCGCCGCCAGCGGCGAACCGAATCTGACCCCAGCGTCGCGCACGCGTCGAGTCTGCTCGGCCCGGTATTGCGCGGCGGCGGCTTCGTCCCGCAGGAGGACGGCCAGGCTTGCCCCCTGACCGAAGGCCGCGGCGATCTGATAGGCGAGCGCGGCGCGGCTGCCCCACCAGTCCTGCTGCTCGGGCTGATTGTCCGTGATGAAGTTCTTCGGGCTCACCGCCTGATCGAGGTCGAACCCGCCCAGGTACCGCAGCACGCCCCGCGTGGTGTCGTCCAAGGACCGCGCGAGTTCAGTGTCGCCGGTGTGGAGCACGTATTCCCAGACGCCCGCGACGAAATCAGCGCAGTAGTTCGCCAGGACCCAATGGTGCAGAAACCCCGGGTTCGACAGGTCGCCGAGATACCAGATCCGAGGATGCAGGTGTCCCCCGGCCAGCAGCGCCACCGCCGACAGGCTGCCGTCGTCGTGACGGCAGTGCGCAAACATCTCCAGGCTGCGGCGGGCCAGCATGGCGTCGGCAAAGAGCGGGTGGGCGCAGAGGAATTCCACGCGGTAGTCTCCCAGCCAGAGCATGCCGTCGCGTTTCACTCCGTCCTCGTAGAATCCCTGCATGCATAGCCGCAGCGTGCGGCGGCTGATCTGCCAGGCGTCGTTCAGCAGCGGGTCGGAGCTGCTGAACCAGCCGCGGTCGGTGACGGGCGCGTGCTCCTGCATCATCACCGCCCCTCGCACTCCGAGGGCGCCGGGGCCATGCACCACCAGCGTCGCAAAGCGAAAGGCGCGGCGGCCGGGCTGGCGTGCGACCTGGCTCCCAGCCGGCAAATCCAGAAAGTCCCGCGGCTGGTGATACCAGTGCTCAGGCGGAAACGGGTCCTTCAGCAGCAGGGCCTCCTCCAAGTCCTCGCCGTAGATCAGCTCCAGCCGGGTTCCGGCCTCGGCGGCCACCTCGAGCTCGAGCACGCCCACCAGCTCCTCGCCGAAGTCGAGCACCAGCACGGCCGGTGCGGTCCCGGGCTGCATCAGCGTCTCGCCGCCCTGGAGACAGCCGTCAGGCCGCCGGACGCGGCGCGCGTGGGCCACCGCTCGCGGCGAAAACGGGGTGCGGACAAGGGCGGGAGCCGGGGTGATCATGGGGGTTAAACCGTCCGAAGGGCGGTGGATCCAAGGTCAGCCGGTCCCGGGACGGCGAGGAGATTCTGGCGGCTCGCCTGGCGCTCGGCCGCTGCGAAACCGCCCGTTGGCTGGCCGGTTCCCGAGTGCGCCAAGCCGACAATTTGGCGCGGGGTGTGCCAGCAGGCCGTCCCGTTTTGACCCGCTGCTGGACCGGGTGGGCCAATTCCCCGGGCTAAGTAATCATCCAAACTGGAACGCCGTATGCGAAAGGGATCGATCATGGATCTCGCCAAACTCACCGTCATGTCGCGTC
>CAZUQB010000516.1:0-2453 GCA_964622405.1 uncultured Opitutaceae bacterium | reverse complement strand
GCGCATCAGCTCCCGCACGCGGCCCACCGGTACCATCGGCGGGGCCGTCTCGCCGGCCTTGCGCTTGAGCGCGTCGCCGTAGAGCGACGAGCTGCCCTGGATGCCCTTCGCCGTGTAGTAGGCGATCACGCTGCACAGCATCAGCGGCAGGATGATGTCGTAGCTGAGGGTCATCTCGAACAGCATGATGATCGCCATCACCGGCGCCCGGCTCGCCGCCGCCAGGAAGGCCCCCATGCCGACCAGCGCGAATGCCCCCGGGTCGGCCGCGCCCGTCGGCCACACCGCGTGCACCGCCGCGCCAAAGAGATAGCCGGCGCTCGCGCCCATGAACAGCGACGGCGTGAACACGCCGCCCGGCGCGCCCGAGCCGAACGACGCCATCGTGGCGAGCCACTTGCAGGCAAACACGCCGAGCAGAATGCGCCATGCGACCGGCCCGTTGAGGATCTGGACCACCACGCTGTAGCCGTTGCCGCAGACCTGCGGGACATTGATCGCCATCGCGCCCACCAGCGCGCCGCCCAGCGCCAGGCGCCAGCCGATCGGGAGCTTGAGCGACAGGAAGAACTCCTCGGCCTGCCGCAGCGACCGCAGGAAGGCCGGCGCCAGCGTCCCGACCACCAGGCCCAGCACCACATACGGCCCCATCTCCCAGGCCGAGTTCAGCTGGAAACCCGGGACGTGGTACATGACCTGCGCCGAGGTCAGCACGCGGATGGTCAGGGCCGCCACGACCGCCGAGACCGCCAGCGGGCCCAGGCTCTCCATTGCAATCGTCCCGAGGATGATCTCCGCGACGAAGAACGAGCCCGCGATCGGCGCATTGTAGGCCGAGGCGATGCCGGCCGAGGCGCCGCAGGCCACGATCAGCCGCAGCTGCGGGCCCGTGAACTGCCGCCACCGCCCCACCAGCGAGGCCACGACGGCCGCGAGCTGCACCATCGGACCCTCGCGTCCGATCGATCCGCCCGAGCCGATCGAGAACAGCGCCGCGACGCTCTTCACCAGGCTCGCGCGCACCGGGATCCGGCCGTTGCCGATCGCGATCGCCTCCATGTAGTCGGTCGAGCTCTGGGTGCGGGTCAGCCGCTGGCCGTAGTGCAGCACGAGGCCGGCCGCGCCGCCGCCCAGCGCCGGGACCAGCAGGCAGCCCCACCACGGCAGCTGGCGCATGGACTCCACGACGCCGGCGCTGGTGCCAGTGAGCATCTCGTGGACGCCCTCGGCCAGCGCCTGGAAAATCAGCGCGCACAGGCAGCCAAGGAAGCCCGCGAGGCCCGCCCAGAGCAGCGTGACCTGCCACTCGGACAGCTGCATCTTTTCCTGAATCCACAGGCGCCAGCGCAGCAGCCGCTGCAGGCGCCGCAGGAGCTCGGTCGCGGGATCCGTCGCCGCCTTCATCGTTTCACGCCGCGGGCCAGCAGTTCGCGGAACTCCGCCTCCGTCTTCGCAGCCAGCAGGCCCGGCCGCACGCCGTCGGCCTTCAGCACCCGGGTGATCGCCGCCACCGCCAGGAGGTACTCGTCCACCTGCGGCTTGGGCGTGCCCACCATGAAAACCAGCCGGACATTCGGATGCTCGGCATCAAACCCCACTCCCGGCGCCGCCAGCCGCGCCACGCCGAGCACGATGCGCTCCACCGCGTCGGTGCGGGCGTGCGGCAGCGCCACGTCGGGCGCGAGGCAGATCGGCGCGAGCATCGCCCGCTCCAGGAGACCGTGCAGCAGCCGCGGGGGGTCCTTCACCGCCGGGCTCTTCGCCAGCGCCGCATGCAGGCCAGACAGCGCCGCTTCGCGGGACGACGCCGCCAGGTCGAGGATCAGGGCGTCGGGCTTGGCGAGAAGTTGCGACGGAAGGTCCACCGCCGTCACCTTACCCCCCGGTCACCTTGAAACAAGCCGCGTTTGGGGCGCGGCCGTGAAAATTCCGTCATTCGCCGGCCCGGCCCGCGCCGCTCACTCCTCGGTCGACGACGGCGGCTCGGCCGCCAGCTCCGGTGCCGCGGAGTCGGCCGCGGCCGGGTCCGTCACGAGCGGCTCCGGCGACGGGCCCGGCTCGGCCGGCGGGGCCGGCGGCGCCGGTTCGACCGGCTCGGGCGGGATCTCCGCGACCACCTGCGACGTGAGCTGCACCAGACCGCGCAGCGAGGTGAAATGCTGGCTGAGGTCGAAGTCGCCGCCGAGGCCGCCGACGAGCTTGTCGAACAGGTCCTTCTTCGACGCCTTCAGCGCCTGGATGCGCTCCTCGATGGTGCCGGCCGTGACCATCCGGTACACGAAGACCGTGCTCTTCTGGCCGATGCGGTGCACGCGGTCGACCGCCTGCGCCTCCACCGCGGGATTCCACCACGGGTCGAGCAGGAAGACGTAGTCCGCGGCGTGCAGCGTGATGCCGGTGCCGGCCGCCTTCAGCGACACGAGCATCGCGGCCGCGCCGGGCGCGCCCTGGAA
>CAZUQB010000515.1:0-2476 GCA_964622405.1 uncultured Opitutaceae bacterium | reverse complement strand
TCGACCCCGACCTGACCTGCGCGGACTGCCATAATGGGGGGATCCAGAAGTAATTGCGGATTGCGGATCGCGAATTGCGGATTTCTCCGCTGAAAAGGCCACCGAGACAGCACTCGGTGGCCTTTTTCTTTTCGGCGTCTGGCGAATTCGCGATCCACAATCCGCGATCCGCAATGTGCTGATGTTCAAGCGCGCCCCGGGCGCGCCCGGGTGAGGCCAAGAAACGCGTCCAAACGCGCAACGGCTGCGGAGCGGCTGGGCGGGGTTCGGCGCATACTGCGACCTGAGGTCATATGAACGCCTTCCGCCGCCGTCTCCTGCCAGCGTTCGCCCTGCTGGCTTCCTTCGTCGCGGCCGCGAGCCTCGCCCGACCCGAGACCCCGGGGTCGGAGCCGAAGCCCCCCGCGGTCACCAATGCCGAGTGCATGGATTGCCACCAGGCGGAGCTCAAGGCCCCGAAACCCGGCGAAACCCCGGTCTGGGTCGGGGTTAAGCCCGACGTCTACGCCCACTCCGCCCACGCCAAGCTCAACTGCCTCGACTGCCACGCGGACATCAAGGAGGTGCCGCACGAGTCGAGTCTCGCGCCGGTGAACTGTCTCTCGTGTCACGAGCAGACCGCCGCCAAGCACGCCTTCCACCCGCGGCTCGGGCTGTCCCCCCTGCCCGCCGGCAAGGACACGAAGTGCACCGAGTGCCACGGCGCCCACAACACGGTCGGCGTGAAGCAGAAGGAGTTCGCCTTTGCCGGCGCCGGCCAGGCCGAGGCCTGCAGCCGCTGCCACGCCGAGGCCGGCAAGGACTATCTCGCGTCGGCGCACGCCCCGCGGCGCGACGGCCGCCAGCGCGTCACCCCCGACTGCCTGAGCTGCCACCGCGAGCGCATCGCCAGCCCCGGGCCCGGCCAGACCAAGGTCGAGCTCAAGCTCGCGCAGGCCCGGCTCTGCGAGTCCTGCCACGTCAGCAAGCCCGAGGTCGCCGGCCAGTCGAACCTCGGCGCGAAGTTCGTCTCGTCCTTCGACCACTCCGTCCACGGCGCCGCCCTCCGCGCCGGCAAGGCCGAGGCCGCCGGCTGCGTCGACTGCCACGGCGACCACGCGATGAACAAGGCCGCCGTCGCCGGCGCCCGCGTCAACCGCATCCGCGTCACCGACACCTGCGCCAAGTGCCACCAGGCCCAGGCGAAGGAGTACAACACCAGCGTCCACGCCGTCGCGCTGCGCAAGGGCAACCTCGACTCCGCCGGCTGCACCAGCTGTCACGGCGAGCACGACATCAAGCTCCACACCGACCCGACCTCGCCGGTCCACAAGACCAACCTCGCCCAGCAGGTCTGCGCCGAGTGCCACGCCTCCGTCCGGCTGACGCGCCGGTACGGGCTCGCGAACGACACGTTCAAGACCTTCGCCGACAGCTTCCACGGCCTCGCGGTGCGCGGCGGCTCGGTCGAGGTCGTCAACTGCGCGAGCTGCCACGGCAGCCACGCCATCAAGTCCCAGAACGACCCGACCTCCACGGTCAACAAGGCGCACCTCGCCCAGACCTGCGGCCAGTGCCACCCGGGCGCCAACACGCGCTTCAGCGTCGGCGCGGTCCACGCGAGCGAGAACCAGAAGGAGACGTCGCCGTGGCTCTACTGGATCGCGAACCTGTACGTCGTCCTGATCGTCCTGGTGATCGGCGGGATGGTGTTCCACAACCTCCTCGATTTCCTGCAGAAGACCCGCCACAAGCTCGCCATCCAGAAGGGCGAGGCGGAGGAGCTGCACGTCGCGCACCGGCTCTACCTGCGCATGACGGTGAACGAGCGGCTGCAGCACGTGGTGCTGGGCCTGAGCTTCACCGCGCTGGTCGTCACCGGCTTCATGCTGCGCTATCCCGAGGCCTGGTGGGTCGCGGGCATCCGCCACCTGAGCGCGCGGGCGTTCGAGTGGCGCGGGCTGATCCACCGCATCGCGAGCATCGTGATGCTCGGCTCGGGCGCGTGGCACGTCGCGTACCTGATCTTCACCGACGCGGGCCGGAAGCTGTTCCTGGCCATGCTGCCGCGCTGGAACGACCTCACCGATCCGTGGAAGGTGCTGAAGTACAACCTCGGCCTGGCGAAGACCAAGCCGCTGTTCGGCCGCTTCTGCTACATCGAGAAGGCGGAATACTGGGCGATGGCGTGGGGCACGGGCCTCATGACCCTCACCGGCGCGATCCTGTGGTTCGACAACGCGTCGATGGGCTACATCACGAAGCTCGGCTTCGACATCGCGCGCCTGGTGCACTTCTACGAGGCGGTGCTGGCCACGATGGCGATCATCGTCTGGCACTTCTACTTCGTCATCTTCAACCCCGAGGTCTACCCGATGAACCTCGCCTGGCTGACGGGCCGGATGTCCGAGGGCGAGATGATGGAGGAGCATCCGCTGCAGCTCGAGGAGATGAAGGCCGAGGAGGCCAAGCGGACCGCGCATCCGCCGGCGCCGAC
>CAZUQB010000514.1:0-2478 GCA_964622405.1 uncultured Opitutaceae bacterium | reverse complement strand
CGGCTGGCTCGGCACCATCAACTACGGCGTGATCACCGCGAACAAGATCGACCAGCTCCTTTTCAACCAGCGCGCCCAGCCGGCCGCCACCCCCGCATGAGTGCCAGCCCCGACGTCCTTGCCCTGATCCCGCACCGCCCGCCGTTCCTGTTCGTCGACGAGATTGTCGCCGAGACGGCGGACACGCTCACGGCCCGCCGCACCTTCCGCGCCGACGAGGAGTTCTATCGCGGGCACTATCCGGGCGCACCCATCACCCCGGGCGTGCTGCTGTGCGAGGCGGTGTTCCAGACCGGCGCCCTGCTCATGGCCCGGGCCATGGCCGGGCAGGGGAAGCCGGGCGGCGTCCCGCTGCTCGCCAAGATCAGCGACGTGCGCTTCCGGAATCCGGTGTACCCGGGCGAGACGATCACCATCGAGGCCCGGAAGAAGGAGTCGATGGGCGGCTTCACCATGATGAGCGGAAGCATCCGCAGCGGCGAAAAGCGCGTGCTGACGGTTGAGTTTTCGGTGGCCTGGAAGACCCCGGAGGGAGCGCCGTCCGCATGAGCGATTTTCTCCAGGTCGCAGGCAAGACCTTCCTCGTCTTCGGCGTCGCCAACCGGAAGAGCGTCGCGTGGTTCGTCGCCAAGTCGCTGGAGGAGCAGGGGGCCCGGGTTCTCTACAGCGTCCGCTCGGAAACCCGGCGCAAGTCGCTGGAGACCCAGCTGGCCGGGCGCACGACTTTCCTCTGCGACGTCGAGCAACCGGGCGCCGTCGAGCGCCTCGCGGCCGAGGTCGCGGCCAGCGGCGCCGGCCCGCTGCACGGCATCGTGCATTCGATCGCCTTCGCCAATTACAGCGAGGGATTTCGCCCATTCCATGAGACGAAGCGCGCGGACTTCCTGCAGGCCACGGCGGTCTCCGCCTTCTCGCTCGTGGAGATCGCGCGGGCGTTCAAGCCGCAGCTAGCGCCGGGCGCCTCGGTCGTGACCATCGGCATCTCGTCCCTGCAGGTGACGCCGGACAACTACGGATACATGGGGCCGATCAAGGCCGCGCTCGAGTCGAGCGTCCGCTTCCTCGCGAAGTCATTCAGCGCCGACACCACCGTGCGCTTCAACGCGGTCGGCTCGGGCCCGCTCAAGACGAGCGCCTCGGCCGGCATCCCCGGCTACCTCGAGAGCTACCTTTACGCCGAGAAACTCACGTTCCGGAAGAAAAACCTCGAGACGCAGGAGGTGGCCAATGTCGTGCTCTTCCTGCTCAGCGAGCGGAGCAGCGGCATCAACGGCGGCACGCTCGTCGTCGACGCCGGCCTGGGGTCGAACTACTTCGACCAGGAGATCATCCGCCTCGCCATGCGGCCGCCGGCACCGGCGGCCCGGACCTGAATGAAATTCGCGCACGTCTGCCTTGAGTCGATCGCCGTCGCACTGCCGGAGGAAGCCTGGACCTCGGCCGAGATCGAGGAGCGCCTGCGGCCGCTGTACGAGCGCCTGAAGCTGCCCGCCGGCCGGCTGGAACTCATGACCGGCATCCGCGAGCGCCGCATGTGGGCGCCCGGCACCCGGCCTTCCGACGCGAGCGCGGCCGCCGGGCGCGCGGTCCTCGCGAAGTCGGGACTCAAGGCGGAGCAGGTCGAGCTCTTCATCCACGCCGCCGTCAGCCGTGACATGCTGGAGCCGGCGACGGCCTCGTTCGCGCACCGGAAGATCGGCCTGCCGGCCACCGCGCAGATTCTCGACGTCTCCAACGCGTGCCTCGGCTTCCTGAATTCCCTGACCCTCGCCGCCGGCCTGATCGAGTCGGGCCAGATCCGCTGCGCGCTGGTGACCGCCGGCGAGAACGGCCGCCCGCTGGTCGAGCAGACCCTGCGAACCCTGCTGGAAAAGCCGCTCAGCCGGAACGAGATCAAGCCGTACTTCGCCAACCTGACCATCGGCTCCGGCGCCGTCGCCGCCCTGGTGTGCCACGCGTCGCTGGTCCCCGGCCGGCCGCACCGGCTGCTGGGCGGGGTGGCGCGCGCCGCCACCCAGTTTAGCGAGCTCTGCCAGGGCGACACCCACGGCGCTGACGCGCTGGCGATGCAGACCGACTCGGAGCAGCTCCTTGTCGCGGGCGTCGGGCTCGCGCAGGAAACGTGGCGGGACTTCACCGGCCCGCAGGGCTGGCCGGCCGGAGAATTTGACCGCTACATCTGCCATCAGGTGGGCAGCACGCACCGGCGGAAACTCTACGAGATGCTCGGCCTGGACCTCGGCAAGGACTTCTCGACCTTTGAGACGCTCGGCAACACCGGCTCGGTGGCGCTGCCCGCGACCCTGTGCGCCGCGATCGACGCCGGGGCGGTCCGCGCGGGGAGTCGCGTGGGATTGCTTGGCATCGGGAGCGGACTAAACTGTCTGATGCTCGCCCTCGAATGGTAACGCCCGCGATAGTTCCCAGCTGGCTGGCGTCGGAATACCCGTTCCAGCCGCACGCGATCCGCACGCCGCG
>CAZUQB010000513.1:0-2481 GCA_964622405.1 uncultured Opitutaceae bacterium | reverse complement strand
GCGCGGGTGCACCACGACCCGCTGGCCCAGTACCTCGCCCAGCACGTCGGCGTGATCAAGTCCCACTGGGGCGCGATCTGGTACGACCCGGCCCTGCCGGCGGCCGCGCCCGGGCCGGAGCTGCTCGACGTGCGGCTCGACAACGACTGGGTCGTGTCCCGCACCGGCTGGGCCGCGGCCGACGGCGTGCTGGCGTTCCGCAGCGGCGGGCCGGGCAATCACGAGCACGCGGACCGGAACAGCCTCATCTTCAAGGTCCACGGCGAACGCCTGCTGCACGATCCGCTGCGCGCCGGCTACTCGCCGAAGATCGAGCGGTGGAAGCTGCGGCAGACGAGCGCCCACACCGCGGTGCTGATCAACGGCCTGGGCCACCAGTACCACGACGGCCACGAGGGCACGAATGCGTCGTGGGCGTGGGCGCACATCCTCGAGTACCGGACCGGGCCCGGCTGGATGACGCTGACGAGCGACGCCACCGAGGCCTATGCCCTGGTGCAGCCCGACGTACAGCGGGTCCGGCGCCTGGCCCTTTATCTCAAGCCCGGCGTGCTCGTGCTGCTCGATCACGTGGTGCTGACGGGCGAGGCGAAACCCATCCAGGTGCGCTACCAGGTCTTCAACGACGACGATCACGGCCGCGTCTCCGCCCACGGCGCCGGCTTCGAGATCACGCGGCCGCTGGCCTCCCTGTCGGCGACGGTCCTCGCCGCCGGCGGTCTCCAGGTGCGAACCGGCCAGCTCGACCTGCCGACGGCCGAGGGGGTCTATCCCTTTGCCGAGGCCGAATCGGCGCCCGCCAAGGAGCACACGGTGCTGACCGTCGCGGTGGCGCGGGCGAAGGACGCCACGGGAGCCGAAGTGACGGCCACCCGCGAGGGCGCGGGTTGGCGCGTGAAGGGCGGGCAGGCGGGCCGTCCCATTGATGTCCTGGTCACACCCGACGGCGTCCAGGTGAACGGGCCGGCGTGAGGCCGGCCCGTTCCCGCCAACCGGCGCCGGTCAGCCGTCAGCGCGCCAGGCGCGTGGTGACGGCGCGCACGGCGCGCGCCACCTTCTCGATGTAGGCGTCGGGCATCGCCTCATTGATCCGGATCGTGATGCAGTCGCGGATGATCGCCTCGGCGACCGGGCAGGAGACGCTGCGATAGTCCATCGTGGTCAGGCCGAGCATGCGCACCGGCCACGTGCCGCCGAAGAAATTGTGGTTCTGGAAGACGGGGTATTGGTAGACGGTGGTCGGGATGTAGCCCGGGCCGGCGGCGACGCCCTCGGCGTTGAACGCGGCGGCAAGCTCGTTCCGCGACGCGCCGAAGCGGGCGAGGTCCACGCGGAGCATGTAGAACCAGTAGCTGTGGTAGTCGCCCTTCGCGACGGTCGGAAGGTGCAGGCCGGGCGTGCCGGCGAGGAGAGACGTCAGGAGTTCGCCCGCGTGGTGGCGCCGGCGGACAATTTCGGCCAGCTTGCCCATCTGCGCGGCGGCGACCGCGGACTGCGGCTCGCTCATCCGGTAGTTCGGCGCGAGGTCCTCGGGCGCGCGGCCGCCGGAGACCCGGTCGTAGCACTTGTCGCCCCACTTGGAGAGGCCGGCGCCCAGATCGTCGCGGTTGGTGGCGACGAGGCCGCCGTCGCCGCACGCGACGTGCTTGAAGTCGTTGAACGAGTAGCAGCCGAAGTCGCCGACGAGGCCGACCGGCTGGCCGCGGTGCTGCGCGCCCCAGGACTGCGCGCAGTCCTCGATGAGCGCGAGCCGGTGCTCCTTCGCGATCGCGGCGAGCGCGGTCGTGTCGCACGGGTTGCCGGCGAGGTGGACGACCATGATCGCCCGCGTCTTGGCCGTGATCCGGCGGCGCACGTCGGCGGGGTTCAGGTTGTAGGTGTGCGGGTCGAGATCGGCGAACACGGGCACGCCCTGCTGGTAGAGCACGCCGATCACCGAGCCCATGTCCGTGATGGGCGACGTGATGACCTCGTCGCCGGGCTGGAGCCGGAGCGCGGCGACCGCGATGTGCAGCGAGGCGGTGCCGGAGGAGCAGGGATAGCAGTGCTTGAACGGGTAGTGCCGGCGGAACTCCTCGAGGAGCGCGGTCGTCTGCGGTCCCTTCCAGTAGAACAGCGACGGCTGCATCACCATCATGGTGAGGCGGGCAAGTTCCTCGGCGCCCCAGCGGGTGGGCTGCGGCACCGGCTCGTCAACGATCGGCTTCGGGGCGGTGGGAGTGGCGGTGGACGTGCTCATGGCGAAAGGATAGCAGGGACGAAGACTACAGGCCGAAGAACCGGCGGGCATTGTCGGCGCCGATGAGGCGCTTGGCCGCCGCCGGGATATGGGCGCCGGTCAGCTTCGCGACCTCGGCGGAGGTGGCGAGCAGCGGCGTGCACGTGCCGAGCATGAGGCGGCGGGCGGGAATCGTGGGCAGCATGTGCTCGAGCGTGTCGGTGACCTCGCAGAACGCGATGTCGGCGGAGAAGTTCGCGTGC
>CAZUQB010000512.1:0-2482 GCA_964622405.1 uncultured Opitutaceae bacterium | reverse complement strand
TCGGCCCCGCGCTGATCCGCCGGCTCCGGCTGCTGAAGTTCGGCCAGCACTACGACGACGACCGCACGGGCGACCTCGCCAAGCGCTTCGACAAGAAGAACACGCCCACGATGGGCGGCCTGCTGATCTTCATCGCCGTCTTCTTCAGCTCCTTCCTCTGGGCCGCGCCCAACGTCTGGGTCTGCGTCGCGCTCTTCGTCTACTCGTCGCTCACGGCCGTCGGCTTCCGCGACGACTACCTCAAGGTGGTCCGCAAGAGCCGCGACGGGATCTCGTCCCGCGAAAAGATCGTCTGGCAGACGCTGATCACCATCCTCGCGCTCGCGGCGCTGCTGTCGCACCCGGTGAGCGCCGGGAAGATCCGCGAGCTCTGGGTGCCGTTCGTCAAGCACCCGGTGATCGCGAGCCTGCCGATTGCGGCGCTCTTCGTGTTCGTGTACCTGTGGCTGGTGGGCTTCAGCAACGCGATCAACCTCACGGACGGCCTCGACGGCCTGGCCATCGGGTGCACGATCTCGGTCGCGCTGGTCTACGGCATCCTCGCGTACGCGGCGGGCAACATCATCATCTCCGACTATCTCCTGATCAGCTACGTGCCGGGCACCGGCGAGCTGACGGTGCTGTGCGGGGCGCTGGTCGGCGCGGGCCTCGCGTTCCTCTGGTACAACTCGCATCCGGCCGAGGTGTTCATGGGCGACACGGGCTCGCTGGCGATCGGGGGCCTGATCGGCCTGATCGCGTTCATGGTGCAGCAGCCGCTGACGCTCGTGATCGTGGGCGGCGTCTTCGTGTGGGAGGCGGTGTCGGTCATCATCCAGGTCGGCTATTTCAAGTACACCCGGCGCCGCAGCCCGACGGGCGAGGGGAAGCGGTTCTTCCTCATGGCGCCGATCCACCACCATTTCCAGAAGCAGGGCTGGCCCGAGACGAAGGTCGTGCTGCGCTTCTGGGTGCTCTCGCTGATCTGCGCGCTGGCCGGCCTCGGCACGCTGAAGCTCCGCTGACATGTCGCTCCACCTCCCACCACTCCTGAAGCCCCGCTTCGCCTCGCCGGTCGCCATCCTCGGCGGCGGCGTGAGCGGCGAGGGCGTGCAGGCGCTGGTCGCGGCGCTCGGCGGCACCTTCAAGGTCTACGACCAGAAGGGCCTCGAGTTCACCGCCAAGGTGGCCGCCGGGCACGGCCTGGCGGTGTTCTCGCCGGGTTTCCCGCCGGAGCACCCGTGGCTGGCGCGGGCGCGCGCGGCCGGCGCCGAGGTGCTCGGCGAACTGGACTTCGCGGCGCTGTGCTGGGGCGGGAAGATCATCGCGGTCACCGGCACGAACGGGAAGACGACCCTCACCGAGTTCCTCACGCACGCCCTGCGGGCCGCCGGCCGCACCGCCGTGGCCACCGGCAACATCGGGCATCCCTTCTCGCGCCTTGTGGCCGAGGTGGGCTCGGGCCTGCTGCCCGCACCGGGATCGGCGCTGCAGCGCCTGGCGGCGCAGCATCCCAACCGCCATGCGACCGGCACCGCGCGCGACTGCCACGCGATCTGCGAGGTGAGCTCGTTCCAGGCCGAGAGCCTGCGGCATTTCCACGCGGATGCGACGCTCTGGACGAATTTCGCGGAGGATCACCTCGAGCGCCATCCCGGGCTGGAGGCGTACTTCTCGGCGAAGTGGAACCTCGTCGCGCGCACCGCGCCCGGCGCGGTGTTTGCCGGCACCACCGTGCAGCGGTTCGCGGCGCGGTTCGACCGTCCCCTCCCGGCCTCGGCCGCGGTGGCGAGCGAGGGCCAGCCGGCCGACCCGCGGCTCGCCGGCACGGTGTTCGCCGACTACCCGCAGCGGGAGAACTTCCTGCTGGCGGCCGCCTGGTGGCGCCACGCCGGCCTCGAGGAAAAGACGCTGCTGGCCGCCGCCCGGAGTTTCACGCTGGGCCGCCACCGCCTCGCGCGGGTGATGGAGCAGGAGGGCGTGACCTACTGGAACGACTCCAAGGCGACCAACTTCCATGCCGTCGAGGCCGCGCTGGCGGGCTTCCCGGGCCCGGTGGTCCTGATCGCGGGAGGGAAGGGCAAGGGCGGCGACCTGGCCGGCTTCGTCCACCGCATCGCCCCGCGCGTGAAGCACGCGCTGCTCATCGGCGAGCAGGGCGCGGAGCTGGCGTTCCACTGCTCGACCTTCCGGGTCGCCCACACCGCCTGCGCCTCGCTCGAGGAGGCGGTCCGCCGCGCCGCCGAGGTCGCCGAGCCGGGCGAGCACGTGCTCCTGAGCCCGGGCTTCGCGAGCTTCGACCAGTTCCGGAATTACGAGGATCGCGGCGACCAGTTCGAGCGACTCGTGCGCGACCTCCGCGCGCCGGCCAATTTGAGATAGCATCCGCTCCCGCAACCCACCAACACTTCACCCTATGAAACTGCTCAAAGTCTTCGGCGCCGTGGTCGGAGTCCACGTGTTCGCCCTGATCCTCATCTTTGCCAATCCCGGCTGCAGTTCC
>CAZUQB010000511.1:0-2483 GCA_964622405.1 uncultured Opitutaceae bacterium | reverse complement strand
TAGCGATTTCCATTTCCCAACGAATGAAGTCCTCCCGCATCGTCATCACCGGAGTAGGCCTGACCGCCCCCAACGGCAATTCCCTCGCCGAATTTCGGCAGAATCTGCTGGCCGGCGTCGCGGGCATCGAGCGCATTGACCTGCGGTACATGGGCTCCCAGCTGGCGGGCGTCTGCCACTACGATGCCCTCCGGTACCAGACCAAGAAGGAGGTCCGGGTCGGCACCCGCGCCGGCAGCATCAGCATCTACTGCGCGCGCGAGGCGCTGAAGGACAGCGGCGTGGCGTGGGACCAGGTCGCCAAGGACCGCGTCGGCATCTACATCGGCTGCACCGAGCACGGCAATGTCGAGACCGAGAACGAGATCTACAACATCTCGAAGTTCAATTACGACACGAAGTTCTGGTCACACTACCACAACCCCCGCACCGTCGCGAACAACCCGGCGGGCGAGGCGTCCCTCAACCTCGGGGTCACGGGCCCGGCCTACACGATCGGCGCCGCCTGCGCCGCCGGCAACCTCGGCCTGATCCACGCCACGCAGATGCTGCGGCTCGGCGAGGTGGACTTCGCGATCGGCGGCGGCGTGAGCGAAAGCATCCACACGTTCGGCATCTTCGCCGGGTTCAAGAGCCAAAACGCGCTCGCCACCCACGCGGACCCGAAGAAGGCGAGCCGGCCCTTCGACAAGGCGCGCAACGGCATTGTCGTGTCCGAGGGCGGCTGCCTCTACACGCTCGAGCGGCTCGAGGACGCCCAGGCGCGCGGCGCCAAGATCTACGCCGAGATCGCCGGTTACCACGTCAATTCCGACGCCAGCGACTACGTGCTGCCCAACCCGACGCGCCAGGCCGAGTGTGTCCGGGCGGCGCTGAAGCATGCGGGCCTGGCGGCGCGCGACATCCACCTGGTGAACACGCACGCGACCGCGACGCCGCTGGGTGACATCCAGGAATGCGAGGCCATCCGCGCCGTCTTCGGGGAGGCCTGCCCGGAGACCTACGTGAACAACACCAAGAGCTACATCGGCCATTGCATGGGCGCGGCCGGCGCGCTCGAACTGGCGGGCAACCTTCCGTCGTTCGGCGATCTGACCGTCCACCCCTCGATCAACGTCGATGACCTCGATCCGGCCTGCGCGCTGCCAAATTTGGTTCTGAATCAGCCCCGGAAGGTTGCGAAAGTGGACACCATCCTGAACAACTCGTTCGGGATGCTGGGCATAAATTCCACGTTGATTGTTAAGCGCTTTGTGCCCTAAGTGCCTCTTTCGAGCATATATGACCAAAGACGAATGCAAGAAAGTGGTAGTCGACATCATTGCGGACATCGCGCCGGATGAAGACCTGTCGAATTTGAAGCCGGACGTGCGTCTGCGCGACCAGCTCCAGCTCGATTCGATGGACTTTCTCGATATCGTGATGGAGCTCCGCAAGCGCCACGGCATCGAGGTGCCCGAGGCCGACTACATCCAGCTCGCGTCGCTCGACAGCTGTGCCGAGTACCTGACGCCGAAGTTCAACGCGCTGGCCGGCAAACGCTGAGCGCCGCGCGCCACACGCGCGGCGCGGTTGAAGGTTGAGGGTTGAAGGTTGAAGGTTGAGTGGCCGCGGCTCGGTCCGCGACTGCGGCCGGCAGCGATTGGCCATCGGAATCCCTGCACGGCCAGCAGGCTCGTGACGACCCCACGCGATGGGGCCACGCCCTCCGCCGGATTTGCTTTCAACTTTCAGCGCTCAACTTTCAACTGGCAGGCGCCGCCTGCCCATGAACACCCGCTCCCACTACGACGTCGCCATCATCGGCGCCGGCATGTCCGGGTTGGCCGCCGGCATCCGGCTCGCGCATTTTGGCAAGAAGGTCTGCATCTTCGAGCGGCACAATGCGGTTGGCGGACTGAACAGTTTCTACAGCATCGCCGGGCGGAGGTTCGACGTGGGGCTCCACGCGATGACGAACTTCGTGAAGCCCGGCGTGAAGGGCACGCCGCTCGGCAAGCTCCTCCGGCAGCTCCGGATCGATCGGGACGAATTCGCGCTCTGCGAGCAGAAGCAGTCGCGGGTCGCCTTCGGGCGCCACGGTGAGATTTCCCTCCGCTTCACGAACGACTTCACCGTGCTCGAGTCCGAGGTCGCGGCGCGGTTTCCGCGGCAGATCGACGGCTTTCGCCGGCTCACCGCGGCGGTCCGGGAGTATCCGGACGTCGCGCTCGACACGGGCTATGTGTCGGCGCGCGAGGTGGTGCGCCGTCATCTCAGCGACCCGCTGCTCGAGGACATGCTGTTCTGTCCCGTGATGTACTACGGCAGCGCCACGGAGCACGACATGGACTTCGGGCAGTTCGTGATCATGTTCAAGGCGCTGTTCCTCGAGGGCTTTGCCCGGCCGTACGAGGGCGTGCGGGTCATCTTGCGGGTGCTACTCGACAAGTACCGCGCGGCCGGCGGCGAGCGCCGGATGAAGACCGGCGTGAAGCACATCG
>CAZUQB010000510.1:0-2484 GCA_964622405.1 uncultured Opitutaceae bacterium | reverse complement strand
TTTACCGAGACGAGCCATCCGGGGGTTTGGGGACTGGCCTGAGTGTACGCTTTCCGCACGAAGGGTGCTCCGCAGATCTTGCGCAACTTCGCCGAGCCAGCCTCCACCGGGTCGTTTTCCCATGCCAACCCCTGGCCGACGGTCGGAGGCAAGAGGCGCGTTGGGGGCAACGCGTCCCCTCATGATCGCGGCCCCGGCCTCCCTTCATGCCCACGACGGCCTCCTGAGCCCCACCCGCGCCGTCCTACAGGCTGCGCTCCATGAACACGAGGTACGCCTTGAACTGCTCGGAGATCTCGCTCTCCGGGTAGCACTCGATGTCGCGGAAGCCGCAGCGGCGGTAGAGCTCGTGCGCGGCGGTCATCAGCTTGAGGCTGTCGAGGCGCACGGTCCGGTAGCCGGACTCCCGCGCCGCAGCGAGGAGGGACTCGAGGACGGCCCGGCCATCCGACTGTACGAAAACTAGGGCTTCCAGCCAGAGGGCCGCCGCGTCCGCGCGCGCAAACTCGACGGTGTTTACGACGACATTCTCGTTTAAGGACTCCGGCTATAGAGTGGCCCGCTCAGCCCCTCGCAGCTCCGGAAAATTGCGATCAAACCAACCTGCGGCTAGCCCTCGACTCTGGCGGCGGGACGATTCCCTTCACCCTGCTCCCATTATTTCGGGCCACTACCCAGAAAGTCACTGATCGAGGCGAGATAGTACGAGGAGCCCTGCATCAGGTAGACACTACCCTCCTCGCGGCCGGCATAGTTCGACCTGGTCACCCACACTTCAGCCCGGTGAATTGTCGCCTCTTGCGGGCTAGGCTTCTTTTCCTCGAAAAGCACCAGCTCGCATCCCCAGCCTCCACTGTCCCGCGGAACGATGAGGTACTGCTCAACGGCGAAGCGGGCGTTGCCGACATAATTCACCGGGAGATTCCGCTTCACCGGATCGATGCCGGCGGCCGCGAAGAACTCCGAATATGAGCACGGCATCCTGACTGCACGAATCTTCCGCGGCAGTTCTTTCGCTTCGGATGACTCAATGTAGCGAATTGGTCGGGAGTCCAGCGCGTCACCGGCAGCTGAGCCCGAAGTGACACTCACCGGTATGACAGTCCGCGAACCAGGCCAAAGGAAATAGGCCGCCACGAGTGCAGCGTAGGTGAAGAACCGGAGATATTGGATCATGCTAAATTGTTCCCAGCACACCGGTGCCCAAGGTTGGGAATCACTTTCCTCGGTTCGGTTCGAAGCCGAACGGCATGGTCACTCGCACATCGACCGCTTTGCCCTGCTTCCGCGGCGGCTCATAGAACCACTGCTGGACCGCGGTGGCAGCCGCCCAGCCAAATTCCTCCCGAGAGGCCGACACGACCCGTGGTGCCCGCACCTTCCCTTCGCGGTCGATGATGAATTCGATTACGGCCTCGCCCGCCACCGCCTGCTCTTGCAGCAGTGGAGGATAGCTTGGCGCCACCTGATAGATTGCACGGGGTGGATGGTCGATCGCAGCGAGCTCGCAGAAGGAGCCCTTGCCCGTCCGCAGCAACTTCATGATGCGCTTCCCGTCCACATCCGATGTCAAGTCCCGGTTGTTCGGGGCGAACTCCTGCCGGCGCGACAGCAAGGCCATAGTCCTCTCGCCGTGGTTGGTTGGCGGAGTGAATCGCCAGGCTTCGATCGCTGCGACCAAGGCCGCGCCAAACTCAGGACGGGACGCCTTCAGGACTTTCGCCGCGGCGACTTTGCCGCCTCCATCCACGACAAAGTTGACCTCTGCCTCGCCGGATACACCGGCCACGGCCAGGTCGTACGGGTAAACCGGCTCGCACAACGTCACTATCCTTGGCGCGTCGTCGTACTGAAATTCGGCCGGAGCATTCGGCGGAGATTGCGGTGCGACGCTGAACGCCTCGCGGCCCACGTCGTGTTTCCACGCGTCCCGCACGTCAAACATGAACAGCATCTGAAATACGCTCGGCACGGCCTTTCCCTGAATGAACGCTGGAGCGAAGCGGGACCTGAAAAGTGACGCGATGGCCGGAGGCACAAACGCCGGGTGCGAAGTCTGGATGATGCGAGGCGTCCGAGGCTCTCCTTTCTCGTCGATGGTGCATTCGATCACGACCGTTCCGCGAATATCGCCCAGTTTGAGGAGGAACTCCGGGTACTCGAGCGCGGCCTGCTTGACCATGCGCGCTGGTGCATCGGCGTTCGACATCTCGCCCGCATCTGGCCGGGACTTCCCTTCGCTGGTTGCCGCCCAGGCAGTCATCGCCGCAGCCAAGAGCACGAAACGGCCAAATCTTCTCATAGGTGAGAGATAAATCACCGCTCCGTCCCAAAAGTCAGCACTGGTTTCGAAAACAGATTTGCCGCGGCTGCTCGCCGCAAGCGCCACGTTTGCCGCCAAGGTCATGAACTCAATCGAATCCATTCGGACCACCCGGGCTCACCAAACGAAGTGGCGGACATGCGCGATGATCAGCGGCGAGC
>CAZUQB010000509.1:0-2491 GCA_964622405.1 uncultured Opitutaceae bacterium | reverse complement strand
GGCTGAACCCTCATGTCCCACGAACCCCCGACACCTCGGGTCCCGCCGCATGAAAACACCGGAATGCTGGAACGCACCTTTGCGGAGCAACAGGCCCCGCTGGTCCGCTATGTCACGCGCCTGCTGGATGATCCCGACCGGGCGCGGGACGTGGTGCAGGACGCGTTCGTCAAGCTCATGGGCCAGCCGGCGGGGTCGGTCGACGGCCACGTGGTCGAGTGGCTCTTCACGGTCAGCCGCAACGGCGCGCTGGACCTGCTGCGGAAGGAGCACCGCATGAGACGATTTGAGGAGGGCGAACTGGAGCGGGCGCCGGCGGCGGAGGCGCGGCCCGGGCGGAGCCTGGAGGCCGCGGAGACGCAGGCGTCGGTGCTGCGGCTGATCGACCGGCTGCCGCCGAACCAGCAGGAAGTCGTGCGGCTGAAGTTCCAGAACGGATTCAGCTACAAGGAAATTTCCCGGATCACGTCGCTGTCGGTGACCAACGTCGGCTTCCTGATCCACACCGCGGTGACGCGACTGCGCCGCGATTTTGCCGCCGAGCGGCCGTAACCCAAGCAAGGAACCGCAGACCATGACCAAGATTTCCCCTGATGACCCGAGACTGACCGCCTACGCGCTGGGCGAACTGGAGCCGGACGAGCGTCCCGCTGTGGAAGCGGCGGTGCAGTCCGACCCCGCGCTGCAGGCTGTGGTGGAAGAGATCCGCACGACGGCCTCGCGCCTGGAGTTCGCGCTGGCAAGCGAGGCGATGGAACCCGTGGCGACGGACCCCGCCCGGGCGGCGATCGTCGCCGGCGGCGATCCCTCCAAGCTGGATGGCGGGCCCGCGACCGGTCGCGAGCTCAAGGCCAAGCTCACCCGCTTCCCGCAGTTCTACTATGTGATCGGCGGACTCGCGGCCGCCTGCTTCGCGGTGTACGTGGCGCTCAATCCGGTGACGCCGCGACCGGTGAAGGCGAAGACCTATACCGAGATCTCGATGGCCACGACCGTCGAGCCGAAGGACGAGGTGGCGCTGCCGGCGAACGAGCCGGAGGCCAAGGTCGCAGCCGAGCCGCGCCAATTGGCAGCGTCGGCTGACCAGGCTGCGCTCCAGCCGCCGCCCGCCAGCCTGGTGGCCCGGGCCAAGGAGAGCCAGGCCATGGAAAAGCGGGCGGCAGCGAAGGAGACCGTCATCGGGATGGAGTTGGGCCGGTCGACGAGCCACGACTTGGGCGTGATTGGCCCCGTCGGGGCGACGGGCGGCAGGAACCATCCCATGGTGTTTGGCGCTGCTTTGATGGCCCCCCAGGGGAACACCGAGGCCTATACCTATCATCGCGAGAGCGGGTTCCTCGGTGCGGCGGAGAATCCCCTTTCCACATTCTCCATCGACGTCGACACGGCGAGCTACGCGAACGTGCGCCGGATGCTCACGGCGGGACAGCGGCCGCCAGTGGACGCGGTGCGGATCGAGGAGCTACTGAACTATTTCCCGTACCGCTATGCCGCGCCGACGGGACCGACGCCGTTTGCCGCGACGATGGAAGTGGCCGAGGCGCCGTGGGCGCCGGAACACCGGCTCGTGCGCATCGGACTCAAGGGTCGCGAGGTGTCGGATGCCACGCGGCCGGCGGCGAATCTGGTCTTCCTGCTCGACGTGTCGGGTTCGATGAACATGCCCAACAAGCTCCCACTGGTGAAGGAGTCGATGCGCCTGCTGGTGTCCCGGCTGCGTCCGGACGACCGTGTGGCGATCGTCGTGTATGCCGGCGCCAGCGGGCTGGCCCTGCCGTCGACGCCGGTGGCGCGGGCGAACGAGATCCTGGCGGCGCTCGACCAGCTCACGGCGGAGGGCTCGACCAACGGGGCGATGGGCATCCAACTGGCCTACGACATCGCCAAGGCGAACTTCGTCCCGGGCGGCGTGAACCGCGTGATCCTGTGCACGGACGGCGACTTCAACGTCGGGGTCACGAGCGAGGGTGAACTGGTGCGCCTGATCGAGGAGAAGGCGAAGACGGGGGTGTTCCTCACCGCGCTCGGCTTTGGCATGGGCAACTACAAGGACGCGACGCTCCAGCAGCTCGCGGACAAGGGCAACGGGAACTACGGCTACGTCGACACGCGGCGCGAGGCGGAGAAGCTGCTGGTCGAGCAGGTCAACGGCACGCTCGTGACGGTGGCGAAGGACGTGAAGATCCAGGTGGAGTTCAACCCGGCGCAGGTCGCGCGCTACCGGCTCATCGGCTACGAGAAGCGGCAGCTGGCGAAGGAGGACTTCAACAACGATGCGGTGGATGCAGGCGAGATCGGGGCGGGTCACACGGTGACGGCGCTGTACGAAATCGTGCCGGTGGGCGCGGCGGATGCCGCGGTGGCGCCAGGGGCGAGACCGACGGTCGACGAGCTGAAGTATCGGGCCCCGGCCGCGGCGGCGCGGGCGGTGGCGTCGGACGAGCTCCTGACCCTGAAGATCCGCTACAAGGAGCCGGCGGGCGACGTGAGC
>CAZUQB010000508.1:0-2492 GCA_964622405.1 uncultured Opitutaceae bacterium | reverse complement strand
CTGGACAACCCCGACACGCCCGAGCACGAGAAGATGATGGTGATCCTGCCGGTGCCGCGGATCCTGCCGCGCATCGTCCAGATCAACCCGGCCCAGGAGGGTCCCCAGCGTTTCATCTTCCTGAGCGAGATCATCAAGCTCTGCGCCTTCACCCTCTTCCCCGGCTACAAGATCAATGGCGCCCACGCCTTCCGGCTCACGCGCAACAGCGACCTCTACATCGACGAGGAGGAGTCGGAGAATCTCCTGAAGAAGATCGAGGAGGAGCTCCGGAATCTCCGCCGCGGCGCCGCCGTCCGCCTGGAGATCGAGGAGGGTGTCGACGAGTCGATGTTCACCACCCTCTGCGGCTACCTCGGCCTGTCGCTCGAGTATGCGTTCCGCCTTCAGGGCCCGCTCAATCTCCTCCGGCTGATGAGCCTCTACGACATGATCGAGCGGCCGGACCTGAAGTACCCGTCGTTCACGCCGGCGGAGTCGCCGGCGCTGCGGGGCGCGCCCAGCCTGTTCGACGTGATGCGCGAGCGCGACCTCCTGCTCCATCATCCGTACGACTCGTTCAACCCGGTCGTCGACTTCGTCGAGCAGGCCGCGCGCGATCCCGAGGTGTTCGCCATCAAGCAGACGCTCTATCGCACCAGCGGCGACTCGCCGATCGTGCGCGCGCTGATGGACGCGTCCATGAACGGCAAGCAGGTCACCGCGCTGGTCGAGCTGAAGGCGCGGTTTGACGAGGCCAACAACATCCACTGGGCCCGCCAACTGGAAGAGGCCGGGGTCCACGTCGTGTACGGGCTCGTCGGCCACAAGACCCACTGCAAGTGCAGCCTCGTCGTCCGCCGCGAGGGCGGCGGCCTGCGCCGCTACGTCCATCTCGGGACCGGCAACTACAACCCCAAGACCGCGCGGCTCTACACCGACATCAGTTTCTTCACGACCCGCGAGTACCTGACCGAGGAGGTCGCCCAGTTGTTCAACACGCTGACCGGCTTCGGGCGCTCGCCGGAGTTCAAGCACCTGCTCATCGCGCCGTTCAATCTCCACGTCCGGATCCAGGATCTCATCGCCAACGAGACGGCCAATGCCGCGGCCGGGAAGCCGGCCCGCATCATCGCCAAGATGAACAAGCTCGTGGACCAGACGACGATCGACAATCTCTATGCCGCGTCGAAGGCCGGCGTGAAGACCGACCTGATCGTCCGCGCCACGTGCTGCCTGTTCGCCGGGGTGAAGGGCCTGAGCGAGAACATCCGGCTGCGGAACATCGTCGGGCGCTTCCTCGAGCACGCCCGCATCTTCTACTTCGAGAACGGCGGCCAGCCCCTCGTGTACTGCGGCAGCGCCGACTGGATGCCGCGCAACTTCTTCCGGCGGGTCGAGCTCCTGTTCCCGATCGAGGATCCCGAGCTGCGCAAGCGGATCATCGAGGAGATCCTGCCCACCGAGCTCCGCGACAACGAGGACGCCCAGGAACTGCGGCCGGACGGCACCTATGTGAAGCCCGCCCGGCCCGCCGGTGAACCTTCATTCTCGGCTCAGCGCTACTTCATGGCCGCCGCCCGTCTGCGGGCCGTGCCGCAGGCCGAAGCGGTGATCTGATCCGATCCGGCAGTTGAAAGCTGAAGGATGAAAGTTGAAGGACTGATGGCGGAATCGGCGGGCAAGACCGCGATAATTGGGAAAGTCATCGAACCCAGTCCTCTCCCTGTCATTCTGAGCGCGGCGAAGAATCCAGTTGGATGGGGTCGGAGCCTGAGGCGACGTCGCACTGGATTCTTCACTGCGTTCAAAATGACAGACGGGAGGCGGAAGACAGTTCTTGGCGCCGGCCTGCGAAGCGGCGCGGCGAAAGACCCAGCACCACGGGCGAAGCGCCCTCACCTCGGTGCTCACTCCTTTCAACCGGTGACTTTCAACTTTCAACCGGCCGCCGGCCGCCAGCTAGTTCGACGCGGGCGCCGGCTCCGGCGCCGCGGCCACCGTCGCCTTCGGGCCGCCCACCAGCAGGTCGAGCTGGCCCTGGATGTTCACGAAGAAGGCCTCGTCGAGCGTGCCGACCGGCACTTCGTACAGCAGGTGACTGCGGGCGTGCTCGTACACTTGGCGCGAACCGTCGGCCGTCTTGCCCCGCGGGCGCAGGACTTTTTTTCGCTCCAGCATGAGCGCGAGGAACTGCAGCATCGGGGTGTTCGCCGGGTTCGGCTCCACCGCCGGGTCCGCCAGGGTCACGAAAAGGTTCTCCGCCGTCAGCTTCAGCGCCCGGCCCGGATCCTCGACGCCGTGGCGCGGCTTGAAGCTCACCGTCCAGCTGCAGAGCACCTGACCGGTCTTCGCGTAGCCCGCATCGGCCGACACCAGGAGGTCCCGCCGGGTGATTTCGCCGCTCGCTTCGCGCACGAGGTGACAGATCACGCGGTCGCCCTCGGCGAACACCTGGCCGGTGGCGTGACAGACCTTGGAAAGCGGATGCAGCGTCAATTCCATGCGCCCTT
>CAZUQB010000507.1:0-2493 GCA_964622405.1 uncultured Opitutaceae bacterium | reverse complement strand
CGGCGAAGCCGGCGCCGGCCTCGCCGGCGCGGGCGGCCTCGACCGCGGCGTTGAGGGCGAGGATGTTCGTCTGGAACGCGATCTCGTCGATCGTCTTCACGATCTTCGCGATGCTGGCGGACGACTCCTTGATGGCGCCCATGGCCTGCTGCATCTCGGTGATGCTGGTGGCGCCGGACTCGGCGGCCTGGCGGGTCTGGTTGGACAGCTGCTTGGCCTGGCCGGCGGACTCGGCGTTGCGCTTGGTCATGCTCGAGATCTCCTCGAGCGACGCGCTGGTCTCCTCGAGGGACGCGGCCTGCTCGCTGGCGCCCTCGGCGAGGGTCTGGCTCGCGGAGGACACCTGGCCGGCGGCGGCGGCGGTCTGGTCGGCGCCCGCGCCGAGCTGCTCGGCGACGGTGGCCAGCACGCGGTTGATGCTGCGGATGATGATCCACGAGAGGAGCGCCCCGACGAGGAGGGCGATCGCGGTGATGGCCACGATCGCGAGCTTGGCCTGGCGGGCGCTGGCATCGATGCCGGTGCCGAGCGCGGCGCCGTTGTCGGAGTTGTACTTCAGGACCGTCTCGGCGGCCGAGGCATAGGCGCGGTAGAGCGGGAAGAGGGTGTGCTCGAGGTAGGCCACGGCCTCGGCGTTTTTGCCGGCGTCGCAGAGCTGGAGGCACTGCGCCTTGGCCTCGCGGTAGGTCGCCTGCGCCTGCTTAACCCGGTCGAAGTTGGCGCGGTCCTCGGCCTCGTTGATGGTGCCCTCGTAGCCGCCCAGGGCCTCGTCGTTCTGCTTCGACAGGTCCGTCATCTCGTTCCGGAGCTCGGCGCGCGCGTCCTTGTCGGTGGTGGCGACGTAGAGCTGGAGCCGGATGAAGCCCTTTGCGAGGAGCGAGTAGAACCGGCTGCTGGAGATCAGCCCGGGCATTACGTCGTCCCGGAGTTCCACGCCCTGGCGGCCGAGACCGCCGAGGCTAAACCAGGCGATGGCACCCACCAGCGTGAGGAGGGTGCAGAGCAGGCCGGTGGCGGCCGTGATTCGTTTACCGATGGTCCAATTTTTCATGGCGAAGAGCTGGGTTTTGGAGCTTGTCCGGGTGTTGCATCGGTTGCCGGCGGGAGGGGTTGAGCGGGGCGACCTGATTCCTGATAGGGAATTACCCTAGACCGTTAAGGTCGCGGCACCTGCGTCACGAACTAGGCTCCAAACCCGGGGCATGAATCCGCCACTTTCCACCCATCCGCCGTCGCCATGAGCCGGGCGCATCTTGACCGCGAGCTGGCGTTTGCCCGCGCCCTGGGCGGCGCGGGGGCCCCGCCGCCGCCCCGGATCCTGGCGGTGTTCGCCGACGAGGCGGACCGCGTCGCGCTGCGCCACCTGGTCCGCGACCAAGGACTGGCGTACGAGCTGGCCGAGGTCGGCCGGCTCGAGTTCGCGCGCCTGCGCCTCGCCGCCGCCCGCTTCGACGTGCTGGTGCTCGACCACCGGCTGCCGGACGGCACCGGCCTCGACCTGCTGGAGTCCGCGGGGCGGACGCCGGCGATCGTCGTGACGGATCTGGACGACCCAGGCGCGGCGGGGCAGGCGCTCCGGCGCGGCGCGGTCGACGTCCTGGCCCGCGACGCCAGCCGGTCCTACCTCGCGCTGCTGCCCCATGCGATCGACCGCGCGGTGGACGAGGCCCGCACCCGGGCGCAGCTGCAGCTCAGCCAGCAGGTCTGCCACGAGGTCTTTGACCAGGCGCCGATCGGCAAGATCCTGGTCACCGTCGCCGGCCGCGTGCTCCGCGCCAACCTCACGGCCGGGCGGCTGCTCGGCCGCGAGGAGGCGGAGCTCCTGGCGGGCGGGCTGGACCTCGTGCTCGAGCCGGCCGACCGGCCGGACTTCGGCCTGCGCCTCCAGGCGCTGACCGAGGGGGAGGGCTGTGTCTTTCGGATCGAGCGCACCTGCCGGCACCAGTCCGGTCGCGCCCTGCGGCTGCTGATCGACGGCTCGCTGGTGCGCGACGAGCAGGCCCGGCCGCTGGTGGCGGTGATCCAGATCCAGGACGTGACCGCGTACCGGGAGATGGAGGCGGCCCTCCGGAAGAGCGAGGCCCGGCTTCGCCGCTGGCTCGACGCGCTCCCGGTGGCGGCGCTCGTCTGTGACGCCGGCGGGCTGGTGACCTATTACAATCCCCAGACCGTCGCGCTCTGGGGCCGCCGGCCGCGCCTGCTGGACGCGACGGACGAGGCCACGGCGGCGATGCGCTGCTTCGAGCTCGACGGGGCCCCGGTCCCGCCGGACCGGCACTGGCTCAACGTCGCGCGGACGGAGCGCCGGACGGTGCACGCGGACGAGATCATCATCGACGTGGCCGGCGGCGCGCGCCGCACGGTGCTGGCGTCGGCGAGCCCGACGCTGGATGCGGCGGGCGCCGTGACGGGCGTGATCAGCGTGCTGGTCGACATCACGGCGATGAAGCGCCTGGAGGAACGGCAGCGCCTGCTGGAGGTGCAGCTCGGGCA
>CAZUQB010000506.1:0-2493 GCA_964622405.1 uncultured Opitutaceae bacterium | reverse complement strand
GAACGTCAGCAGCAGCGTGCGGATGTGGGAGCCGTCGACGTCGGCGTCGGTCATGATGATGACCTTGTGGTACCGGGCCTTCTCGGCGTTGAAGGACGAGTCGTCCTCGCCGCCGCCGATGCCAGTGCCGACCGCGGTAATTAGCGCGCGGATTTCCTCATTGGAGAGGACCTTGTCGAGCTGGGCCTTCTCGGAATTGATCAGCTTGCCGCGGAGCGGCAGGATCGCCTGGTAGCGGCGGTCGCGGCCCTGCTTTGCGGAGCCGCCGGCGGAGTCGCCCTCGACGATGTAGAGCTCGCAGAGCGACGGATCGCGCTCCGAGCAGTCGGCGAGCTTGCCGGGGAGGCCGCCGCCGGAAAGGGCGCCCTTGCGGATGGTCTCGCGGGCCTTGCGCGCGGCCTCGCGGGCGCGGGCGGCCATGAGGCCCTTCTCGACGATGCGCTTGGCGACCGCGGAGTTCGACTCGAAGTAGAACATCAGGCCCTCGTACGCGACGGAGCCGACGATGCTCTCCACCTCGGGCGAGAGGAGCTTCACCTTGGTCTGCGACTCGAACTTCGGGTCGCTGTGCTTCACCGAGATGACGGCGGTGAGACCCTCGCGGACGTCGTCACCGGTGATCTGCGGGTCCTTTTCCTTCAGGAGATTGTTGGCCTTCGAGAACTGGTTGATCGCGCGGGTGAGCGCGCTGCGGAAGCCGGAGAGATGCGAGCCGCCGTCGGGGTTGTGAATCGTGTTGGTGTAGCAGAGGACGAGGTCGTTGTAGCCGTCGTTGTACTGGAGCACGACGTCGACGTGGATCTCGGCCTGCTTCTCGTCGGTCTTGACGGTGGTCTCCTTGCGGAAGGAGATCGGCTTCGGGTGCAGGGTGTTCTTGCTCGTGTTGAGCTGCTTCACGAACTCCTCGATGCCGTTCTTGTAGAAGAAGGTCTCCGGCTTGGCGCTGGCGGGGCGCTCGTCGAGGAACACGATCTCGAGCCCGGAGTTGAGGAACGCCAGCTCGCGGAGGCGCTGCGCGATGCGGTCCGACTGGAACACCGTCGTCTCGCGGAAAATCTCCGGGTCGGGCTTGAACGTGATGAACGTGCCGGTGCCCTTGGCCTTGCCGATGACCTCGAGCTTTTTGACGGTCTTGCCGCGCTCGAACTTCATGTGGTGGACCTGCCCGCCGCGCGACACCTCGACCTCGAACCACTCCGAGACGGCGTTGACGCACTTGGCGCCGACGCCGTGGGTGCCGCCGGAGAACTTGTAGCCGCCCTGGCCGTACTTGCCGCCCGAGTGAAGGGTGGTGAGCACCATCTCGACGCCGGGAATCTTGTACTGCGGATGGATATCGACCGGGATGCCGCGGCCGTTATCCCGGATGCTGATCGAGCCGTCGACGTGGATGGTCACCTCGATGCGCGAGCAATGCCCGGCGAGGTGCTCGTCCACGGAGTTGTCCAGCACCTCGGAAACGCAGTGGTGGAGGGCCCGCTCGTCGGTGCCGCCGATGTACATGCCGGGCTTCTTCCGGACGGCCTCCAGGCCCTCCAGCTTGCCAAGCTTGGACGCGTCGTAGGTCTCGGCGCCGGGCTGATTTGGAGTGTGGTTCTGCGGGTCTGCGGAGTCGGACATGAACGAAAAATCGGGTGAGAAAATGAAAGGAAAAAAGTCTCGCGAAACCGCTCCGGTGGCGAGGGTTTTTTTGAGAAAAAAACGTACGCTAAACCTTGTTCTTTTGCCCTATACGCGAGGGATTCGGTTGACCGGTATCCCCATACCGGCAAAAAGACCTGTCATGGTCCCTCCCGTGCTCGAAAAGGTGCTGATTTTACAGGATCGCGACGCCAAGCGACTGGCTCTGGAGACCCAAATCCGGGCGGTCCCACGCGACATCGCGGCGGTCGAACAGAAAATTGCCGCCGAAAAGGCCGCCATCGAGTCGGCCAAGGAGGAGCTGAAGGCGCTCGAAACCAAGAAAAAGCTCATCGAGACCGAAATTGGGTCCGCCGAGGAGAAACTGGCCAAGTACCGCACCCAGCAGTCCCAGGTCAGGAAAAATGATGAATACCAGGCACTTGGTCACGAGATCGATACGATGACCGGGACGATCAACACCTTGGAGGAACAGGAACTCCAAGTGATGTACTCCATCGACGAGGCGAAGAAGAAGTTCCAGGCGGCCGAGGCGGAGCTGAAGGCAAACATCGCCGGGCACGAGAGCCGGATTCGCACGCTCAAGGAGCGCGAGGCCAACCTGAAGGCCGAGCATGCGACCGTGCTGGCCGAGGTCGCCGCCGCGCGCAGCCCGCTGTCTGAAAGTGATTTGAAGAGCTACGACCGCATTGCCACCAAGGACCTGCCGGTTTGCGTACCGATCCGCGGCGCCAAATGCGGTGGTTGCCACCTCAAGGTGTCCAGCGAAGTCGAGTCCGCCGCGCGCGGAAAGTCCGCCGATGGCAAGCTGCCGGTGTGCGACCAGTGCGGGCGGTTGGTTTACTGGGAGTC
>CAZUQB010000505.1:0-2496 GCA_964622405.1 uncultured Opitutaceae bacterium | reverse complement strand
TCGTCGGCCTGGACCCAGTCGCTGTCGACGCCCTCGATGAGCGTCTCAAAGCGCAGCGACTCGCCCAGCGAATAGTCCGTGGAGGAGAACTCGAAGAGCACGGAGCGGGTGGAGTAGGGCAGCGTGCCGGTGACCGCGATCGCCGGCTGCTTCTGGTCGGTCGAAGCCGTGACGCGGAGCAGCGGGGCGTGGGGCTGAGGATTGCTCAGCTGCCGGCCGACCTCATGCCGCAGCAGTCCGCCGGGACCGATGGTCCACAAGACGGTGCCGCCGTCCGGCTTGGTCACCGCGGTCAGCGCATACTCGGGTCCGACCTGGGCGAGCCCCTCGACAAAGTGCGGCTCCCAGTAGGCGCGGTCGGACGTGACCGTGATCCGGCCCAGCGTGCTGGCGCGGGTCGGGGAGGCGGAGAAGACGACCCACATCTCCCCGCGTTCATTGAGCGGCGTTGCGGCGGTGAACCAGAGGGAAGGATAGTTGACGACCGCCTCCAATCGGTCGCGGCCTGGCCGCAAAACCCAGGCTTGGCGCTTGGTGAGAACCACCAAATTGCCCTGCGCGTCGGCCTCGACCCACGTGCACTCGTTTGCGATCGCTTCGCCGGCGACCGAATGAAAGCGCTGGACCGTCGCGACGTGGTCAAGCGACGGCTTGGCGAAGAACAAGCCCTTGGAATAGGTGGCCAGCCAGAGCGTGCCGTCCGGAGTCTCGGCGACATTGCAAAGCATGTCCGGCAGGTCGGCCACCAAAGTCCGCACGTTCCCGGCCTCGTCCAAGAGGTTGATGGAGTGACCGTCGTGGACCAAGAATTTCCCGGGAAACTGCCGCGACGGTCGGGCCCAGTGCTGGATGCGGCTTCCTCGATAGAAAGTTGATTCCTTGCCTTCTTTCCAAAGAGAGACCCGGCCGCTGGTTAGCAAGAGGCTATCCTGATAAAACCGGGCGTCGGTGTAATAATCGCGAGTCCCGGCCAGCTCGTTTGCCTTGCCGGTCTTCTGGTCCAGCACACGAAGGCCGGATATGGTGGGAATATAGACCTGATCCGCGGTGGCGAGGATGGTCCGGACATTGGAAGTTGGGACGCCAGACTCCTTGGTGTAGAGCCTCGATGAGCTCGATTGACTAACGCGGGCCAAGTCACCTCCGAAATCGATCCAAAGCGCACCCTCGCGATCACACGAGAGGTGAATCACCGCTCTGGAATCTGATCCATGGAGGTCAAAATTCAGCCAGTCAGTTGAGCCGTCGAGACCAAGCAACAAGACCTGACCCTGTGCCGTGCCGATGGCGATTCGGCCGTCTGGCAGCTTCGTCGCGCACTGAATGCTCAACTTGCCGAGCGTCTCGCCAACCTGGGGATCGGGCTCTTCGAGCTTACCTTGCCGGTATACGTAGAGGCCCGCGCCGGTCACAATGCGCGACCCAGGAGCCAAGGGTTCCATCCAAAGCACCGCTCCGCGCTTGAATTCTGAAGCAGGCAGCTTGAGTTCAGGACCATTCGGCCCGATCTCATAGAGGCCCGTCTCGCGCCGATACACGTAGAGATGTCCACCGGTGTAAACCGGATAGAGCCTCGTTTTGGACGGGAGGTGATCGACGCGGAATTTCGCGCCGTTCCAGTGATAGACCGCTTGACGCGAGACAAACAGCACTTCGCCACCACTGGCTACGACCTCGATGATGGTGTCGATTGCCCGTTCGGAATCGGGCAATTCCGACAGGAGGGAATGAAATCTCCATCCAGCGTTTGAGCGCTGCTCGTACCAACCAAGGTCTCCCTGCGTACCCGCCCAGAGGCGCCCTTGGGAATCGAAATCGAGCGCGCTGACCACGAATGGCCCCTCAGTTTCGTGCTTGCGCCATCGTTTTCCGTCAAAGGTGAGCAGACTATCCGATCCAAAAAAGAGCACGCCGTCGCTCCCTTGCGCCATGCTCCACTTTGGTCGCTGCAGCCCGATTTCACGGGAATCAAACCAAGTGGTAATGACGCTGCCACTGGAGGCCGCAGCGGCAATGCCGGCACCCATCCAACTGAGTGCGAGCACACCACCGCGCCACGCGCGGCTGATTCCGGACGCGATATGACAGAGGTAAATCACTGGGGGCCTGCATATTTGATGAGTGTTCTGCCCGGGAAAGGCGATGCCTTTCTTGGTCGAGCATACCGGATTTCCGGTAGTTGAGAATATCGCGCTGCACAGGGCAGCTCAAAGGATTCACGCGTCATGAATGCCTCAAAGCGCCTGATCCTCGGAGTGATTTCCACTCTGCTTCTCGCGGCCGGTTTTGCCCGGGCCGCTGATCGTCTCGATCCCATGAACCAAGCTGTGTATTCCCCGTCGAAGGGCATCGTCCTTTCCGATGGCACGCCCACTCCGCCTCCGCCGTGTGTGGGCGGCGGTGACGGTGGCGACGGTTACAACTAGGCCGTCTTCAGCCTGCCTCCGTCATGCTCAGTCTCGCTGCCTACCGTTACCGCAGTGTGCTCGCGGCCCA
>CAZUQB010000504.1:0-2498 GCA_964622405.1 uncultured Opitutaceae bacterium | reverse complement strand
GTCAGGTTGAACTTCCCGCCGACCAGCTCGACCTCCATGCCGTCGAAGCCCGTGCGCACCACGCCCTGCAGGCGGTACTGCTCGGCGAGCTTCGCCTCGCGCTCGTCGTTCAGGACCAGCGCGCCGCCCTCGATGGTCGTGACGTTCTTGTTCGGGTGGAAGCTGAACGAAACGAAGTCGCCGAAGGCGCCGATCTTCTTGCCCTGCCAGGTGCTGCCGTAGGACTGCGCGGCGTCCTCCACCACGCGGAGGTGATGCTGGCGGGCGAGGGCGTAGATGCGGTCGCGGTCGACCGGGAGGCCCGCGAGGTCCACCGGGATGATGGCGCGGGTCGCCGGGGTGATGGCCGCCTCGACCTTGTTCAGGTCGAGATTGCGCGTGACCGGGTCGATATCGACGAACACCGGCCGTGCGCCGACCTCGAGCACCACGTTGCTGGTGGCGACCCAGGTGAGCGGCGTGGTGATCACCTCGTGGCCCGGACCGACGCCCGCGATGCGGAGCGCGATCTCCATCGTGCAGGTGCCGGAGTTGAACACCCGCACCGGCCGGCCGCCGCAGTGCTCGGAGAGCTTGGCCTCGAGCGCGCGGGCCTGGGGCCCGGTCGTCAGGTGGCCCGAGCGGAGCACGTCGGCCACGCCGGCGATGGTGGCCTCGTCGACAAACGGCCGGGTGAACGGCAGGAAATTCGGAGCGGGAGCGGACATGTCAGGGCTGGTTGCTGAAGAGGTAGTGGTCGTCGGTCTGGCCGAGCAAATGATAACGGAACGACGCGTCGGCAAATAGTTCCCTCGTGTCGCGCTTCTTGGCGACGACCCACAGCCGGGTCGGGCCCGTCCACAGCTGGCGGAACTCGGCCTCGGAGAGGAACCGGCCGCTGGCGCGCGCCGCGGCGTCCTCCTCCAGCTCCAGCTCGTCCTTGTAGGCCACGACATCCACCACCCGCGCGGCATAGAACGTGAAGTCGTGGAAAAACCCGCGGTAGTGCATCACCCGGTCGCCCGGCCGGGCCTCCGCCCGCACCTGCAGGGCCAGGGGCTGCGTGGTCGGCTTGTTGAGGTACGGCGCGGCGAAGAGCAGCGTCGCAAGGAACACCGCCATCGTCGCCGCCATCGCCAGCAGCGCCGCCGTCGCGCTGCGCACCCGGGCCAGCCAGGGCGCGAGGATGCCGCCTGCGATCAGCGCCGTCGCCATCACGTACGCCGGCCACCGCAGGGCCAGCGCCTTCTCCGGTTCGAGGCGCACCAGCGCCGGCCGCGCCACCGCCACGCAGAGCGCCACGGCGAGCAGCCCGCACACAAAGGCGAAGACCCGCAGCCCGCCGCGCAGCCGCCGGGGCGCCTCGGGATTCGCCAGGACCTCGGCCAGCCAGCCGCCGATCAGCACGGCCAGCGCCGGGAAGACCGGCAGGATGTACGGGATCAGCTTGGACTGGGACTTGGTGAAGAAAAGGAAGATGAACGCGGCCCACGTGACGAGGAACCAGGCGTCGGCATTCCGCGCCCGCGCCGCCCAGCCGCCCCGCAGATTGTCGCGCACGGCCGGCCAGAGGAAACCGACCCACGGGATCAGCCCGGCCAGCACGACGCCGATGTAGTAGTACCAGGCGCCGGGCCGCTGCGCGACGGGGGTGAAGAAGCGCTGGAAGTGCTCAAACACGAAGTAGCGGTGCGCCCACGTGTCGGCCCGCAGCGCCGCCAGCACGTGCCACGGCGCCGCGATCGCGAGAAACAGCAGCGCGCCGGTGGGGAGGTGCAGCGGCCGCAGCCGCTTCCACTGGTTGAACACCAGCAGCCACAGGAACATCACCGCGCCGGACACGAGGAAGCCGATCAGCCCCTTCGTCAGGGTCGCGAGCGCCGCGCTCGCATAGAGCCCGTAGAACAGCAGGCGCCGCGTCCGGCCGGGCGGCTCGCGCACCGCGAGGATGAAGCAGAACAGCGTCGCGCTCATCAGCACCGACAGTCCCATGTCGAGCAGCGGGATCCGACCGATCGCGAAGTAGAGCAGCGAGGTGCCCAGGACCAGCGCCGAGAGAAAGCCCGCCTCGCGGCCGCGCAGCGCGCGCCCCGCCGCGTAGGTCAGCAGCACGCCCGCCAGCGCCAGGGCCGCCGGCACGGCGCGCACCGCCCAGGCATTCTGGCCGAAAACGGTCTCGGAGACCGCCGTCAGCCAGTACATCAGCGGTGGCTTCTCGAAATAATACACGCCGTTCAGCCGCGGGATCACCCAGTCGCCGCTCGCGATCATCTCGCGCGGAATCTCCGCGTACCGGCCCTCGTCGCCGGTCCCGAGCGGGTAGCTGCCCAGCCGGAAGAAGAACAGCAGGCCGAACAGGACGGCCAGCCAGAGCAGGTCGCGCCGCCAGGGCACCGGCGCGGTTTCAGGGGAAACGGGATCGGACATCGACGGATCGCATCCTGCCGGCCCGACCGCGCGAGGCACGCGAAAAGTGTTTCGGAATTCGGCGCAAGGGAACTGTGGGTGGGGTGCCCTCA
>CAZUQB010000503.1:0-2499 GCA_964622405.1 uncultured Opitutaceae bacterium | reverse complement strand
CACCCCTATGAAACGGCTCCTTGCTTTGATCGGCACGATGGCGCTCGCGACCCTGGCCGCGGCGCAGACCTATGAAATTGCAGTCATCCCGAAGGGAACGACCCACGAGTTCTGGAAGGCGATCCACGCCGGCGCGGTGTGCGCGGCGCAGGAACTCAAGGCCGAGGGTGTGACCGTCAATGTGATCTGGAAGGGTCCGCTGCGCGAGGACGACCGCGAGCAGCAGGTGCAGGTCGTGGAAAATTTCACGGGCCGCCGCGTGAATGGCATCGTGCTGGCGCCGCTCGACGCGCGCGCGCTCGTGGCGCCGACCGAGGCCGCCGTGCAGGCGGGCATTCCGGTGGTGGTGATCGACTCGGCCCTCAACTCGAAGGCGCCGGTGAGCACGGTTTCGACGGACAACTACAAGGGCGGCGTTCTCGGCGCCCGCCGCCTCGCCGAGATCCTCGGCGGCAAGGGCAAGGTGATCCTGCTGCGCGTGCTCGCCGGCTCCGCGAGCACCGAGCAGCGCGAGGCGGGGTTCCTCGACACGGTGGCGAAGGAGTTTCCGGGGCTGCAGGTCATCTCGAGCGACCAGCACGCGGGCGCGACCCGGGACACGGCCTACCGGTCTGCGCAGAACCTGCTCAACCGTTTCGGGCGCGAGGTCGACGGCGTGTTCGCGCCGAATGAATCGTCCGCGACCGGCATGCTGCTGGCGCTCAAGGATGCCGGCCTCGCCGGTGGGCGGGTCAAGTTCGTCGGGTTCGACAGCGGCACCCAGGTCGTGGCGGCGCTCCGCGCCGGCGACCTGCAAGGCATCGTGGTCCAGAATCCCTTCCGCATGGGCTACCTCGGCGTGAAGACGATGGTCGCGAGCCTGCGCGGGACCAAGGTCGAGCCGGTGATCGACACCGGATGCATCCTCGTCACGCGCGAGACGATGGACCAGCCCGCGATGGCCGACCTGCTGCATCCGCCGCTGGAGAAATACCTGAAATAATCAGAACCGGCCGGCGCGCGGGCACTCCGGGATTGCAGGCGGAGCCGGGCGCGTGGTTAGTGGGGCGCGATGAGCACCCCCGCTGCCCAACCCCCGCGCCTGCGGCTGGCCGGCGTGACAAAGGCCTTCGGGGCCACGCAGGCGCTGCGCGGCGTGTCGCTGGAAGTCGCGGTGGGCGAGGTGCACGCCGTCGTCGGCGAAAACGGAGCGGGCAAGAGCACGCTGATGAACATCCTCAGCGGCGCGCTGCGGCCGGATGCCGGGGAGATCGAGCTCGACGGCCGGCCGTTTGCCCCGGTCGACACGCTGGATGCAAAGCGTCACGGCGTGGCGATGATCCACCAGGAGCTGAGCCTCGCGCCGCACCTGAGTGTGACGGAAAACATCATGCTCGGCGCCGAGCCCCAGCGCCTGGGCTGGCTGCGCCGGGCGGAGTCGCGGGCGCGGGCGGCCGCGGCGCTGGCGCAGCTGGGTCACGAGCATCTCGACCTGGACCGGCCGGCGGGGAGTTTCTCGATCGCGGAGCAGCAGGTGATCGAGATCGCGCGGGCCCTCCGGACCGAGCCGCGGGTGCTGATCATGGACGAACC
The DNA here is from genome assembly GCA_964622405.1 of uncultured Opitutaceae bacterium. Classification (GTDB taxonomy): domain Bacteria; phylum Verrucomicrobiota; class Verrucomicrobiia; order Opitutales; family Opitutaceae; genus Opi-474. The sequence goes on along the minus strand of CAZUQB010000503.1, from coordinate 927 downwards.
GACCAGCAGCCTGGCGCAGGCGGACACCGAGCGGCTGTTCGCGGTGATCCGGCAGCTGCGCGACCGCGGCGTCAGCGTGATCTACATCAGCCATTTCCTCGAGGAGGTGAAGCAGGTCGCCGACCGCTACACGGTGATCAAGGACGGCCAGAGCGTCGGCAGCGGCGGCATCGCCGGCACGTCGCAGGCGGACCTGGTGCGCCTCATGGTCGGCCGCGAAGTCACCGAGCTTTATCCGCGTCGGACGCCCCGGATCGGCGGGCCGGTCCTGGCGGTGGACCGGCTGCGGGCGGGCCCCCGGCTGAGCCGGGCGGAATTCACGCTGGCGGCCGGGGAGATCGTCGGCGTGGCCGGGCTGATTGGCGCGGGCCGGACGGAGCTGGTGCGGGCGGTGTTTGGCCTCGACCGGTGCGCGGGCGGCGTGGTGACGCTGGAAGGCCGGCCGGTGACGGGGCAGGGGCCCCGCGCGGGCTGGGAATCGGGCCTGGGATTCCTGAGCGAGAACCGCAAGGAGGAGGGCCTGATGCTGCCGCTCTCGATCGCGGAGAACGCCGTGCTGCCGAAGCTCGGCCGGATGGCGCGCCTGGGCTGGATTGACCGGCGCGGCGTGGACGACACCGCGCGCGAGTGGATCGGCCGCCTGGCCATCAAGGCGCGGGAGCCGGGCCAGCGGGTCGGCGAGCTTTCCGGCGGCAACCAGCAGAAGGTGGCGCTGGCCCGTCTGCTGGCCTATCCGTCGCGGATCTTCCTGCTCGACGAGCCGACGCGCGGCATCGACGTCGGCAGCAAGGCGCAGATCTACGAGCTGATCGCCGGCCTGGCCCAGGAAGGCCGGGCGGTGCTGCTGGTGAGCTCGTACCTGCCCGAGCTCTTCGGCATGTGCGACCGCATCGCGGTGATGCGGCGCGGCGAACTGGCGGACTGCCG
>CAZUQB010000502.1:0-2506 GCA_964622405.1 uncultured Opitutaceae bacterium | reverse complement strand
CTGCAGGCGCGACTGGGACGGGCGCAGGCGCTCGTGATCGGCCCGGGGATGGGACGCGAGGCCGAGACCTTGGCGCTCGTGGCCGACCTGCTCGGCTCCCTGCGGCTGCCGACCCTGCTCGACGCCGATGCGCTCCAGCCGGATCTGATCAAGGCGGCCAAGGCACCGCTGGTGCTTACGCCGCATGCCGGGGAATTTGCCCGGATCGCGGAAGGTCGCGGGTTGCGGGAGTATGCGCGCCGCCGGAAGGCGATCGTGGTGCTGAAGGGCCCGGTCACTCGCCTCAGCGACGGGGAGGCGGTCTATCACAGCTTTCACGGCGGTCCCGTGCTCGCGCGCGGCGGCAGCGGCGATCTCCTCGCCGGCCTGATTGGCGGGCTCCTGGCGCAGACCCCCGATAATCCGCTGCTCGCGGCGGCGCGCGGTGCCGTCTGGCACGGCAGCGCAGCTGATTTGCTGGCGCGGAATTTTGGCCAGACGGCGGTGCAGACGACACAGCTGCTCGACTTTCTGGCCGCGGCGCTGCGAGAGTCGCGGCATGAGCCGTGAGCTGACCGAGTCGCAGGCGTTCCTCGTGCTGAACGCGCTGCCGAACATCGGCCCCATCACGCTCAATCGCCTGCTGGCCGAACTCGGCGGCGATCCGCGCGCGGTGTTCACCGCCGGGGCTCGCCGTCTGGAGTCGGTGAAGGGCGTGGGCCCGGTGATCAGCGCGACAATTGCGCAATGGACCGGGCATTTCGACCTCGCCCGCGAGGAGGAGCGCATGGCGAAGGCCGGCGCCAGCTTCATCACCGCGCGCGACGCCGCGTACCCGAAACTTCTGAAGGAAATCAGCGACCCGCCGATCGGGCTTTACCGCAAGGGATCCTACGAGTTCACCCAGCCGAACATCGCCATCGTGGGTTCCCGGCGGGCCACGCTCTACGGCCAGGCGACCGCCCGCCGGCTGGGTGCCGAACTGGCGCGGCTCGGCTTCTGCGTGGTGAGCGGCCTGGCGCGCGGCATCGACACGGCGGCGCACGAAGGGGCGCTGTCCGTCGGCGGCAAGACCGCGGCGGTCCTGGGCTGCGGCATCGACATCATCTACCCGCCGGAGAACCTCGGTCTCTACCGGCAGATCGAGGCCACGGGCGCGGTCCTCTCGGAGTTTCCCTTCGGCCGGCGGGCCGACAAGCAGAGCTTCCCCATGCGCAACCGCGTGGTCGCCGGCATGTGCGAGGCGACCATTGTCGTGGAGACCGATGTCAGCGGCGGCGCGATGATCACCGCGCGTTTCGCCGGCGAGCAAGGCCGGCTGCTGTTCGCGGTCCCCGGCCGGATCGACCAGAATTCCAGCGCCGGGTGTCACCAGCTCATCCGCGACGGGGCGACGCTGCTCACCGGTGTCGACGACGTGCTGGCCGAGCTAAATTACCTCGAGGGACTGCGCCCCGCGCCGATCCCGCCCAAGGCCGGCGCCGCGCCCGCCGAGCCGCGCGAACTCAGCCCGGACGAGGCGGTGGTCTGGGAGCAGTTCCGCGGCGGCGCCATCCTGAATGCCGATGCGCTGGCCGCATCGACCGGATTGCCCGCGGATCGTCTGGCCGCGGCGTTGATGCTGCTGGAGTTGAAGCGGCTCATTGCGAAGCACGCCGACGGCACCTTTGAGGCGAGGTCGTGATGTCTTTCGGGAGCAGTCCAGTCGGAGTTGTGGCCGCAAGAATGCACAAGACGCACATAAACCGGCCGCCGTAAGGAAGCACCCGAATCAGGGTCGAGCCGTGACTTGCGCTGCAGGTTCCACCAAAGCCAGGTATGGATCGATCTGCGTTTCTTGAGCCTACTTGCGGCTAGACCTCTGGTTGACCTGTCTTAGTCACGAGGAGTTCCACGTCCGCGAAGCACGCCGGGATGCGCCCACGTCGGGCCAAGGCCGTTCGTCACACTCAATGTGGTGAAAATACATCCGTGACGTGCGGCGGTCGCAAAAACGAATCGCGTCGCCCATCGCACCGGTACAGCGTCAGGCGCATCCCCATTCCCCCTCGTATTTCGAATTACGGATCCCGAATTCCGACCATGACCTCCATCGATCTCTCGAATCTGTTCCAGCAGCGCCAGGCCGAGTCCCGCTCCATCTCCGCCGAGAATCCCGACGGCAAGAAGGGCGTCGGCGGTTCCGCGACCCCGAAGACGACGCTTGAGCCGGCCGCGTGGAACCAGGCCCGCGACTTGGGCCGCGGTTGGAAGTGTTCCCCGTGCCGGCCGATCAAGGCGGGCGAGATCATCACGATCATGGACCACGAGGGCCCGGGGTTCATCCGTCACATCTGGATCACCTTCGACATGCGATTCCGGCGGCAGACGATCATCCGCATCTACTGGGACGGGCAGAAGCACCCGTCCGTCGAGTGCCCGATCGGCGACTTCATGTGCCAGTCGTGGGGCAAGGACCAGAACATCACGGCGCAGCCGATCAACGTGAACCCGAAGGGCGGGATGAACTGCTTTTTCCCGATGCCGT
>CAZUQB010000501.1:0-2515 GCA_964622405.1 uncultured Opitutaceae bacterium | reverse complement strand
GGAACTTCCGTCCCTCGTCGTCCTTGTTCCACCAGCCGAACTCGATGCCCATGGCAGGACTAGAGGCGGCGGCGCGGCGGCGGGCAAGGCCGGAGTCAGGCGCGGGTTGGCGCGACCGGAAACTCGGCGACGATCCCGCCCGGGTGGAACTCGCCGCGGCGGCGCTCGACCGCGCGCACGGTCAGGCGCTCCGCCTGCACGTCGACCAGCCAGCCACCGAGCGGCGGGCAATAGGAGCCGGTGTTGATCACGACCAGGCCGCCGGGCATCCGCCAATAGCCCGGCCGGTGGATGTGGCCGATCAGGACAAAGCCGGCCTTGGGCCGGTACCGGCGGGTGAAGGACGCGGCCAGCACCGGCGCCGTGCGCCACGCCCGCAGGATGTGCAGGAAGCGGGTGGGCGGCCACACCGTGTCGGCCAGGATGCCCGCGGTGTATTTCAGCGCGTTGCGCTCGGACTGGTGACGCTGGGGGATCGTGGCCGCCACCTGCCGGAAAACCCGGAACCGATGCTCCAGCTGCCCCGCGGCCGTTTCTCCCAGCTGCTGGAGTTGCTCGCGAATTTGCCGGCGAACCGTCGCGGCATCCTGGCCCCAGGGCACGATCTCGTCGAACAGGATGTCCCCATGGGTCACGAACACCCGTTCCGCGGCCAGGTCGAGGGTGTGCAGGTCCGAAATGTCCGGGTCATGGTTGCCGGTCAGGAAGGTCGCGGCCGGCGCGGCCTCGCGAAAGAACCCCAGCGTCTCGGCGCGCAGCTGCGCGGAGAGGCCCGGCACCTTGCTGGCCCGCGTGTCGATCGTGTCGCCGTTCAGCACGAGCCGGTCGACGCCGTCGAACAGCGGCCGGAGGGCGGGCAGGGCGCGCACCCGGCTGCCGCGGTCGCCGTAATGGATGTCGGACAGGATGCGGGTGAGCGGATGCGGCACGGCGGGAAGGGCGGCATTCCACAAACCCGGTCGGGGGGGCGCCTGCAACCCCCAAAGGCGTGCCCGCCCCGCTTCGGCGCTTGCGTGCCCGTCCCGGTTCGCGTGAATTCACCGCCATGGCGCTCTACGGCTCTCTCCCCGCGCTGCGCGCCCAGACCGCGCAGCTCAAGATCTTCGAACCGGCTTTCGCTTACCTCGACGACCTGCTGCGTCCCGGCTCCGCTGCCGGCGAGCGGCTGCGCGGCCTGGCGGAGGGCGACACGCATCGCGTCGACCTCGGCGGCGGCGTCTTCGCGCTCGAGCAGGTCTACGCGGCCAAGGTCCGCGCCGACGGGTTCTTCGAGTCGCACCGGAAATTCATCGACGTCCAGGTCGTGATCGACGGCGGCGAGACGATGGAGGTCGCCGACATCGGGCGCCTGGCCGCGCGCCAGCCGTACAACGCCGACCGCGACCTGATTGTCTACGAGGACTGCACCACGCCGGCCCTCCTGCGCGTGCACGCGGGCGAGGCGGCGATCTTCTTCCCGGCCGACGGCCACATGCCGGGCCTGCGGATCAATTCCGAGGCCACGCTCGTCCGGAAGACCGTGATCAAGGTGCCCGTGCCGGCCTGACCCGGGAGCGGCCGGGGGCAGGGGGGCCGCTGAAAGCCGCCCGGCCCGTTCGCCCTCCGGCGGTCAACCCTTCCCGGCCCGCCCCGCGCGAGCGATGAACTACCGCCATCACTATCACGCCGGAAACTTCGCCGACGTGATGAAGCACGTCCTACTGCTCCGCCTGCTGGCCGGCCTGCAGCGGAAGGAAAAGGGCTTCCTCTACCTCGACACCCATGCCGGCCGGGGGGCCTACGACCTCGCCGCCGCCGCCCGGGGCGATTCGCTCGCGCGCGAGCCGGAGCACCCGCAGGGCATCGGACGGCTCTGGTCGAGGTCCGATCTTCCGTCCGCGGTCGCGGACTACGTGACGCTGGTGCGCGCGTTCGACCGCGAGCGCGGTGGGGACGGTGCGACGGCCCGGCACTACCCGGGATCGCCCTGGATCGCGCGGCGGCTGGCGCGGCCGCAGGACCGCCTGGTCCTGTGCGAGCTGCACCCGGAGGAACACGCGGCGCTGGCCCGGGAGTTCGAGGTGGCCCGCCGCGCGCAGGTGCTCGCGGTCGACGGCTACGCGGCCTTGAAGGGCCACCTGCCGCCGCTGGAGCGCCGCGCGCTCGTGCTGATTGACCCGCCCTTTGAGGCGCAGGACGAGTTTGCCCGGATCGTGTCGGCGGTGGGCGAGACCCTGCGACGGCTGCCCGGTGCCGTCGTGGCGATCTGGTATCCGCTGACGGAGCGGGCGCGGGTCGAGGCCTTCGCGGGTGAGCTGCGCGTGCTCGCGCTGCCGCCGACCCTTGAGTTGGAACTGGCGACCGCAGGCCCGGCTTCACCCCGGAAGATGAAGGGGTGCGGCCTGATGGTGCTCAATCCGCCGTGGCAATTCGAAGCCGAGGCCCGGCCGCTGCTGGAGTGGCTGGCTCCCGTCCTGGCGCAGGAACCCGGCGGCGGGGCGCGCGTCCGGTGGCTGGTCGAGGAAAAGCCCGGCGC
>CAZUQB010000500.1:0-2519 GCA_964622405.1 uncultured Opitutaceae bacterium | reverse complement strand
CCGATCTTGTCGATCTCGTCGATGTAGATGATGCCGCACTCGGCGCGCTTCACGTCGTAGTTCGCGTTCTGGAGCAGGCGGAGCACGACGTTCTCGACGTCCTCGCCGACGTAGCCGGCCTCGGTGAGCGTGGTCGCGTCGGAGATGGCGAACGGCACGTCGAGGATCTTCGCGAGCGTGCGGGCCAGCAGCGTCTTGCCGGAGCCGGTCGGGCCGGCGAGCAGGATGTTGCTCTTCTCGACCTCGACGCCGTCGAACTCCGGCGACAGGGCGACGCCCTCCTTGGCGGCCTCGTTGGCGTTGAAGGCGAGGCGCTTGAAATGGTTGTAGACGGCGACCGACAGGACCTTCTTGGCGTGTTCCTGGCCGATGACGAAATCGTCGAGCGTCTTCTTGATTTCCGACGGCTTGACGAGCCGGAAGGCGGGCTTCGTTTCCGCCGCAGGCGCCTTAACCTCCCGGTCGATGATGGTCTTGCAGACGTTGACGCACGAGTCGCAGATGTACACCCCGGGGCCGGCAATGATCTTTTTCACCTCCGCCTGCGATTTGCCGCAGAAGGAGCAGAGAGTCATTCGGGAGGATTTGGCCATGGCTTAGCGTGGCGGACGCAGGGTCCGCGTGTCGAGGGTGCAGTTTGTCACTATCGGCCGCTCAGGCGGCCGGCTGAACCGCTAATTTCTGGGCCTCGCGGTTCGACTCAACCACATGATCCACAAGGCCGTAGGCCTTCGCCTCCTCGGCGCTCAGGTAGTAGTCGCGGTCGGAGTCCTTCTCGATCTGGGCCGCGGACTTGCCGGTGTGCTTGGCGAGGGTCTCGTTGAGGGTTTTCCGCCAGCGGAGGATCTCCTTGGCCGCGATGGCGATGTCGGCGGTCTGGCCGCCGGCGCCGCCGCTCGGCTGGTGGATCATCACGCGGCTGTTCGGCAGCGCGAAGCGCTTGCCCTTCGTGCCGGCGGCGAGGAGCACGGTGCTCATGCTGGCCGCCATGCCGAGGCAGTAGGTCGCGATGTCGTACGGCATGAAGCGCATCGTGTCGTAGATCGCCATGCCGCTCGTGACCACGCCGCCCGGTGAGTTGATGTAGAGATAGACGTCCTTCTTCGGGTCCTCCATCTGGAGAAACAGCATCTGGGCGATCACCACGTTCGCCACCCCATCGTCGATCGGCGTGCCGATGAAGATGATGCGGTCCTTCAGGAGCCGCGAATAGATGTCCATCGACCGCTCGCCGCGGCCGGTGTTTTCAAGGACGATGGGAACGTAGTAGCTGCTCACGATGGGAGGTGGATTGCTCGGTTAGGAGGCCTTCGGTGTGATGGTGCTGACCTTAGCCTTGGAGACGAGGAAATCAACCGCCTTGTCGAAAATGATCGATTGCTGCACGGCGCGGAGCTGCTCGCGGTCGGTCGTGAGCGCCTTCACGAGCTTGTCCGGCTTCTGCTGCGTGCGCATGGCCTCGCGGTAGATGAACGCGTCGATGTCCTTCTCGTCGACCGTGAGCTTCTCGGCCTCGGCGATCTTGGCCAGCATGAGCTGGACCTTGACGCGCTTCGTGGCCGCCTTGCGGGCGTTTTCAAAGAGTTCCTTCTTGTCCTTCTCGAACTGCTCCTGCGGCACGCCGCGGCGCATGTTCTCCTCGATGAACTGGCGGAGCACCGACTGGGTCTCGTTTTCCACGAGCGACTCCGGCACCGCGAACTCGACCTTCGCCGCCAGCGCCTCGGTCACCTGCCGGCGCTGCTCGGAGCGGTTCTGGTACTCCTTCTGGAGCTTCAGATTGTTGCGGACGCTCGCCTTCAGGCCGTCGAGGTTCTCGGCGCGGTTCGCCTTGAAGAAGGCCTCGTCGAGCGGCGGGAGCGCGCGCTCGCGGACCTCGAGGATCTCGACCGCATAGCTCGCGGCCTTGCCCGCCAGCGCCGGGACCGCGGCGAAGTCGGCGGGGAACGTGATCGACACGGTCTGCTTGTCGCCGGTCTTCAGCCCGGCCAGCTGCTTGCCGAGGCCCGGGATCACGCCTTCCTGCGAGCCCTCGACCTCCTCCCAGGTCTGCGGGACCTTGCCGTAGATGCCCTTGTCCGGGGCGAGCTCGGCGATGGCCTTGCCGTCGACGCTGCCCTCGTAGGAGAGCTTGACGTAGTCGCCCTTCGCGGCCGCGCGCTCGGCGACCTTGAACTCGGCCCGCTCGGCGCGCAGGCCCTCGATGACCTGGTCGACCTCGGCGTCCGAGGAGTCGGTCGAGGCAACCTCGGTCGGCAGCCCGGCGTACTCGGGAAGCGTGAACTCGGGCCGGACATCGACGGTGATGGTGATGGCGGCCGAGAGGCCCGGCTCAACCTGGCCCGGCTCGACATTGACGATGTTGAGGACATCGAGCTTCTGCTGCTCCATCGCACCGCGATAGGCCTTGGAAACGACCTTCTGCTTGAACTCCTCGGCGATCTCCTTGCCGAAGCGCTTGGCGACCATGGCGGCCGGGGCCTTGCCGGGACGGAAGCCCGGGAGGCGGACCTGCTGCG
>CAZUQB010000499.1:0-2526 GCA_964622405.1 uncultured Opitutaceae bacterium | reverse complement strand
GAGCGGGAGGTCGTTCACCAGCTGGTGGCGCACGATGCCCTTCTGGTCGATGAGGTAGAGGCCGCGGTAGGCGATCAGGTCGCCCGTGGCGGTGAAGGGCGCACCCGGATGCGCCGGCGGGACGATGTCCCCGGCCAGCACGCCGTAGGCGGACGAAATGGTCTTGTTGGTGTCGGCGACGAGCGGGTACGTGACGCCCTTGATGCCGCCCTTGTCCTTCGGCACCTGCAGCCAGCCCCAGTGCGACTGCTCCGTGTCGGTCGAGCACGCCACGACGGCGGTGTTCCGCGACTCGAATTCGGGCAGCGCCGCCTGGAAGGCGTGGAGCTCGCTCGGGCAGACGAACGTGAAGTCCTTCGGATAGAAGAAGAACACCACGTGCTTCTTGCCGAGGTAGCGCGTCAGCGAGAAGTCATGGACGACCTCGCCGTTGACGACGGCGTTGGCATTGAAGATTGGGGCCGGCTTTCCAACGAGAATAGGCATAGGACGACAGAATCACACGAACTGTCGCCCGAATACCAAGCAAAGAAAGTGCCGAACTGACGGGGAAAAAATGAAATTTCGGGGCTGGGGCGAAAAATGCCGGCCGGTGCCCTGCGCCGGTGGTGCCTGCGGCCAGGCTGACGGGCGGCTCCCGTCGCGACACTTCAACGTTGAGCGTCGGGCGTTGCGCGTTGAGCGTTCCCTTCTCCCCGTCTCCGTCATGCCTTCGTTCCGCCCCTTTTCCCGCGCCGTCCCGGTTTGGCCCAAGTCGCTGACGGGCCGCAAGAACACCTGGGTGAGTTTCCATGCCGACGCCCGGCTGGCCGCCGGCCGCCGCGCCACGCTGCGCATCGCTGCGGCGCAGGCCTACCGGGTCTGGGTCAATGGCGAGCTGGTCGGCCGCGGGCCGGCGCGGACCGCCCACGGGCACGCCCGAATCGACGAATGGCCGCTTCAGGCCGATGCCGCCGGCGCGCTGGCAATCGTGGTCGAGGTCATGGGTTATGGAGTCCCGACTTTCTGCTCCACGTTTGAGCCGCCGTTCTGCTGCGCCGAGGTGGGGGTCGGCGGCCGCGCCGTCGCCTGGACCGCAATCGCCGGCGGCGGGTTCGTCGCGGAACACCGGACGGAGCGCGTGCAGAAGGTTGAGCGCTACAGCTACCAGCGCGCTTTCATCGAGGCCTACCGTCTCGACCAGGCGGGACAGCCGTGGCGCGCCGCGGGCTATGTGCCGGCCAAGGTGGCAAAGCTGGCCCGCGTGACTTATCGCCGTCGCTGGCTGCCGCGCGGGGTGGCCCATCCCGACCTCGGCGTGCAGGCGCCGCTTCCGGGGGCGGTGCGCGGAGGCGCCCTGCCGTTCAGCCAGGCGATGTTCGCCCGGACGCCGAAGACGAGGCATGTCTTCGAGATCCCGCAGACCTGCGCCGGCTATCCGCTCGAGCAGATCGAATGGTCCCTTTTCCGTGCTCTCGCCGGCACGCGGTTCAAGTCCGATGGTGTGGTCCGGCTCGGCCGCCAGCCGGTGCGGCTCGACGCGAGGCGCTGGGTTCGCGCCGACTTCGGCGTGGATCTCACGGGGTTCCCCGCCATGCGGGTCCGCGCCCGGCGGGCGACGCGGCTGGTTGTGCTGTTCGACGAGATTCTCGTGGAGAATCACGTGAAGTTCAACCGGTCGGACTGCGTGAACGGCCTCTGGCTGGACCTGCCCGCCGGCACCTCCCTCGATTTCGAGGCCTTTGAGCCCTACACGTTCCGCTATCTCCAGGTGCTGGTTTGGGAAGGCGAGGCCGAGGTCTCCGACCTGCGCATTCGCCGCTACGCCAGCTCGGCGCCGCTGGCCGAGGCGCCCGCGGGCCTGGCGCCCGCCGCCGCCCAGGTCCGCCGGGCCGCGCTGATGAGCTTCCGGCAGAACGCGCTCGACGTCTTCATGGACTGCCCGTCCCGCGAGCGGGCCGGCTGGCTGTGCGACAGCCTCTACACCGCCCGCGCGGAGTGGCATCTCACCGGCGACAACCGCATCGAGCGCGACTTCCTCGAGAACTATCTCGTGGTGCCGAAATTCCGCGACGTGCCCGCGGGCATGGTGCCGATGTGCTATCCGGCCGAGGCGCTGCAGAAATGCTTCATTCCGAACTGGGCGATGTTCCTGATCGTGCAGCTGGACGAGGCCCGGCGCGTGCGCCGGCTCCCGGCCGCGTGGCAGCCGCTCATCGAGCGCCGCGTCCGCGGACTGCTCCGCTACTTCCGGGAGTTCGAGAACGAGGTCGGCCTGCTGGAGAAACTCAAGAGCTGGGTCTTTGTCGAGTGGTCCAAGGCGAACGAGTTCGTCCAGGACGTGAATTTCCCGACCAACATGCTGTACAGCCAGACGCTGCACGCCGCGGCGCGGCTGCTGCACGATCCGCGGCTGGCCGCGAAGGCCGACCGCGTGGCGTCGAAGGTCCGCGAGCTCGCGTGGCGCGACGGGCGCTTCGTCGACCACGCCGTGCGCGACCAGGCCGGCCGGCTGGTGGTGGCCGATCACGCCAGCGAGGTGTGCCA
>CAZUQB010000498.1:0-2529 GCA_964622405.1 uncultured Opitutaceae bacterium | reverse complement strand
GCAGCGTGTAATCCACGGACTTCTTCATCTTGGCGACAGCTTCGTTGAGGATCGGATGGCTCATGGAATTGCGGATTGCGGATTGCGGATTTCGGATTGCGGATTGGGGCCTGCGGGCCGGCCCGGTGTAGCTCGGACGGGGAGGAGGGCGGGTCAGTTCTTCACCAGCGTGCCGATCTTCTCCCCGAGGACGGCGCGGCGGATGGCGTGCTCGTCGTTGAGGTTGAAGACGAGGATCGGGACGTTGTTGTCGAGGCAGAGGGAAAAGGCGGTCGAGTCCATCACGTTCAGCCGCTGCTTGAGCGCGTCGATGAACGTCAGCTCCTCGTACTTCACCGCGTCGGCATGCTTCTTCGGGTCCTTGTTGTAGATGCCGTCGACCTTCGTGGCCTTCATGATCACGTTGGCGCGCATCTCCGAGGCCCGGAGGGCCGCGGTGGTGTCGGTCGAGAAATACGGGTTGCCGGTGCCGGCGACGAAGATCACCACGCGGTTCTTCTCGAGGTGGCGCACGGCGCGGCGGAGGATGAACGGCTCGGCGATCTGGTTCATCGGGATCGCGCTCTGGACGCGGGTCGTGACGCCCATCTTCTCCAGGCAGTCCATCAGCGCCAGGCCGTTGATCACCGTCGCCAGCATGCCCATGTAGTCGCCGGTGGTGCGGTCGACGCCCCGCTTCTCGCCGTTCAGGCCGCGGAAGATGTTGCCGCCGCCGATCACCACGCAGACCTGCACGCCCAGCTCGTGGATCTCCTTCACCTGCTGGCCGATCTTCTCGAGCGTCTCGGCGTCGATCGGGTCGCCGTTGGCGCCGCTGCGCAGGACCTCGCCGCTGAGCTTGAGCACGATGCGCTGGTATTTCACGCGGGACGAGGCCGGCTTGGAGGCATGCATGGCCATCAACAAACCGGCCGGCAAAAGGCACGTCAACCCTCGGCTGGTTCGCCCCGGCGAAAAATCAGCTCCGGCCGCCGCCGGGCCCGCCTCGCGGCGCCGTTTTGGGCTGGTCTTGTGAAAATTTCACACCAGCGTGTGAGAAATCGCCACCACTCCCGTGACGCCCTCCGAACGCCGGCAATTCCTCCAGGACCGCCTCGAGCAGGCCGGCGCCAGCACGTACGAGGAGCTGGCGGCGGCGCTCGGGGTGTCCACCATGACGATCCGTCGCGACCTCGAGGGCCTGGTGGCCCAGGGGCGCGTGATCCGGACCGTGGGCGGGGTCCAGCGGGCCCACGCGCCGTCGTACCTCTACGAGACGGACCTCCACGCGCGCCTCGGCGTCCAGCGCGACGCCAAGCGCGCCATCGCCCGCGCCGCGCTCGAGCTCATCCAGGGCCAGCCGACCGTGTTCCTCGACGGCAGCACGACGTGCCTCGAGTTGGCCCGGCTGCTGGCCCGCGAGCGCCGCGGCCTGACCATCGTCACCAACTCGGTGCTCGCCTGCCTCGAGCTGGGGCAGGGGGGCGACCACACGGTCGCCGGCAGCGGCGGCCATTACGATCCCCCGAGCCTCTGCTACGTCGGCCCGCAGGCCGAGGACTGGGCGCGGACGCTGTTCGTCGACCTCGCCTTTGTGAGCACCAAGGGCTTCATCCCGGCGCGCGGCACCTTCGAGTCCTCCCTGCCGAATTTCCGCGTGAAGCAGCTGATCGCCCGCCAGTGCGTCGAGCTGGTCCTGCTCGCCGACCACACCAAGTTCGGCCAGCGCGCCCTGAGCAAGGTGCTCGACACGTCCCAGCTCCACCGGGTCGTCACGGACCGGCCGCCGCGGCGCGCCGACCAGGCGGCGCTCGAGAAGGCCGGCTGCAAGCTCCTGGTCGCCGCCGGCGCGACCGCCAAGGGAAGGGAAGTCCATGCCGCTTGAACCGATCGCCTCGCTCATGGCCCGCGCCCGCGCCGGCCGCTACGCCGTCGGGTACTTCGAGAGCTGGAGCCTCGATTCGCTGCAGGGCGTGATCGACGCCGCCGAGTCGACCCGCTCGCCCATCATCATCGGCTTCAACGGCGAGTTCCTCTCCCGGCCCGGCCGGGTCGCCGCCGAGCGGCTCGAGTGGTACGGCGCCCTCGGCCGCGCCGCCGCCGCCTCGGCCACCGTCCCGTGCGGCCTGATCTTCAACGAGTGCCCGGACGATGCCTGGGTCGCCCGCGCGGCCGAGGTGGGGTTCAACCTCGTGATGCCCGCCGATCCCGCGGCGGCGCCGGACGACTACGTGCGTCGGGTCCAGGCCATCACGCGCGCCGCCCACGCGCGCGGCGTCGCGGTCGAGGCCGAGCTCGGCGAGCTGCCCTGCGGCACGGGCGACGGCCATGGTCCCGCCGGCTCGCTGACCGGCGCGGAGGCCGCGGCCGGGTTCGTCGCCGCCACCGGGATCGACCTGCTCGCGGTCAGCGTGGGCAACGTCCACATCAAGCTGCAGGGCCAGTCGCCGCTCGACCTCGGCCGGCTCGAGGCCATCCACCGCCGCGTCGACCGCCCCCTCGTGCTGCACGGCGGGACCGGCATCGACGCCGCGTCGCTGCGGGCCGCCA
>CAZUQB010000497.1:0-2530 GCA_964622405.1 uncultured Opitutaceae bacterium | reverse complement strand
TCCGGGTGAGACGCCCCCCGCGCGGATTGCGAGCGGTGAGCTGGATTTGGCGACGGCCGTTGGAGAGGGATCTCCCCTACCTGCCGTGGCACCCCGCGGCGGCCTTGGAACCATGAGCAAGTCTAGCTCGAAAGCCGCGTCGAATGGCTGCCCGAGGTGGATTGATTCGCTTCGCTCAGGGCCGCGCCCTCGGCCGGTGGCCGATCCTTCTCCCTCCGCTGCGCCCCGGTCGTCGAACGACGTTCGAACCACATTACTCATCCATAATGCTGGGCATTTTGGCTGCCCGGTCCGGAAAGAAATGCGAACTTCGGTGAGGCTAATATCCGCGCGATCAGTTTTGCTTGTTTAGCAGTTTGGCGGATTCGCGCGATTGGCTGAGCGCGCGAAGCGTCTTGAAGTCATTTTTGATGAGTGAGTCCTTCTTTCCACGAGACCATCGCTTCAACTGGGCTTCTCGTGTGCGAGCTTCGGAGAACGACGCGTATAGCTCCAAGCGGAGGAAGGAAACAGGAGGATCCAGTTGCGTGGTCCGGCAGGCTTGACCTGAGGAATGGTCTTCAAGTCGCTGCTCAAGATCTTCAGAGGCACCGATGTAGAGCGCTCCGGATTGCAGACGGAGAAAATAGACTACGCAGGTGCCCTTCGACGCGGGCCGCAGGCCCTTGCTCAGGGCCATTCGACGCGCCTCGGCGATTAGTGCGTTCATGTCATTTGGGTATGCCGGCCGCAGGCCATGAGCAAGCGGTGCTCGGACCGCGCGTCGAATGGCTGCCCGACGTGGATTCGAACCACGACTAGGCGAGTCAAAGTCGCCTGTGCTACCATTACACCATCAGGCAGTGAGGTGCTGTCTGGGCACGGTGTGACACCCCGCCTGCCGGTCAAGGCCGGAAAGCGCTGGAGGAAGTGGCCTGCGGTTCTGTTCGTTACCGGTCCCTCCGGATTGTCGTAGGGGTCAAAGGTCGGCAGGTCGAAGGTCGCGAGCGAAATTCCGAATTTCGATCGGTGGGCCCACGGAACACACGGAATACACGGAAATCGATCCGGCGGTGGGTCGACTGCGACGGAGGGCGTTCTTGGTCATGCCGCTGCCCGCTACTCGCTACTGCGGTCGAAGGACGAATTCTGAATGGCGAATTCCGAGTTCCGATTGTGGTCCGCCGCTTCGGCGCCGCTAGCGGACATTCGACCTTCGACCTGGGACCTTCGACTCGAAGAGGAATGCGGGGTGAGGGCACCCCACCCACATGGGATTGGTGCGTTGCGCGGGATCAGTTGGCTTGGTCGTCGCGCCTTCGCTTCGTCGCGCTTCGATCGATGGCGTTGCGCTCGCTCGGAAGTCTGGTGTAACTGAATTTTGCGGGTCGCGCGTCTTTCTTTCATGAGCCTGTTACGTTCCTTGGGGCCGTTCGCTGCGGTGCGACGGCCGGTGCTGATGGCGACGTTCGCGGTGGTCCTCGCCGCGCTGTCGATTTCCGCCTCGCGCGCGGCGCCAGGGGACCAGCGGATGATGGTCGTGAGCACCGACGTCACCAAGGAGGGACGGGCCGTTCCGGAGCCCACGGCGGAAAACCCGACCTATTACGTGCCGGTGTTCCTCGGCTACGCGGACATCGGCGGCGAGGTGGCGCAGCACTTCCAGCGGAAGCCGGCCGACGAGGAGGAAATCCAGCGCCAGGTCGTCAAGTCCCTCGCCGACCGCCACTACGTCCTCGCCTCCCACGAGCACCCGCCGACCATCACCGTCGCGGTCGAATGGGGCACGATCACCCCGTTCTTCGTCGGCAACCGGGTCAAGAACGCCGCCGAGATCCGCGCCCGCGTGCTGGGTGACCAGGCGTCGGACACCGCCTGGCGGATGGCCGGCTATACTCGGGAGCTTCTCTCCCTCACGGGACGGCATTTCCTCATGATCTCCGCCTACGCCTACCAGCGGCACGCGACCAAGGAGCATCCCGACGTGCTGCTGTGGCGCACGCATTCCACGACGGATCTCTGGGGCAACTACCTCGAGGAACTGATCAAGCCCATGATCACCGTGGCGACCCCCGCGCTCGGGCGGCAGACCAAGCCCAGCGTCGACTGGCATGAACCCATCGGCCGCGTGATCATCGGCGAGCCCGTCGTGAAGGAGCCGCAGCCGCACTAGCAGCTCCGCGGACTCCCGGCGCAAGGCGGCGCAGAAGGCCCATGTTCGGGTTGGCCTAAACCGATCGGCGGTGCTCTGCGCTTTCTGTGCTCTCTTGTGGCCAAAGGGAGCGGCGCTCTTTTCACCGCGGATCACGCGAATTTTCGCGGATGAAGGAGGCGAGGCATCGGATTGGATCATCCGCGCAAATTCGCGCCATCAGCGGCAAACGAAGTCTCGGTTGTCCCGCGAGTCGCGAGCGGGCCGCCAACCAGCAGATCATAGTTGGCAGACTGGAGTTGGTCGAGATTCGTGCGGCTCAGGTGCCTCCTTGCGGCCGAGAGCACCCGCGCCGTTTTTTGATGATTCCCGGGCAAAGTTCGGTTGAGTTTCCCGCAT
>CAZUQB010000496.1:0-2533 GCA_964622405.1 uncultured Opitutaceae bacterium | reverse complement strand
TCCGCGGGCTTCAGTCCCAGCAACCCCTTCATCAGCGCGTAGGCCTCACAGATCATCTGCATGTCGCCATACTCGATGCCGTTGTGGACCATCTTCACGTAGTGGCCCGCGCCGTTGGCGCCGATGTAGGTCGTGCAGGGCACGCCGCCGGACACCGGCTTGCCCGGGGCCGCGCCTGGGATCGGACGGCCGGTCTTCGCGTCAACCTTGGCGGCGACCGCCTCCCAGATCGGCTTCAACTCGAGCCACGCCTCAAACTCGCCGCCCGGCATGAGTGACGGGCCGAAGCGCGCCCCCTCCTCGCCGCCGGACACGCCGGAGCCAACAAAGCGCAGGCCCTTTTCGCGCAGCGCCTTCTCGCGGCGGATCGTGTCGGTCCAGAGCGCGTTGCCGCCGTCGATGACGATGTCACCCGTCTCCAGCAGCGGCACCAAACCGTCAATCACGGCATCGGTGGCCTTGCCGGCCTGGACGAGGATCACGATCTTTCGCGGCTTCGCGAGCGAGCGGACAAACTCCTCGAGGGTCTTGGTGCCGACGAGGCCGCCCGGCGTGGCCGGGTTGTCGGCGACGAACTTGTCGGTTTTCTCCGTGGTCCGGTTGTAGACCGAGATCTGGAAGCCGTGATCGGCGATGTTGAGCGCGAGATTCTGACCCATCACGGCGAGGCCGATGAGTCCGATGTCGGAGCGGTCTTTGGGCATGGGAGGAGGGCCCGAGTTGTACGGGCGCACCGCCTCAAAAACCACCCTCTTTTTCGCCGTGGCGTCGAACCGTCCGGCTGGGGCGGAAGCCGTGGCTCAGGGCTTCGGCGCCTGCTGCTGCTTCGCGTTGTAGGCCCCCTTGCTCGGGAAGAACGGCGCGATCTTGTTGATCACCGGGGTCATGAACGCCGGCTCGTTCCGCTCGTAGATCCAGTTGAAGCCCACGATGGTCAGGATGACGAAGACGATGGCACCGAGGACCATCTTGTTCATGCCGGAGACCTTTCGCACGATGATGACGAGCGCGGCGACCACGAGCACGATCGTGCCCACCTTCCACCAGAACTCCGGCGGAATCTTCTTCAGCTTGTCGATGGTCGTTTCGGCCGCGGCGAAAAACAGCATGCCCGGTGTTTAACACCCAAGCGCCGTGAGACCAGACGAAATCTCCCGCCGCGCGGTTTGACGGAAATTTCCCAGTCGGCGTTCAGGTCCAGGGCCAGAACGGCACGACGCGACCGGCCGGGAACTCCTCCGCTGGAGGCAGTTCGACAAATCCGTCCGTTCCCACCAGCCCGGCGAAATCACCCGACGTGTTGCTGGGATCGGGCAGCGCCCGCCGCCCGCCCGCCGCATTCGTCGCCAGGCGCACCGGGAGGAAGTAGGTCAGTTTTGAACGAAAGGTCACCGGTTTAGCCAACTCGACTCTCTCCCGCGCCCGCTCCACGCGTCCGCTGGACTGCGCGAGGGCTGGCAGCACATAGCGGTGCAGGCAGGTGTAGGCGGAGACGGGATTGCCCGGCAGCGCAAACACCGGTTTGCCGTCAGGATTCACTCCAAACCACATCGGCCGCCCCGGCCGCTGGGCCACTCCCTGGAAGACTTTCCTCACCCCCTGCGCGTCGAGTTCGGCCGGCAGGAAATCGAACTTCCCCTTGGACACTCCGCCGATCACCAGGATCACATCGAACTCCGCGATGATGTGCCAGAGCATGTGCTCAATCTCATGGCGCATGTCGTGGAGATGGAATTTCTCCACGCACGGATAGCCTGCCTGGATCAGCGCCGCCCGGACGGCGGCATCATTGCTGCGGCGGATCTGGTGCGGCGCCACCGCGTCCCCGACCTCCACCAATTCGTCCCCGGTCGCGACCACGGCGATCTTCGGCCGCTGCGCCACCACAACCCGCGCCGCCCCCACGGCCGCCGCGACCGCGATCTCGCGCCCGGTCAGGACCACGCCAGCGCGGACGATGACCGCCCCTTTCCGGTGGTCGCTGCCCCGCCGGTGCACTCCGTCTCCCTTCCGCGGCTTCCTGACAGACGGCTTCAAGGTCATGACTCCGTGCTCCACGATCGTGTCCTCGTAGCCGACGACGCAGTCGGCGCCCGTGGGCAGCACCGCTCCCGTGGCGACCTCGATGCACTCGCGACCGCCGGCCGCGAGTTCGAACGGGCGCATGCCGGCGGCTTGGATTCCACCAATGCGAAACGTGCGGTGACGCCCGGTGAGCTTCGCGGCCTTGAGCGCGTAGCCGTCGACCATCACGCGATCAAACGGCGGCAGGTCGCGGTCACCCCGCAGGTCCTGCCGCAGGACCCGGCCCTGCGCGTCGCCCAGCGGACAGCTCTCGCTGCCGAACACCGGCAGGTGAGCCCGCATCAGGCGTTCCGCTTCGGCCGGGGAGATCATGGCGGCGTCATTTCGCGCGTCAGAAACACAGCACGTTGATGATCGAGTTCGCGATGCCGGTCAGCGCCCAGCCGGCGATCAGTCCCGCGCAGATCGGCTCGCAGCCCTCGACCCAGAAGTTGTGGCCCGCGGTGCC
>CAZUQB010000495.1:0-2535 GCA_964622405.1 uncultured Opitutaceae bacterium | reverse complement strand
GCAGGTGGGCGTCGTCGCGGTGTTCCTTGACGGTGTCGGTGATCCGGTGGGCGAGCACGACCGCGCCCTCGCGCCGGACGATCTTGTGGAGCGCGACCAGCTGCTCCGGACGGATCAGCGGCCGGGCGCAGTCATGGATGAAAACGTGGGCAATGTCGTCGGGGAGCGCGGCGAGCGCGTTCATTACCGAGTCCTGCCGTTCGCGCCCGCCCTGCACCAGGGCCGACGGCGTGGGCGCGTAGGCCATGAGCTCGGTCATCTGGCGCGGGTCGCGGTACACCACGACGTAGAAATCGGCGATGCTGCTCGCCATGAACGCCGCCACCGAGTGGGCGAACACCGGCCGGCCCGCGAGTGGCGCCAGCACCTTGTCGGCCACCGCCCCGTTCATGCGCGACCCGCTGCCGGCGGCTAGGAGGATGACAGCGGTGCGACTCATGGGCTGGGGGGAGGACGAGGGGACGAGGAGACGAGGTGTCGAGGGGACGAGGAGACGAGCGTCGCGACGGGGTGGGTGCGAGTTGGGAGGGAAAACTTGAAGGAAGAAACCGCCGACCGCAAGGACGGGCGCGCGCCGACGCCAACTCGTCACCTGTCCCTGGTCACTCCGCCCGGATCTCGGCGAGGATGGCGCGGGCGGCCTGAACCGGGTCCGGGGCCTTGAAAATGGGGCGGCCGACCACGAGGAAGCTGGCGCCGGCGCGCGCGGCCTCGGCGGGGGTCATCACGCGGGACTGGTCGTCGGCCTTGGCGTCGCGCGGCCGGATGCCGGGCGTGACGAGGGCGACGGAGGCGGGCAGAACCGCGCGCAGCGGGGCGATCTCGAGCGGCGAGCAGACGAGGCCCCGCAGGCCCGAGTCGATCGCGAGGCGGCCGAGGCGCACGACCTGGTCGGCGGGCGAATCCGCGACGCCGGTCTCGGCGAGGACGGCGGCACTCGTGGATGTAAGAACGGTTACTCCGAGGAGCAGGAGCTCCGGGGCGTGCTGCTGTTGGGCCCTCACGGCCCACTGCATCATTTCGCGCCCGCCGCAGGTGTGGAGCGTGAGCATGCCGATCGGGAGCTTTGATGCCGACTCGACGGCCTTGGCCACGGTGTTGGGAATGTCGTGGAGCTTGAGGTCGAGAAACACCTTGAAGCCGAGCCTGGCGATCTCGCGCACGGCGTCGGGGCCGCACGCGGTGTACATCTCGAGGCCGATCTTCACCCAGCGCACGGTGCCCTGGAGCTGGCGCAGGGCGGGGATCACTTCGCGGGGCGACTGGGCGTCGAGGACAAGGATGAGGTCGCAGGCCATGTTCGTCGAAAAATGCTGACGGCCGGACCCGGGCACCGCCAATGTTTTCTTCGCCCGCCGTGACGCCGCTCGAACTTTCCTGTCCCGCGAAACTGAACCTGTGCCTGGCCGTGACCGGCCGGCGGGCCGACGGTTTCCACGAGCTGGTATCGCTGGTCGCGCCGCTCGGCCTGGCCGACACGCTGCGGGTCGAGCCGGCGGCCGGTTTCAGCCTGGCCTGTGATGATCCGGCGGTGCCGCTGGACGACACCAACCTGGTGCTGCGGGCCGCAGCGGAGTTCCGGCGCGCGAGCGGCTGGTCGGGTGGGGCGCGGTTTCACCTGACCAAGCGCGTGCCGATGGGAGCGGGGCTCGGCGGCGGCAGCAGCGATGCGGCGGCGGCGCTGCGGGCGCTGAATCAGCTGGCCGGAAATCCGCTGAATCCCTCGGCGCTCGCCGCGGTGGCCGCGCGGGTGGGATCAGATTGCCCCCTGTTTCTCGCCGGCGGCCCGGTCGTGATGCGCGGACGCGGCGAACAGGTCGAGCTTCTGGCGCCCGCGGCGGCGCGGCGGCTCACGGGCCGGCGTGTGCTCGTGTTCAAGCCGGCGTTCGGCATCTCCACCCCGTGGGCCTATGGACGGCTCGCGGCGGACGCACCCGCCGGTTATCTGCCGTCGGCAGAGGCGGAGGAGCGGTTGGCCGGACTGGTGCGGGCGCTGGAGCGCGGCGAGCCGGTCGAGGCGCGGCTGTTCAATTCGCTCGAGCGTCCGGCCTTCGCGAAATTCCTGGCCCTGCCGGTCCTGCTGGAGCAACTGCGGGCGCGATGCGGACTGGCGCCAAGGATGAGCGGCAGCGGCAGCGCCTGCTTCGTGCTGCTGCCCGATACCGCCGCAGTTGCGCCGGTCATCGCGGCGGTCCGGGCCGCGTGGGGTCCCTCGGCGTTCGTGGCCGAGACGAATCTCCTGTAAATCCGCATTGACGGCTTGGGAGCCGGACGCGTTATCGTCGGGCGGCGCCGGCGCATCCATGAGTCCCCCTGGAAAGAACGAGCTCGTCGTGCAAGGCATCTCGGCCTCGCAGGGCATCGCGTATGGCCAGGTTTTCGTCTACATCCAGAGCGACGTCGAGGTGCCGAACTACCAGGTCGACGCCGAGAAGCGCATCGCGGAGGTCGCGCGGTTCGAGAAGGCGCTGGTCGACACCCGGCAGCAGATCACGAAGATCAAGGGCGAGGTGGAGAAGAACCTCGGGCCCGAGG
>CAZUQB010000494.1:0-2536 GCA_964622405.1 uncultured Opitutaceae bacterium | reverse complement strand
AGGTCCACCTCCGCGGCGAGCACGCCAATCTCCAGTACCGCATCAACGATGTCCTGCTGCCCGAGGGCGTCGGCGGCTTCGCGGCCGAGCTCGATACGCGCCTCGTTGACACCGTGGCGGTCCTGACCGGCTCCCTCCCGGCCCAGTACGGCTACCGGACCTCCGGCGTCGTCGACATCCACACCAAGAGCGGCCGCAGCGCCCCGTCGAGCGAGCTCTCGGTCTACGGCGGCGCCCACGACCGGTGGAACCCGTCGTTCGAGACCGGCGGCAGCCAGGGCCCGGTGGACTTCTACCTCACCGGGAGCTACGACACCCACACGCTTGGCATCGAGAACCCCACGCCGTCGCGCGAGGCGATCCACGACCGGACCGAGCAGAGCAAGGGCTTCGCCTACCTTTCCGCCACGCTCTCGCCGACGAGCCGGGTGAACGTCATCGCCAGCGCCTCGAGTTCGCGCTTCGAGATCCCGAACAATCCCGACCAGGCGGTCGCCTTCACGCTGCCCGGGATCACCACCTTCGACTCCGCCCAGCTCGACGAGCGCCAGCGCGAGGACAACCGCTACGCCGTGGTCGCCTACCAGCTGACGGCCGGCGACGCCTCGCTGCAGGCCGTGGCCTTCACGCGGGCGAGCCAGCTGCACTTCCAGCCGGACCCGGTCGGCGACCTGATGTTCAACGGCGTCGCGAGCGACGTGCGGCGCGACCTTGATTCGCAGGGCCTCGAGTTCGACGGCCGGTGGGCCGTCGCCGCGCACCACACCCTGCGCGGCGGTCTGCTCGTCACGTGGGACCGCGCCACCACCGACACCGCGACGACTGTCTTCGCCACCGACGACGACGGCAACTTGCTGTCGAACGTGCCGTTCACGGTCGCGGACCGCCAGCGCAAGCGCGGGACGCTGTACGGCGTCTATCTCCAGGACGAGTGGAAGCTCGGCGACCTCACGGTGAACTACGGCGCGCGGGCCGACGCGGTCGACGCCTACACGAAGGAGAGCCAGCTCAGCCCGCGTCTGAACGCCGTCTACACCCTCAGCGCGGCCACGAGCCTGCACGCCGGCTACGCCCGCTACTTCACGCCGCCCCCGCTGGAAATCCTCCAGACCGGCGACATCGCCCGGTTCGCGAACACGACCAACGCCCCTGAGCTCGCCGTGAGCTCGCCCGTGCGGTCGGAGCGCTCGCACTACTTCGACGCCGGGCTGAACCACAAGGTGACGCCGGACCTTTCGGTCACGGTCGACGCCTACTTCAAGACCGCACGAAACCAGCTCGACGAAGGCCAGTTCGGCCAGGCGCTGATCTACTCGCCCTTCAATTACCGCACCGGCCGCGTCTACGGGGTGGAATTCGCGACCAACTACACGCGCGACCGCTTCACGGCCTACGCCAACGTCGCGGTCAGCCGCGCCACCGGGCGCGAGATCACCAGCGGCGAGTTCCAGTTCGGCCCCGACGAGCTCGCGTACATCGCGGCGCACGACGTCTTCCTCGACCACGACCAGCGTCTCACGGCGTCCACCGGCGTCTCGTACCGCTGGACCAACACGCTCGCGTTCGCCGATCTGCTCTACGGCAGCGGGCTCCGCCGGGGCTTCGCCAACACCGAGAAAATGCCGGCCTACGCGACGTTCAACCTCGGCGTCGAGCACACGTTCAAGTTCACGGGCCGCCGCCAGCTGCGCGCGCGGCTCGAGGTGCTGAACCTCTTCGACGACGTGTACGAGATTCGCGACGGCTCCGGCATCGGGGTCGGCGCCCCGCAGTACGGCGAGCGCCGCAGCCTCTACGGCGGCCTGTCCTGGACCTTCTAACCCCTAACCCCATCCCACCATGTCCTCTCTCCTCTCGTCTCCTCGTCTGCTCCGTCGCCTGGCCGCGTTGATCGCGGCCGGGCTGCTCTCCAGCTGCGCCCAAGTCATCAATCCGCTTCCGCAAGCCTGGGAAAACATCCAGCTCTCCGCCGTGTCCTCGTCCCGGGTCGAGGCGCTCACCCCGCGCATCCGCATCGTCGCCGGCGAGCCGGTCCTCGACGGCAGTGTGCGGCGGGCCTACGACGCCGACACCACCACGGGGCAAGTCGTCGAAATCATCGGTTACGACCAGGCCGGCCACGCGGTGCTGCAACAGACCGTGCCATTCGCGCCCGCGGAGCTGCGGCCCCGCTCGAGTCATCCGTACAACGAGGGCACGTACCGGTTCTCCCTTGCCCACGCGCCCGCGGGGTTGGTTCGCCTCGAGGTCCGCATCGTGCCTGACCGCCCGGCGACGTCGTAACGCGGGCGGGAGGACCGGTTTTACAGGAGGGAACGGAGAGAACGGAGGGAATCTGGGGGAACCAATCATCTTCGCTAATCACCGCTAATTTCGGATCGGAAACATTAGCGATGATGAGCGTGGATGAGTGGTTCCTCTCCGTTCCCTTCGTTTCCTCCTGTGAGTCTCCGCAGCCCGTCATTAGCCGGGATTGGCCGGCGGCAGCGGTTCCCTGCTAACGCGACGGCGGGGCGGATTCCTCCTGTTGGACGAA
>CAZUQB010000493.1:0-2537 GCA_964622405.1 uncultured Opitutaceae bacterium | reverse complement strand
TCCTTCGGCACCTTCCGCTCCTCCAGGCCGAACGCGACATTCTCCGCCACCGTCAGGTGCGGCCAGAGCGCATAGCTCTGGAACATCATCCCGGTGTTCCGCTTGTGGGGCTCGAGGCGGGTCACGTCCTCGTCGCCGAAGTGGATCGTCCCCTGCTCCGGCACATAGAAGCCCGCGAGGCTCCGCAGCAGCGTGGTCTTGCCGCAGCCGCTGGGGCCGAGGAGGAAGAACAGCTCGCCCGGATTGACCGTCAGGCTCAGGGACTGCAGCGCGGTGACGCTGCCAAAGCGCTTGGTGAGGTTCTGGATCCGGATCGAGATCATGCGACGCGACGCCGGCGCCGAGGCAAGATTTCGCCCTCCGGCAAGTCAAAGGAAATGGCGCCGGCTGACACGCGCCGGCCCGTCGGCCGCGCGCCGGACCCGGCCGGACCGGTGGTTCCGCCGTTCGTCGAAAGACCATTGCCAGATCGGGGTTCGTTTGCCTCGCTCAGGACCCGACCATGGCCCATGCCACGCCCGCCCTGCATCCCGACATCGAATCGGTCCTTGTCACCGAGGAAGCCATCCAGCGCCGCGTGCGCGAGCTCGGCGCCGAGCTCAGGCGCACCTATGGCGGCGACGAGCTGACGGTGATCTCGATCATGAACGGCGCGATCCTGTTCACCGCCGACCTGCTGCGCCAACTCGACAATCCCGTCCGCCTCGACTGCATCCGCATCTCCAGCTACGGCAACGCCACCGAGTCCCACGGCACGCCCAAGCTCGTGCACAGTCTCACGCTCGACGTGACCAACCGGCACGTCCTGCTGGTGGACGACATCCTCGACACCGGCAAGACGCTCGCCCTGGTCACCGGCATGATCCGCGGCCTGCAGCCGGCCAGCCTCCGGGTCTGCGTGCTGCTGGACAAGAAAGGCCGCCGCCAGGTGCCGTTCGAGGCCGATTTCGTGGGCTTTGCGATCCCCGACAAGTTCGTGGTCGGCTACGGCCTCGATTACGCGGAGCGCTACCGGAACCTCACCTCCATCGGCGTGCTCAAGCCCGAGCGCCAGAAACTCTCTTCCTGAACCTAACCAAATGATGCCCATCAAGAACCTCAGAATGCTGGCAACCGCCGCCCTCGTGGCTGGCGTCTTCGCCGGCTGTGCCAGCAATCCCAAGCCGAAGGACGCCAAGGCCGATGACGGCGAGTACGAGTGGGTCACCCCCGTCGGCTCGAACATCGCGGTCAAGGTCCGCAAGGGCCAGAAGGCCGCCACCATCGGCAGCCCGACCGAGACCATGACCGCCGAGCAGCTCAGCACCGCGGTCCACACCTCGGGCGGTGCCAAGCCCGCCGGCGGTCCGTAACGGTCCCGCCGCCGGTCACCGCCGGGCCTTGGGCCCGTTTTTTCGCGGGCCGCGAGCCGGGTATTTCTCCACCGGGCGCGCGGCCTTCTTGTAGTCGCCCGTCTTCAGGGCGTTGATCTGGTCGCGCAGCACCGCCGCGCGCTCGAACTCGAGCCGTCCGGCGGCCTCCTGCATCTCCTCCTCGAGCTCGGCCACCACGGCCGCCACGTCGTCCACCGTCTCGGCCACCTGCGGGTCGGCGCGGTCCCCGGATCCGTCATAGGTGTGCAGGCTCGACTGCGCCGCCCGCTGGACGCTTCGCGGCGTGATCCCGTGCTCGCGATTGTACGCGAGCTGCTTTTCCCGGCGGTATTGCACCGTCGCCACGGTGCGCTTGATCGATTCGGTCAGCTGGTCCGCGTAGAAGATCACGCGCCCCTTTTCATGGCGCGCCGCGCGGCCCGCCGTCTGGATCAGGCTGGTCTCGCTGCGCAGGAAGCCCTCCTTGTCCGCGTCGAGGATCGCCACCAGCGCCACCTCCGGCAGGTCCAGGCCCTCGCGCAGGAGGTTGATGCCGATCAGCACGTCGAAATTGCCCAGGCGCAGGTTGCGCAGGATCTCGACCCGCTCGATCGCGTCGATGTCCGAGTGCAGGTACTCCACGCGAACCTTCGCCTCGCGGAGATAGGTCGTCAGGTCCTCGGACAGCCGCTTCGTCAGCGTGGTCACGAGCACGCGCTCGCCGGCCTCCACCGCCCGCCGGATCTCGCCGATCAGGTCCTCGACCTGCCCCTTCGCCGGGCGGATCGTGATCTCGGGGTCCAGCAGCCCGGTCGGCCGGATCAGCTGCTCCGCCACCACCGTCGAGCGCTTCAGCTCGAACTCGGCCGGCGTGGCCGAGACGTACAGGGTCTGGCCGGCCACCTGCTCGAATTCCTCAAAGTTCTGCGGGCGGTTGTCCAGCGCCGACGGCAGCCGGAAGCCGAAGTCCACCAGCGTCTGCTTCCGCGCCCGGTCGCCGTTGTACATCCCGCGGATCTGCGGCACGGTCACGTGGCTCTCGTCGATCAGGAGCAGAAAATCCTTCGGAAAAAAGTCGATCAGACAGAAGGGCCGCTCGCCCGCCTTCCGTCCCGTCAGGTGCCGGGAGTAGTTCTCGATGCCGCTGCAGAATCCCATCTCCTGCAGCATCTCGAGGTCGTAGTT
>CAZUQB010000492.1:0-2538 GCA_964622405.1 uncultured Opitutaceae bacterium | reverse complement strand
GTGATTGTGGGTTTAGGGTCCTGTACTTCGATAACAAGGCTTTTCTAGAGGGAAAATCGCCTGTTTGCCTAGGAGAATCTTGAAAAATATGGGCGCGCGGCCCTCGCGCCACGATTGAAATTTGTCTCGCCTTCCCCGAGACTTGACGGCTCGCGCCGTCCTCAGGCCCGGTCGTCGACCTGCACGAACTGCTGGTAAAGCGCCGCGTAGTGTCCGCCGCGCGCGAGCAGCGTGGCGTGCGTGCCGTGCTCGATCACGCGGCCCTGGTCGAGCACCAGCACCTGGTCCGCGTGCCGGATCGTGCTGAGGCGGTGCGCGACGACGAAGCTCGTGCGCCCGCGCAGCAGCGCGACCAGCGCCTTCTGCAGCCGCGCCTCGGTAAGCGCGTCGATCGCGCTGGTCGCCTCGTCGAGGATCACCAGCCGCGGGTCCGCCAGCAGCGCGCGCGTGAAGCACACGAGCTGCCGCTGCCCCACCGAGAGGCCCGCGCCGCGCTCGCCGATCACCGTGTCGAAGCCCTGCGGCAGGTCCTCCAGCAGGTCGAGGCAGTCGAGATGCCGCGCCGCCGCGCGCACCTCCGCCAGCGTCGCCTCCGGCCGGCTCAGCCGGATGTTCTCCAGCACGGTGCCCGTGAAGAGGAAGTTCTGCTGCTGCACCATGCCCATCTGGCGGTGCAGCGAGTGGCTCGTGAGGGTGCGGATCTCGTGGCCGTCGATCCGCAGCTCCCCGCCCGTCGGGAGATAGAACTTCGCGACGAGGTTGATGATCGAGCTCTTGCCGCTGCCGGTGTGGCCGACGAGCGCAATCGTCTGCCCCGGCTCGGCGGTGAAGGTCACGTCGTGCAGCACCGGCCGTCCCGGGTCGTAGCCAAACGTGACCCGCCGGAACTCCACCCGCACGCCCCGGCCCGGGGCCGGCGGGAGCGGCGCCGCCGCCGGGTCGTCCGCCCAGTCGGGCTGGGCGTCGATCAGCCGGAACACGCGCTCCGCCCCCGCCATCGCGATCAGCGCCTGGTTGTACTGGTTGCCGATCGTCGCGATCGGCGAGAAGAAGAGGTTCGCGAGGAAGAAGAACTGGATCAGGTCCCCGATCGTCATGGCGCCGTGGAAGGTCCGCCACCCGCCGAGCAGGAGCAGCATCGCGATGAAGAACTGGCTGTTCAGCTCGAGCAGCGGCGTGAGGATCGCCGAGGTGCGGGCCTGCTCGACGTTGTAGCGCGAGTGGTCCGCCAGCAGCGACCGGAAGAGCCCGAGGTTCGTCTCCTGCCGCACGAACCCTTGCGTCACCCGCATGCCGTTCACCGACTCCGCCAGGGTCGAGGTCACGCGGCTGAAGCTCTCCTGCGCCGCGCGCGAGGCCTGGCTCAGGCGCATCCGGAAGTGGTTGTTCACCAGCCAGAGGATCGGCGCCATCGCCAGCACCACGAGGAACAGCAGCCAGTCGCACCACGCCATCACGACCGCCGCGAACACCATCTGGCCGAACTGGATCAGGCTCACGAAGAGCACGTCCTGGATGCCCGAGCGCACCGCCTCCACGTCCGTCGTCACGCGGCTCAGGATCCGCCCGAGCTTCGTCCGGTGGAAGAAGCCCATCGGCATCGACTGCACGCGGTCGAAGATCGCGCTCCGCAGCGCGTTCACCACCTGCTCGCCCAGCTCGAGCGCGTAGCGCTGGCGGAAGTGGAACATGGCGTCCGTGACGATCGCCAGCGCGGCGAAGGCGAGCACGGCCCACGGCAGCACCGCGAGGTCCTGGCGCGCGATCGGGCCCGCGATGATGCGGCCCATCGCCCAGGTGATGGCGGGGATCTGCATCGCGCGGACCAGGGTCAGCGCGATGAGCGCGTTGCGCTTCCGCGCGAACGGCCGGGTGTAGGTGAACAGCCGCGCGATCAGGCCCCACTCCAGGGGCTTGAACTG
Organism: uncultured Opitutaceae bacterium; assembly: GCA_964622405.1. GTDB lineage: Bacteria > Verrucomicrobiota > Verrucomicrobiia > Opitutales > Opitutaceae > Opi-474. Next base: position 616 of record CAZUQB010000492.1, on the reverse strand, counting down.
CGGCTCGTCGTCCTCGCGCTCGCGCTGCACGAGGAGCCCGGGGCCGGCGCGGGGTTGGGGCGCGGCGCTCATGGCGTCCCCTCCGCCGGCGGTTGGAACGGCGCGAGCTCCCGGCCGTCGACGAGCTGCAGGCTCGCCACGTGGCGGTACGGGCCCGGCACCCGCATCAGCTCCTCGTGCGTGCCGCGCTGCACGATCCGGCCGTTCTCCATCACGATGATGAAGTCGGCGCGGCGCAGCGTGCTGAGGCGGTGCGCGACGATGAAGGTGGTGCGCCCGGCGATCGCGCGCTCCAGGGCCTCGAAGATCTCGTGCTCCGTCTCGCTGTCGATCGCCGCCGTCGGGTCGTCGAGCAGCAGGATCGCCGGCTCGAGCAGCACCGCGCGCGCGATCGCCAGCCGCTGCCGCTGGCCGCCGGAGAGCGTGTTGCCGCTCTCGCCGAGCACGGTCTGGTAGCCCTGCGGGAGCTGCATGATGAAGTCGTGCGCCGCCGCGATCCGGGCCGCCTTCTCGATCTGCTCCGGGGTCGCCCCGGGGTGGCCGAACGCGATGTTCGCCGCCACGGTGTTCGAGAACAGGAAGCTCTCCTGGAACACCAGGCCGATGTTCCGCCGCA
>CAZUQB010000491.1:0-2550 GCA_964622405.1 uncultured Opitutaceae bacterium | reverse complement strand
CGAAGTGCGTGTAGCGGTCGTTGCGGCGGACCTCCTTGGGATCCATGTGCTGCGCGGGATCCCAGTCCCGCACCTCGGCGCCGATCTGGCTCGGGTACAGGGTCGCGTCGAAATGGGTCACGCGGTCGATGCCCGAGCGGCCGGCCAGCAGGCTGGCCCAGAACTCGTCAACCGTGTGGCCGATCGAGACCACGGCACCGAGGCCGGTGACCACAACACGGGGGTAAGTCGGGGAGTTTTCCATGACCAGGAAGCGTGATTGGTTTTCTGGAAATAAAAAGGCGTTCTGCCAGACATTTCCGCGCGGGAAACAGGCAGAACGCCGTAAAATCTAGATGACGCTGGATTAGGCTTTGCCGGCCTTGCCCTTGATGTAATCGATCACCTGGCCGACCGTCTGGAGCTTCTCGGCGTCTGACTCGGGAATCTCGCCCTTGATCTCGTCCTTGAACTCCTCCTCAAAGGCCATGATCAGCTCGACGGTGTCGAGCGAGTCGGCACCGAGATCATCGAGAAAGGAAGCCGTCGGCGTAATCTGCTCCTCGTTCACGTTGAGCTGATTAACGATGATTTCTTTGACCCGCTGTTCGATAGTTTTCTGGTCAGCCATATTTGGTAAATTCCGGTGGTTTGGAGGGTTCACATCGCCATGCCGCCGTCAACGGCAAAAACTTGCCCGGTAATGTAGTTGGCCTCCTCCGAGCACAGGTACGCGGTCATGTGCGCGATGTCCGAGGCCTCGCCGAACCGCTTTAAAGGCACGGCTTCGAGCACTTTGGCGGAAATCTCCGGGTTGTTCACGAACTCGGTCGTCATGTCCGTCTTGATGAAGCCCGGCGCCACCGCATTCACGGTTACGCTCCGGCCCGCAAACTCGCGCGCCAGCGTCTTCGTCAGGCCGATCATGCCGGCCTTGGCCGCCGAGTAGTTCGCCTGGCCGGCGTTGCCCATGATGCCGCTCACCGACGTGATGTTCACGATGCGACCCCAGCGCGCGCGGGTCATCGGCCGCGCCAGGTGCTTGGTCCAGTGAAAGCAGCTCGAGAGATTGGTCGCGATCACGTCGTTCCAGTCCGCGTCGCTCATGCGGAACAGCAGGCCGTCCTTGGTGATGCCCGCGTTGTTGACGAGGATGTCGATCGCCGGGAACTCCTTCAGCAGCGCCTCCGCCGCCTGCGCGACCGCCGCGCCGTCGGCCACGTCCACCGCCAGGGCCTTCGCCTTGCCGCCCGCCGCGGTGATCGCGGCCGCCGTCGCGCCGCAGGAATCGGCGGACTTTGAGACACAGATGACAGTGACGCCGTGCTTGGCCAGGGTCTCGGCAATCGCCTTGCCGATGCCGCGGCCCGCGCCGGTAACGAGGGCGGTGCGTTGGTTGAACGTGAGCATAGGAGCGCGCGATGCGCGCTGGAGAAAGGAACAGGGAGAAAGCAGAAGGGACAGACAAAAAATCCGGCGAAAAGCCTTTTTCCGCGCCCCAAGTCATCCCCCGCTTCTAGCCTTCCTGCTCCGTTCTCCCTGCACCCTTCTCCACCGCGCGGCGCACACGCGGCGCGGTCAGTACACGTCGCGCTGGTAGCGTTTGTCCTTCTTGAGCTGCTTCACGTACTCGGCGGCCGCGGCCGGGTCCATCCCGCCCTGCTGCGCGACGATCTCGTGCAGCGCCACGTCCACGTCCTTCGCCATGCGCTTCGCGTCGCCGCACACGTAGAAATGTCCGCCGCCCCGGATCCACGTCCACACCTCCGCGGCGTGCTCCCGCAGTCGGTCCTGCACGTAGACCTTCGTCGCCTGGTCGCGCGAAAAGGCCGTGTCGACCCGGAACACCTGGCCGGCCGCGAGGTACTGGCGCCATTCGGACTCGTAGAGGAAATCCGTCGCCTTGTGCTGGTCGCCGAAAAAGACCCAGTTGCGCCCCGTGGCGCCGGCCGCCACCCGGTCCTGCACAAACGCCCGGAACGGCGCGATGCCGGTGCCCGGACCGACCATGATGCAGTCGCGCGCGCCGTCCTCCGGGGGACCGAAGTGGGAATGCGAGACAAACACCGGCACGGCGCTCGAGCCGACCTGCACGCGGTCGGCCAGGTAGGTCGAGCACACGCCCACCCGGTCGCGGTGGTTCGTGATGTAGCGGACCACCGCCACGGTCAGGTGCACCTCGGCGGGATGCAGCTTCGGCGACGACGCGATCGAGTAGAGCCGCGGCATCAGCTTGCGCAGGTGGTCGACCAGCTCCTGCGGCGTGAGGCGCGCACTGGGAAACTCCGCCAGCAGGTCGACGTACTCGTGCTGCTCCAGGAAGGTCGCGAGAATGTCCTTGGCCTCCGGCTTCAGCATGCCCGCCAGGCGGGCCTTCTCGTCCGGGTTCGTGGCCTTGCCCGCCAGGGCCTCGACGATCTTCCGCGTCGGGCCCGCCAGCGCGAGCCGGCTGGTCAGCGCTTCGCGCAGGTGAACCGGGGCCGCCAGCTTGAGCATCGCCGGCGAGACCGGCTCGTCGCCGGTCGCGCCGAGGCGCGCGATGAGCTCGTCCACGTCGGACCGGCGGTTCTC